>JAOAUK010000014.1 GCA_030157655.1 Polynucleobacter sp. | reverse complement strand
AAAACTGCTGCAGAGAAATTAGATAAGGATGCTGCAGTAATGCCTGATGCTGATCGTGTGCGCAAGCAACGTGAATTAGCCGATGCAGACCGTGAATTGCAACGTAAGCAACGTGAATTTACTGAAGATGTAAATCAACGCAGTTTTGAAGAGCGTTCAAAGATTGCTCAAAAAGCTAATCAGGCTCTTAAAGTTGTTGCTGAGCAAAGAAAACTTGATTTAATTGTGCAAGAGGCTGCCTACGTTAGTCCAAAGATTGAAGTGACTGATGACGTTATCAAGGCTCTTAACAACCTTCGTTAACTATTTCTAGTAGGTTTCTGATGCCAACCATTGCTGAGTTAGCCGAACGCTATTCGGCTCGCTTAGCGGGCGATGGCAAGGCCCAGGTTTCTAGCTTTGCGCCATTGAATCAAGCTGGCGCAGATCAGCTAGCTTTTCTCGCAAATCCCCTTTATCGCAACGAGGCAATCGCTAGTAAAGCCGCGGGCCTGATTCTTTCTGAGGCTGATTACGAGTTTTTGGTTGCGTGTGGTGCTGACAGTCAAAGAAGCTTTTTGATTCACAAAAATCCCTATGCATTATTCGCCAGAATTGCACAGGAGTTTGCTAAAAACGCCACACCTCAGTATTTGCCTGGGGTTCATCCTAGTGCTGTGATTGAAGAAGGTGCTGATATTGCTAGCTCAGCGCACGTTGGCCCTTTGTGCTTTGTGGCTAAGGGTGCAAAGATTGGTGAACGCTCAGTTTTGGTTTCTCAAGTACATGTGGGTGAGTATGCATCGATTGGTGATGATGCTTTGCTGTATCCCAATGTGACTATTTATTACAACTGCCAATTGGGTGATAGAAATATTATCCATAGTGGTACGGTGATCGGTTCTGATGGTTTTGGTTTTGCTCCTGACTTGGCTGCTGCAGAATGGGTAAAGGTTCCCCAAACTGGTCGAGTGGTCATTGGTAATGATGTGGAGATTGGTTCAAATACTTCGGTAGATCGAGGTGCCTTGGCAGACACAAAAATCGATCACGGTTGCAAAATTGATAACTTGGTTCAGATTGCGCACAATGCACACATTGGTAGTTTGACTGTGATTGCTGGTAATACTGCGGTAGCAGGTAGCACAACCATTGGCAGTATGTGCATGATAGGTGGATCTACTAGTTTTTCCGGACACTTAAAGATAGCAGATAGAACAACGATCTCAGGTGGAACGACGATCATTCGTTCCATCGAAAAACCAGGCCAGCATTACACGAGTATTTTCCCCATGCTGCCTCATGCAGATTGGGAAAAGAATGCTGCCATTTTGCGCGGCTTGGATAAAATGCGACAAAAGATTAAAGATTTAGAAAAACAAATTAAAACAATTACTGAAGAAAAGAAATAAAGGGATTGCCATGAGTGAATTAGTAAATTTTGATATTAATCAGATCTTGAAGATGCTTCCGCATCGCTATCCTTTTTTATTGGTGGATCGAGTTTTGGAGCTTGAAACAGGTAAGCGCGTTAAAGCACTTAAAAATGTCACTATGAATGAGCCGCAATTCACGGGGCACTTTCCTGAGTTTCCTGTTATGCCTGGAGTTCTAATTTTGGAGGCTTTGGCGCAGACCGCTGCCTTATTAACTTTTGGCCAAGATTCAGTGGATGATTCTGTATATTTCTTTGTTGGTATTGATAATGCAAGATTTAAAAGGCCTGTAACTCCTGGTGATCAGCTGATTCTGAATGCATCGATTGAGCGATTTAAAGGTGGCATCTGGAAATTCAAAACTTTTGCTACGGTCAATGATGTGGTGGTTACTGAAGCAGACTTGATGTGTACGATTCGTAAAAAGGAAGCTTGATAATGGCGTTGATACATCCAACCGCCATTGTTGACCCCAAAGCGGAAATTGCAGAGGGTGTTGAAATCGGCCCATACGCAGTCATTGGTCCCAATGTAAAAATTGGCGCAAAGACACAAATCGGCGCGCATACCGTTGTTGAGGGTTGTACAACTATTGGCGTAGAGAACAAGATTGGTCACTTTGCTTCAGTAGGTGGTGCTCCACAAGATATGAAGTATCGCGGTGAGCCAACTCAGCTAATCATTGGCGATCGCAATATGATTCGTGAGTTCACCACCTTGCATACCGGCACGATTCAAGATCAGGGTATTACAAAGATTGGTAATGACAACTGGATCATGGCATATGTACACATTGCTCATGATTGTGTGGTTGGCAACAATACTATTTTTTCAAATAATGCTCAGATTGCTGGCCATGTGCATGTGCATGATCATGCCATTTTGGGTGGTATGTCAGGTGTTCATCAATTTGTGCGTATTGGTGAGCATTCAATGATTGGTGGTGCATCCAAGTTAGTGCAGGATTTGCCTCCTTATGTGATTGCTTCTGGCCCTATTGCTGAACCGCATGGTTTAAATGCAGAAGGCTTAAAGCGTCGTGGATTTAATCCTGAGACGATCACAGCGCTTAAGCAAGCGTATAAACTTTTATACAAAGAAGGCTTAAGCTTTGAAGATGCTAAAAAAGCAATTGCTAGTTTAGCTGACCAAAAACAATCTACTGAAACTCAAACAGCAGAAAAATTAAGAATATTCCATGACTTCATCGCCGCTTCACAGCGCGGCATCGCCCGCTAATCAGTCTGTAGATAGTTCTTATCTTGCCTGTGTAGCTGGTGAGCCCTCTGGAGATATGTTGGCTGCCAGTGTTTTGGCAGCCATCAAGTCAGAGTCACAGCTAGGGCATTTAAAAACCAGAGGTATCGGCGGCCCTAAGATGATTGCTGAGGGTTTTGATGCGCTTTGGCCTATGGAAACCTTGGCAGTACGTGGTTATGTTGAAGCCATCAAGCAACTGCCAGCCATCTTATCTGTGAGGCAGTCGCTCATTAAAGAATTGATGATGCATCCACCTAAAGCTTATTTAGGTATTGATGCCCCTGACTTTAACTTGGGTGTTGAAAAAAAGCTGAAGGCCGCAGGTATACCAACAATTCACTTTATTAGCCCTTCAATTTGGGCTTGGCGTGGTGGTCGTATTAAGGGGATTAAAGAATCCGTTGACCATATGCTTTGCATCTTTCCTTTTGAGTCTGAGATTTACGATAGAGCGGGAATCAAGTCAACTTATGTGGGGCATCCTTTAGCGTCAACTATTCCTATGGTGCCTGATACTGATGGTGCCAAAAGAAAATTAAATGTGAAGCAAGGCTCTGCATTGGTGGCAGTGTTACCAGGCAGTAGAAAATCAGAGATTGCCATGGTTGCGCCTGGTTTTTTTGAAGCCATAGGTAAGATGTTTGAGCAACATCAGCAGGGTATTGAGTTTGTTGTGCCTATTGCTACGCAAAGTCTAAAGCCTGCGATTGAAGACTTAACTAATCAGCTTAAGCAGCGCCACCCTCATATAGTGATTCATCTGTTAGATGGTCAAGCTAGTTTGGCATTGGAGGCTGCTGATGTGGTTCTAATTGCCAGCGGTACAGCAACCTTAGAGGCTGCTTTGTGGAAAAAGCCCATGGTGATTTCATATAAGGTACCAGCTTTAACAGCTTGGATCATGAAGCGACAAGCTTATTTACCGTATGTGGGTCTACCAAACATTCTGGCTGGTGAGTTTGTTGTGCCAGAGTTACTTCAAGATGCCGCTACTCCTGATGCGTTAGCTCATGCAACCTTGGCTTGGCTTGATCAACCTTCAAAGGTTACAGAGTTGAAAGAGCGTTTTACAAGAATGCATGAAACATTACGTTTGCCTACGGGGCAATTGGTGGCAAACGTTATTTCGGAAGTGATCAATGCCTGATCAATTTGAGTGGGTTTGTGGTGTTGATGAGGTTGGTAGGGGGCCACTTGCTGGATCAGTTGTAGCTGCTGCTGTGATATTGGATCCTAGTAAGCCTATTGATGGCCTGAAGGACTCCAAGAAATTAACTGCCAAAGTTCGTGATGAGTTGTTTGATCTTATTATTCGCGACTCTAAGGCTTGGTGCATTGCAGAGGCTTCTGCAATTGAGATTGACTCAATCAATATTTTGCAAGCCACCATGTTGGCGATGAAGCGTGCCATCGAGGGCCTAGAAAAAACCTTGGGCCGTCTTCCTGATAAGGCTTTGATTGATGGCAATCGTTGCCCTAAGGTAAATATCGAGATGGAAGCGATTGTGAAGGGGGACAGCAAGGTTCAGGCTATATCTGCGGCATCTATATTGGCCAAGGTCACCAGAGATCGAGACATGCAGGTGTTACATGAGGCATACCCTATGTATGGTTTTAATCAGCACATGGGTTACCCAACGCCAATGCATTTTGCAGCTTTGAAAGAATTTGGACCGTGTCCTGCACATCGAAAAACATTTGCGCCGGTTAGAGAAGTGATGGAAACTAAGTTGCTATGAAAGACGCCAAATACATCAGCTCTAGTGATAATGCATTAGTTAAACGCCTCAAGGTTTTATTGGAAGGTGGTGCTAAGGCTAATAAAAATCGTCAAGAGCTTGGTCTAGCAGTGATTGAAGGTATTCACTTGGCTCAAGCTTGGTTAGCTAGTGAAGACATGGTTGAGATATTCACTACGGAAGCTGGTATGGAACAGCCTGAAATTGCTGCGGTCATCGATATGCAGTTGGCTGCTGTGCCAAGTACTGATCTATACATACTAGATGAGTCATTATGGAAAAAGCTATCAGAATTAGAGAATGCGCCCCCCATCATGGCTTGTATACGTATGCCTAAGCATGAGTTTCCAGCGGCTTTGAAAAAAGATGTCTTGGTATTGGATTGCATTCAAGATGCAGGTAATGTGGGTTCTATGATGAGAACTGCTGCTGCTGCGGGCTTGACCTATGTTGTTTGTATGAAGGGTACAGCGCAAGTTTGGTCGCCCAAAGTCTTAAGAGCTGCTATGGGTGCTCACCGACACTTAAAAATATTTGAGGCTTGGACCTTAAATCAGATTCGCGAAAAAATAACAATTCCTTTGCTTGCCACCAGTCTAGTTGCTGACCAAGATTTATATGATTTGGGCGATGAGCTGCTAGAACCTCATGCTTGGGTTTTTGGTAATGAGGGCGCTGGGGTGGATGCTGAATTGTTGGCTATAGCCAAAGGAGTCATCGTGCCCCAAGATCCCTGTGTGGAGTCTCTGAACGTCAGCGCAGCAACGGCGATTTGTTTATTTGAGATGCGTCGAGTGCGTCGCGAATCTCAAGATTGAAAATTATTGCTATTAGTAGTTAGGTCTGTCAGGTTTGATTTCCTGCAAGATGGTGGTGGCAATTTCCTCAATTGATTTATTTGTTGTGGACAGCCATGGGATGCCATGTTTTCTCATCATCGCCTCAGCCTCGCTCACCTCATAACGACAGTTTTCTGGTTTGGCATAGTTGCTACCAGGCCGACGTTCATTTCTGATTTCAGAAAGGCGCATAGGGTCGATAGTGAGTCCAAATAGCTTCTTGCGATACGGTTGGATATCAACCGGCATCTGATTTCTCTCAAAATCATCCGGAATCAACGGGTAGTTGGCTGACTTCAGGCCGTACTGCATAGCCAAATATAGGCTGGTTGGCGTTTTGCCGCTACGAGATACTCCCACCAAAATGACATCTGCATCGGCTAGATTTTGATTGGACTGACCATCATCATGAGCTAGCGAGAAATTGATTGCTTCGATACGATTCTTATAAGAATCCGTGTCTGCATTGTTATGGAAGCGGCCAATTGCATGGGTGGATTTCATGCCAAGCGCCTGTTCAAGTGGCACGATGAAGGTCTGGAACATGTCCATCATCACACCATTGGATGCAGAAACCACAGCATTGACTTCGGAATCAACCAAAGTAGTAAAAACGATTGGTTGTAGACCCGAGGTTTTGGCGTAATCATTGATTTCTCGAACCACCTGATGGGCTTTATCCACCGTATCAATAAAGGGCATTCTGACCTGTCTGAAAGGCAGCTCAAATTGTGCCAAAATGGACTGAGAGAATGTCTCCGCTGTAATGCCGGTTCCGTCTGAAACGATGAAAACTGTGCGTGGTTTTGCGCTCATATTTTTATTTATTTATAGATGATTCCTAGAGGATACAATAGAAACATTCAATTAAAGCTAGGGCATTGACCTAGCTTTGCAACCAGTTTCCCATTACTTAGAGAGTTGTTATGTCCAATCCAAAC
>JAOAUK010000013.1 GCA_030157655.1 Polynucleobacter sp. | reverse complement strand
AATATATTTGGCATACTTGAGCTTTCGCACAAGGATTAAGTTTCCATGAATAAATTATTAGCCGCCCTTCTACTAACAATATCAAGCCTATCTTTTGCGGGGCCTAAAGTTGAATTCAAAACCAGTGTGGGCGACTTCACTGTAGAACTCAATCCAGAAAAGGCACCAAAAACAGTTGAAAACTTCTTGTCATATGTGAATAGCGGTTTTTATAACGGCACGATTTTTCATCGCGTTATTAATAACTTCATGGTCCAAGGTGGCGGCTTTACACCAGAGATGCAACAGAAACCCACCAAATCTCCTATCCCACTGGAGTCGAATAATGGGCTTAGCAATGTAAGCTACTCAATTGCGATGGCACGAACCAATATTCCAGACTCAGCGACTGCTCAATTTTTTGTGAATGTAGTGAACAATAAAAACCTAGACTACCCTCGCCCAGATGGTCATGGTTATGCAGTATTTGGCATGGTGATCAAAGGTACTGAGACCATCGATAAGATCAAACTAGCAGACACAACACGCAAAGGTCCTTTTGCAGATGTGCCAGCAACACCAATCATCATCAACAGCGCCACCGTAGTAGGTAAATAAGACAGATGTCTGGCTCCGAGCATTCTTCATGCACCATCTTGCTAGATGATGCTCGCAGCCAACCATCAAGCCCCACCAGCAGACTTTATCAGGCACCACAACAAGCAATTTTTGCTAACAATGCTAGCGAGCTTGAGCTTGCTATTACACAAATAGAAAGCGCTCTGCGCCAAAGAAAATATGTTGTAGCGTGCCTAAGCTATGAGCTAGGTGAACATCTAGTTGGCATTACACCCAAAACATCTAGCACTCCATGGGTGCAAGCTTGGGTGTTTGACTCTGTTAAAAAATTAAGCAACACACAAGTCGAGCAATGGTTAACCGAACAAACAATGTCTGGCGCCAAATCTCCAAAAATACAAGATTGCAAATCAAGTACAACTAAGCACGCTTATCAAGCAGCGATTAACAACATCCAAGATCTAATTGAGAGTGGCGATACATACCAGGTGAATCACACCTATCGTATCCATGGTCAATTACTAGGGTCGCCTCTTGCAGCGTATCAAGTTCTTCGCAAAAAACAACCAGGTCCTTATGGCGCTTATATTGACAGTGCCAATGGGTCTGTACTGTCATGCTCGCCAGAGTGGTTCTTACAAAAAGAAGGCCAAGTACTCACGACTAAACCAATGAAAGGTACTGCTAAGGTTGGTGAAGTTAGCTCAGACGAATTAAAAAACGATTCTAAGAATCGTGCTGAAAACTTAATGATTGTTGATTTGCTTAGAAATGATTTAGGAAAAATATCAATTCCTGGATCAATCAAAGTACCCGAGTTATTTGAAGTCAATCAACATGGTGATGTATTACAGATGACATCAACCATTAGCTCCACTTGTAAAAGTGATTTAAGTATCAAAGAATTACTCACTGCTATCTTCCCATGTGGGTCAGTCACCGGCGCTCCTAAAAAGAGAACCATGGAGATTATTCAAGATCTCGAAGATGAACCAAGGGGTTTATATTGTGGCGCTATCGCCTGGTTTGACCCAAGCGAATCAAATCAAGTCTTGGGTGACTTAGGCATGAGTGTTGTTATCAGAACACTGGAAGTCAAAAAAGATCAATCATTCACGATGGGCGTAGGTGGCGGCATCACGATTGATTCTGACGGTGACGATGAGTGGCATGAGTGCCAAACAAAAGCGGCCTTCTTATATTCCTTATCCAAAATTGATGAGCCAATTGGTTTATTTGAAACCGTTCGAATTGAGAAAGCAACAGCCGTATATCTTGTGCTGCATATTGCCAGACTACAGAAATCAGCGCACCACTTAAATATTTCATTTAACAAATCTTTGGCATTTGATACGGTGAATGATTTATGTCTAACGCTCGATCCAACCCTGACATATCGTCTACGCATTGATTTAGGAGCAGATGGTCAAATCAGCCTTAAAGCTACCCCCATCTCGCCACTCAAATCCCCTTTAGGCTTACTGTGGGCTAAAGACATTTTGGATCAAGACACTCTCATGCAATCGTCAGATGATTTATTGCAACACAAAGTGACACGTCGAAGTATTTACGACCAAGCTTGGATAAAGGCGGAAGAACTGGGCTCATTTGACGCTTTATTTACTAATGAACAAGGCTATGTCACAGAAGGTGGCCGATCTAATATTTTTATTAAAAAGAATGGTCACTGGCTAACTCCACCATGTTCTGCAGGATGCCTACCCGGCGTGATGCGCAGTCTTCTATTAAAAGATGCCACCTGGCAAGCTATTGAACAAAACATCACACCTGATGATGTTTTGAATGCTGAACAAATTATTTTTACCAATGCACTGCGCGGCATTATTAAAATTGAACAATAAGGATCAGCCATGAAATTTTGTTCAAAATGTGCCGGTAAATTAACGGTCAAAATCCCCTCCGATGACACGCGTGAGCGTCACGTTTGCGATAGCTGCGAGACGATTCATTATGAGAACCCACGTAATGTAGTGGGCACTATTCCTGTTTGGGAAGACAAGGTTCTACTTTGCAAAAGGGCTATCCACCCTCGCCTTGGCTTTTGGACTCTACCCGCAGGTTTTCTTGAGGTTGGCGAACCAACACAAGCTGGCGCGGTTCGCGAAACACTGGAAGAAGCCGGCGCACATGTCACCACTGGTGCACTTTTCTCCTTGCTTAATGTCACACACGTTCAACAAGTACACATGTTTTACATCGCGACTCTACAAGAGCCCGTATTTAGTGCTGGCGTGGAAAGCTTGGAAGTCGCGTTATTTTCCGAATCAGAAATACCTTGGGATGACATCGCCTTTCCAACTGTCAAAAAGACCTTAGAGTGGTTCTTCAAGGACAGAGCTGCAGGAAAACTAAATGATGAAATCGTTACACATTTAGCAGATATTCCCTATGACGAACGCATAGATAGAAAGTATCGTCACTCATGAGTCTTCCTTGGTTAACGCCCGAAGATGACTTTCCGTCCCCAAGAACTCATGCTGATCCTGATCCGGAAGTTCCTGGCCTATTAGCCATCAGCGAACAAATCACTTCTACGCAATTACTTAAAGCATATAACCAAGGAATCTTCCCTTGGTACTCAGATGGTCAACCAATTTTATGGTGGTCCCCCAACCCTAGAATGGTTCTAAAACCCAAAGAATTCAAAATAAGTAGAAATTTTAAAAAAGATATCAAAAGTATTTTGATGGACCAATCATGGGAAATCAGAGTTGATCACGATTTTCATGAAACGATTCTGTCTTGTGCAACGCAAAAAAGATTTGGGCAAGATGGCACCTGGATTACACATGCCATCATGCACGCTTATGGCGAATTACATGAGAAAGGCCATGCTCACAGCATAGAAACTTTCTATCAAGGTCAACGGGTTGGCGGTCTTTACTGTGTCAACCTAGGACGCATGGTGTTTGGTGAATCAATGTTCTCAAAAAAGCCCAATGCGTCTAAATACGCCTTGGCTAGTCTTTGCGCGTGGAGCCTTGCCCAAGACATAGAGATGATTGACTGCCAACAAGAAACAGAACACTTGAGTTCATTAGGTGGCCGAGCAATTGCCCGTGAGGATTTTTTAGATCATTTAGACAAAAATTGTTCTGCAAAGAATCCCATTTGGAGTTTTAATAAGAGTGTTTTAAGCCACTGGCTAACCAACACTTCATGAGCAAGCTAAAAGAACTTCCCTTCACAACCCTACAGTTCTACGCAACTGCACCCTACACTTGTAGCTATTTAAGCGACAGGGTAGCTAGATCGCAGGTGGCAACTCCTGCGCATCTTATCAACGCAGATTTGTATGGTGAGTTGGTGTCCAATGGATTTCGTCGTAGCGGCATGTTCACGTATCGCCCCTACTGTGACGGTTGCAAGTCTTGTACTGCCTGCAGAGTTGATACCAAGAAGTTTGTTGCAAAGCGTTATCAAAAAAGAGCCTTGAAAAAACATCAGGGCCTTCAGGCCAAAGTTGGTCACTTGGCCTACATTCAAGAACACTATGATCTATACATGACATACCAAAAAGATCGTCATGCGGGTGGCGGCATGGATAGCGACGATCAAGACCAATACCAACAATTTTTATTACAAAGCAAAGTTAATACCCGCCTGGTTGAATTTAGAGACGGCCCCGATGATGCTGAGCCGGGAAAATTACGAATGATCAGCATCATTGACATCATTCATGACGGCCTATCTTCCGTGTATACATTCTTTGATACCAGCGTTGAAAATGCTAGTTATGGCACTTACTGCATCATGTGGCAACTCGAACAAGCAAAAAATTTAGATTTACCTTACCTGTATTTAGGCTACCTTATTAAAGAAAGCCCTAAAATGGCGTACAAGGCAGAATTTGAGCCATTAGAAATATTGGTCGATGACCATTGGCAGTTAAATTGTTTATCTAAAAATTAGAATTCATGAATCTTTATCCTTTTATCAAACCATGGCTATTTGCCATGGATGCAGAACGCGCTCATAACTTCACACTCAATTCACTCGATAAAGTTCATGCGCTTGGCCTAGGATTTTTAGCTCATGAATCCATCCCTCGTGATGAAAGAATTTTTTGTGGTCTAAAACTACCAAACCCGGTAGGTTTAGCTGCAGGCCTGGATAAAGATGGCAAACATATTGATGCTCTAGCTAATCTAGGCTTTGGTTTTATTGAAATCGGTACAGTCACACCCAAATCACAACCAGGCAACCCTCAACCGAGAATGTTTCGCCTACCTGAGGCAAACGCGCTCATCAATCGCATGGGCTTTAACAATGACGGCGTTGATGCTTGCGTGACTCGTGTCAAAAACTCTCAGTTCTGGCAGTCAGGTGGCATCCTAGGTTTAAATATTGGTAAAAATGCCTCAACACCGATTGAAGTAGCAGCCAGTGATTATTTGCACTGCATGCAAAAGGTGTATGACATTGCCTCATACATCACTGTGAACATTTCATCACCCAATACTAAAAACCTCAGACAACTTCAAGGTGGCGATGAATTAGATGCGCTATTAGGTGCTATTGCCCTAGAAAAAACCAAGTTAAGCGATCAATATAAAAAAGAAGTACCGCTCTTTTTGAAAATTGCTCCAGATTTAGATCAAGAGCAAATACAGAAAATTGCAGAACTACTGATTAAATATCAAATCAATGCGGTGATTGCGACTAACACCACCATTGCTCGTGATGCCGTTAATCACCTAGAACACGGTCAAGAAACTGGAGGGCTATCTGGTGCTCCCGTTAAACAAGCCTCAGATCAAGTTATTCAGGCCTTATCCAAGACTTTAGCGGGTCAAGTTCCAATTATCGGCGTTGGAGGCATCTTAAATGGTCAAGATGCCAAAGATAAGATAAATGCTGGCGCGAGCTTGGTTCAGCTCTATAGTGGCTTGATTTACAAGGGTCCAGCACTCATTTCTGAGTGTGCCAAGGCCCTAAAACACTAAGTTTTTTAATCATCTTTCACAATGTGCAATTTGGCCAATTTATGGCTAAAATGCACACATGACTAGTAGAACTGCCATCCAAGTCTTAGACCGCATGATGAGTCTCTTGGATGCACTCGCCCAAAGCGACGAACCTGAAAGCTTAAAAAAACTTTCAGAACTAACAGAACTACACCCCTCAACAGCACACCGCATCCTGAATGACATGGTTGCTTGCCGCCTAGTTGAAAGAGCAGATAGCGGCACTTATCGCTTAGGACTCAAATTATTAGAACTTGGCAATTTAGTTAAAGCTCGACTATCGGTAAGAGATGCGGCTCAATTACCTATGCGTGCCCTACATAAACTCACTGGTCAAACAGTGAATTTATCAGTGAGGCAAGGTGATGAAATTGTGTATATCGATCGCGCCTATAGCGAGCGCTCCGGCATGCAAGTTGTTCGCGCCATTGGCGGTCGTGCGCCGCTTCATCTCACCTCAGTGGGCAAGTTATTTTTGGCTGACGATGAAGCATCTAAGTTAAAAGCTTACGTTGCAAAAACTGGGCTACAGGGCCACACCCAAAATAGCATCAACGACCTGCCACAATTAGAAAAAGAATTAGAACTAGTGAAAAGTGTTGGTCACGCCCGTGATGATGAAGAGCTTGAGGTGGGTGTGAGTTGTATGGCCGCTGCCATCTTAGATGACAGCGGTAAATTAGTGGCTGGCTTGTCTTTATCAGCACCGACTGAACGGATGCAAGAAGAATGGCTCAAGTCTCTAAAAGATACTGCCCTACAGATATCTAAGAGCTTAGGCTACAAGCCAGATA
>JAOAUK010000012.1 GCA_030157655.1 Polynucleobacter sp. | reverse complement strand
CCACCATTATTCTTCTTACAGCTTTTTGCATGTAAGACTGCCTCAAGGGGTTATATAGCCCCATCGCATCACAAGAATCATCAAAAATTAACAGATAAATCAGGTATTTACTTATTTTTTTGGGTTTTTCACCAACCTACAATAAACCCAATAAAATTTGAACTCACAAGGCTCAAAATGAATCCGACCAATCTAGAGATCATCGCAACAACACTTTTTGTAATCGCCGTATTACATACATTCTCCTCATCTTTTTTTGAGGGCTTAGCTCACAAACAACCAAACCACTCAGGCCTATGGCATCTTCTTGGTGAGGTAGAGGCAGTTTTTGGCTTCTGGGCAATGATCTTGATTGTTTTTATGGCCGTCACTCTTGGAGACCACAAACCTTCTGTTGAGTATTTAGAAACCCGTAATTACACCGAGCCTCTATTTGTATTTGCCATCATGGTGGTAGCGGCCAGTAAGCCAGTCCTACATTTTGCATCCGAGCTAGTCAGATTAGTCTCGACATTACTTACAAAAATATTTTCCATTAACAATGGAATCACCAACTATTTTGTAACTCTAAGCTTGGTGCCATTGCTTGGCTCATTCATCACTGAACCGGCAGCAATGACTTTGGCAGCCCTACTACTTAAAAGAAAAATATTTAGCCAAACATCCGACATCAAATTAATGTATCTGACGATTGGTGTTCTGTTCGTTAATGTATCAATTGGGGGCGCATTAACAAACTTTGCCGCACCTCCAATATTAATGGTTGCAAGTACATGGGGATGGGATACCGCATTTGTATTTCAAACCTTTGGCATCAAGGCTGGCATAGCAGTTTTAACAAACGCTCTACTAGTAACGCTACTCATGCATAAGTATTTACCTAAAGAAAACCTCTCAGAAGAAAAAGATGGCATGCCACTTGTAGTTGTTCTTGTGCACCTAACATTTTTAGCAGGCATCGTTGTGTTTGCCCATCACCCAGTTGTTTTTATGGGCCTTTTGTTATTTTTCATGGGCTATACACATGCCTACTCAAAATTTCAAAATCCTTTGCTACTAAAAGAAGCTTTGATGGTGGCATTTTTCTTGGCTGGCCTAGTTGTTTTGGGTGGCATGCAGCAATGGTGGCTTCAACCAGTCTTAGAGAAAATGAGCAGCACGCTTGTTTACTACGGTGCAACTGGATTAACTGCCATTACAGATAATGCCGCTTTAACGTATCTTGCATCGCTAGTTCAGGGCACCAGCGATGAATTTAAATATGCTGTTGTTGCAGGAGCCATCACTGGCGGTGGATTAACAGTCATTGCTAATGCCCCCAACCCTGCAGGAATGTCGATACTGCGCGAACATTTCCCAGAAGGCAGTGTTTCTGCACTTTGGCTATTTGTTGCCGCCTTACCACCTACAATAATTGCTGTCCTAGCATTCCAAGTGCTCAAATAATGAAAAAAGTTTATGTAAAAACATTTGGCTGTCAGATGAATGAATATGACTCTGACAAAATGGTTGATGTGTTGAACCACCATGAAGGCATGATCAAAACTGATCATCCAGAGGATGCCGACGTTATTCTTTTAAACACCTGCTCGGTGAGAGAAAAAGCACAAGAAAAAGTATTTTCAGATTTAGGTCGCCTGCGCGAGCTAAAGGCTCAAAAACCAAATCTATTAATTGGCGTTGGTGGGTGTGTTGCCAGCCAAGAAGGCAAACACATCGTTAATAGGGCTCCTTATGTAGATATCGTGTTTGGGCCTCAAACACTTCATAGACTTCCAGAGCTCATTGAAGCAAGACATCAAACAGGCTTGCCACAAGTAGACATTAGCTTTCCAGAAATTGAGAAATTCGACAACCTACCTCCAGCAAAAGTGGAAGGCGGTGCAGCGTATGTATCAATCATGGAAGGGTGCTCAAAATACTGTAGCTACTGCGTTGTGCCTTACACACGTGGCGAAGAGGTCTCCAGGCCATTTGAAGACGTTCTAACAGAAGTGGCTGGCTTAGCTCAGCAAGGTGTACAAGAAATTCATTTGCTAGGTCAAAACGTTAATGCGTATCGTGGCTCCATCAGCGGCTCTGAAGAAATTGCAGACTTTGCAATGCTGCTTGAGTACGTCTCAGAAATTCCTGGTGTTGAGCGTATTAGATTTACAACTAGTCACCCCAAAGAATTTACGCAACGCCTTATCGACGCTTTTGCCAAAATCCCGAAATTAGTTAACCATCTTCACCTACCTGTACAACATGGCTCAGATAGAGTGTTGGCAAACATGAAGCGTGGCTACACGGTTTTGGAATATAAAAGTGTCATCAAAAAAATTAAAGCGATTCGCCCAGACATCGTTATTTCAAGCGATTTCATTGTGGGCTTCCCGGGCGAAACAGATGAAGACTTTGAACAATTAATGAAATTAGTCAAAGAAATTAAATTTGATAATAGCTACTGCTTTATCTACAGTGAGCGCCCCGGAACACCTGCTGCCAACCTCAAAGACGATACCCCTGCCCAAATTAAAAATGAGCGTCTAAAAACCTTGGTCACGCAAATTGATCAACATGTTCTTGAAATTAATCAAGGAATGGTAGGAAAAACGGAGCGGGTCATGATGGAAAGCATGGCTCGTGATGGAGTTCACTTGCAAGGCAGAACTGAAAACGGTCGCGTAGTATTGATCGAAGTGAACAATGATCAAGCAAAAAGACTCATTGGCAAACTTGAATTTGTTAAATTTACTGAAGCTATGGCCCACTCATTGCGTGGCGAGCTTATCATTCAAGAATGAAAGCTAAAACCGCCCCCCAATTAGCGTTAGAAATTCAGTTTGCCACTGCAGCCATGGCTGAAAAGTGGCAAGACGTGATCACAAAAAGAAAAGTGGGTAATTGGATTAAAAAAGCATTACAAGAAAATGCGACCATTACCGTTAGATTTGTTGGTTTAGCTGAAAGCAAAAAACTTAACTCCAACTATCGCAACAAGGATTACGCAACAAATATTTTGACTTTTCCCTATGAGCTACAAAACGGCATTGACAATCTATCAGCTGATTTAATTATTTGCCTACCAGTGCTTGAAAAAGAGGCTAAGCAACAACATAAGACTCTTGAGCAACATTTAATCCATTTGATCGTACATGGCACTCTTCACGCCCAAGGGTTTGACCATGAGGATGATGTAGAGGCCGAGGCCATGGAACAGCTAGAAATTAGCATCCTAAAAAAGCTTAAGCAGGCCAATCCCTACATATAAATTCATCTAAATAAGCTATGCTTATACATTATGACAACTGAACCAGAGTCGAAAAGCCTTCTCGAACGCCTCAGCAATTTGCTGACGCCAACACCTGCATCTCCCTCAGAAAGAAGAATTGAGCTTTTAGAGACCCTTAAAGAGTCTCACGCAGAGGGATTAATAGACGCAGATGCTCTTGCAATGATTGAGGGAGTTTTTCAGGTTGGCGAGTTAGCTGCAAGAGATATCCTCGTGCCCAGATCCCAAATTGATTGGATTGATATCAATGAATCAATCGAGGACACCATTGCAGAAGTTATTAAGGCTGCACACTCAAGATTTCCGGTTTACGAAGACAACCGTGACAACGTCATTGGCATACTCCTAGCAAAAGACTTATTGCGCCACTCACAAGAGGAAGACTTTCAGCTAAGAGATTGGCTAAGACCAGCAGTATTCATCCCTGAATCTAAACGCTTGAGCGTTCTACTAAGAGACTTCAGAGAACACCGCAATCACATAGCCATAGTCGTTGATGAATATGGTGGTGTTGCAGGTCTTGTAACAATTGAAGACGTTCTAGAACAAATTGTTGGTGACATTGAAGACGAACATGACACCGATGATATTGAAGACAACATCATAAAAGTCAGTGAATCTAAATTTAGAATCCGCGGCATCACTGAACTTGAACAAGTAAATGATGCATTAGGCACATCGTTTCAAGACGATGACAATGACACGCTAGCAGGGTTCATTCTCAAAAACATAGGTAGAGTTCCTCACAAAGGGGAATCCATCAAAATCGACAGTATTTTTTTTGAAATACAACGCGCCGATGCAAGACAAGTACACGTTTTACTAGCCACAAAAACGGAAATTGATTAAAAGTCTGCTGTTCTTCGCTCTAGGTAGCCTCTGCTCTTGGCTGATTGAATTGCCATACGGTGGCTGGCTTCTTATTCTTGGGCTTGGACTATTTTTTCGCGCTATTTTTTCCGATACACACCCATTTCGTTCAACATGGATTTTCTCTTTAGGCTACTTCTGCAACTCCTTATGGTGGATATTTGTTAGCCTCCATGACATAGGAGGGCTTCCTGCCACCCTCTCAATTCTTGCTGTCATTGCCTTATCAGCCTACTTAAGCTTGTTTTATGCTGCAGCGGTAAAGCTAGCTTACATATATCAATCGAATACTCTCAGAATTATTGGCATCGCCTGCAGTTGGGTTGTTTTTGAATGGTTAAGAAGCCAATTATTTACTGGGTTTCCATGGGCGGGCTTTGCAGAATCACAGGTTGATGGGCCATTCTTTGCATGGGCACCTCTACTTGGAGGCCTAGCGTGCACATGGCTATGCGTAGCATTGGCTGCCTACTTAAGCCTTGGTAAAAATAATTATTTCACTAAGATTGTGGCTACTATCGCCATCATTTCCGCCAGTCATGCAATGGGCCTTGTTTCATTTACCCAACCAATTGGTCGACCAATTGATCTGTCCTTAATTCAGGGTAACTTTGCACAAACTACCAAATTTGATCCCTCGAGTATCAGCCAACAAATTGAGTATTACTACGACGCTATCAAAAAAAGCAAAAGCTCTTTGATCATAGCCCCAGAAACAGCTATTCCAGTCCAACCAACAAAATTTGATCCACTATTTGAGAACCTTAAACCCAAGAATGGTTCTCAAAATATTATTTTGGGGGCGATTGGCATGGGCCCCAATGGCCAACTCTCTAACTCAGCAATGGGGCTAAAGAGTAAAGGGGAAAATTATCAATACGATAAGTCTCATTTGGTGCCATTTGGAGAGTTTGTGCCATGGGGGGCTCAATGGTTCGTTGATTTATTTAAAGTTCCTCTTGGTAACTTTTACCGAGGATCAGATAGGCAAGCACCATTCATCATTCATCAGGGCATCGACGAGATTGCTGTGGGAATCTTAATTTGTTACGAAGATGTATTTGGCAATGAACTAGCTGCTCGTCAGAGAAATTCTGCGATTGAACACCACCTTTGGGTTAACTTGACTAATTTAGCTTGGTTTGGCGATAGCCAAGCAGCTGAACAACAACTTAGATTGGCTAGATTAAGGTCTATAGAAACTGGTGTGCCCACTTTAAGGGCGACCAACACAGGCATCACATCTGTGATCGATCATCAAGGCCAAGTGTTACGTCAACTACCCAAATTTCAGCAGGGCATCTTAAAAGCTGAAATTCAGGCCTACTCAGGTAAAACACCCTATGTGTGGCTAGGCGATACCCCAATTTTGGCCCTCTCCGTCCTATTTTTAATCATGGCTTGGCGCAAAAACAAAAAGTAGGCTTAACCCGCCAAGAAAGGTAAAATCTTAGGGTTCAGGAAACCTATCATATGCTTACCTTTCAGCAAGTCATTCTTACTCTACAAAATTACTGGGACCAACAAGGTTGTGCCCTACTTCAGCCAGTTGACCTTGAGGTTGGCGCAGGCACATCTCATACGGCAACTTTTTTAAGATCCATTGGTCCAGAGCCATGGAAAGCCGCCTATGTGCAACCATCTCGTCGCCCTAAAGATGGTCGATATGGTGAAAATCCAAATCGACTGCAACACTACTATCAATACCAGGTTGTTTTAAAACCAGCCCCAGAAAACATTCTTGATTTATATCTTGGGAGTTTAGAGGCATTAGGTTTAGATTTAAAACAGAACGATATTCGCTTTGTCGAAGACGACTGGGAAAATCCAACCTTAGGCGCTTGGGGTCTCGGATGGGAAGTTTGGTTAAACGGCATGGAAGTAACTCAATTTACATACTTCCAACAAGTTGGCGGCATTGATTGCAAACCGATTCTTGGCGAGATTACATATGGTCTAGAACGTTTAGCCATGTATCTACAAAAAGTTGAAAACGTCTATGACTTGGTTTGGACTGACGGCGTTAGCTATGGTGATGTCTATCACCAAAATGAAGTAGAACAATCCACATATAACTTTGAATACTCAAATGCTGATTTACTGTTCCAACAGTTTGGCAACTATGAAAACGAAGCCAAGCGCCTCATGGAAATACCATTGGCATTACCAGCTTACGAAATGGTTTTAAAAGCTGCGCACACATTTAACTTATTGGATGCACGTGGCGCAATCTCAGTAACCGAACGCGCTGCATATATTGGCCGCATTCGCAATCTGTCTCGCAGCGTTGCGCAGGCCTACTATGAATCCAGAGAAAAATTAGGTTTCCCTATGTGTCAAAAATTAGAAGGTGTTAAATGAGCAAAGCACCTTTAATTCTCGAACTATTCACTGAAGAGCTACCTCCTAAAGCTCTTAAGAAACTTGGTCAAAGTTTTTCAGAAACAATTGAACAGTCTTTAAAAAGCCAAGGCTTATTGACTGATACTAGCGTCACGACTAGTTTTGCAACTCCACGCAGATTAGCAGTCCATTTATCAGAAGTTTTAGCCAAGGCGCCTAATCGTGAAGTTAAAGAAAAGCTGTTGCCAGTATCAATAGCGCTTGACGCAGATGGAAAACCTACTGCACCTTTACTAAAAAAACTAGCGTCGCTTGGGCACCCTGATATTTCAGTAGATCAGTTAGAAAGACAAGGGTCTGACAAATCCGAAGCATTCTATTTGACGATTGATGTCACAGGTCAAACCCTTGCCGCCGGTCTGCAAAGCGCTATCGAACAAGCTATCAGCAAATTGCCAATTCCTAAAGTGATGCGCTATCAAATTGCGCCAGGCACATCACAAGTTAAAGACGTTGAATTTGTTAGACCTGCTCATGGCTTGCTGGCTTTGCATGGCTCAACAACAGTTGCCATTGAAGCACTAGGATTGCAATCAAGAAATACAACCATTGGTCATCGGTTCTTATCTAAAGGATCAATCACGATTGCTCACGCTGATGAATACGCAAGCACCCTTGAAAGTGAAGGCAAAGTAATTGCCAGCTATTCAGCGAGAATTGCAAAGATTCGCGATGCATTAAGCCAAGCCTCAAAAGGACAATCGGTTTTAATGCCTGAGTCACTCTTAGAAGAAGTTTGCTCTTTAGTTGAGTGGCCTGTTATTTATACATGTGAGTTTGAAAAAGAATTCTTAGAGGTGCCTCAAGAATGTCTGATTCTAACGATGCAGACCAATCAAAAATATTTTGCCATGACAGATAAAAATGGCAAATTGAGTAATCAGTTTTTGATTGTTTCTAACATTGAAACAACAACACCAGAAGCTATTATTTCCGGCAATGAGCGCGTTGTAAGACCCCGCTTAGCTGATGCAAAATTCTTTTACGAGCAAGACCGCAAGAAATCTTTGTTTGAAAGAACTCCACTTTTATCAAAAGTTGTTTATCACAATAAATTAGGTACACAACTCGAGAGAACAGAACGAGTTAGCAAGATTGCTCAAAGTATTGCGGCGGAACTCAAAAAAAATAATGCGGCTATTAATGTTGAGCTAGCAGAACGTGCGGCAAAAATTGCTAAAACTGACTTGCTCACCGATATGGTTGGCGAATTCCCAGAGCTACAAGGCATCATGGGGCGCTATTACGCTCTGAATGACAATGAGCATCCAGATGTTGCCGCAGCTTGTATGGAACACTATTCACCTAAGTTTGCTGGTGATGAACTGCCTAAAACAGATACTGGCACGATCTTAGCTCTAGCGGACAAATTAGAAACCTTGGTTGGCATCTGGGGAATAGGTTTAGCTCCAACAGGCGAAAAAGATCCTTTTGCACTTCGCCGCCATGCTTTAGGCATTTGCAGAATACTTTTAGAGAAAAAACTACCGCTCAATATCTGCGACTTGATTGCAATAACACTAGCCGCATTTACTCAAGATGAGGTTAAGAAGAATATTGATGTGGACGTAATTCATGGCTTCATCCTAGATAGATTGCGCGCTTACTTAAAAGATCAAAACTGGGATGGTAAAAATTATTCAACCAACGAAGTTGAATCAGTTGTAAGTCAAATGCCCCAGGTATTTAACGATGTTTTAGAGCGACTCAAAGCAGTTAGATTGTTTGGCGCGCTAGAGGAGTCTGCGACTTTAGCTGCAGCCAATAAACGAATTAGCAATATCTTGAAAAAGGTGGACTTTAAATTACCTGAAGCAGTTAACAATGATTTACTAAGTCTTGAAGCTGAAAAATCTCTAGCTGCTGCTCTTGATAACATCATGCCGCAAGTCAATGCATCATTTAAAGCAGGCAACTTCACAGATGCCCTTCAAGCGTTTGCTACTTTAAGAACTGATATTGATAACTTCTTCAATGACGTGATGGTGATGGACCCTAATACGGCTCTAAGAGATAACCGTCTTGCCCTTCTCACAAAAATGCATAGCTTGATGAATCAAGTGGCAGATATTGGTAAGTTGGCTGCATAGTTATGGCATCTAAGTCTGCTTCTAAACTTGTCATACTTGATAGAGATGGCGTTATCAATGAAGATAGCGACCACTACATTAAGTCGCCAGACGAGTGGAAGCCGATTCCTGGCAGCTTAGAAGCCATTGCCAAGCTTAACCAAGCAGGCTACCAAATTGCTGTGGCCACCAATCAATCTGGCGTAGGTCGCGGCTTATACGACATGGACACCTTGAATGCCATCCATGAAAAATTTCATCGCTTACTCAACAAGGTTGGCGGGCACGTTGACGCCATCTTCTTTTGCCCACACACCGATGCAGATTTATGTCACTGCAGAAAACCGCTTCCAGGCATGATTGAACAAATTGCGCAACGTTATGGCATTTCTATCAAGGGGGTGCCTATTGTTGGTGATAGCGTCAGAGATTTGGTAGCTGGAGTCACGGTTGGCGCAGAGCCTCACCTAGTTTTGACGGGTAAAGGTGAAAAAGCCAGAGCATCTGGAGAGTTACCACCATACACCGCCATCCACCAAGATTTAATGGCATTTGCCAATCACTTCATACAGCGTACATGATTCTTATTAAATCCTGCCTTTTCTTTTTCATCATGTTGGTATTTACACCAGCCTATGCTGCAATGTGCATCCTAACTTTCCCGCTGATTTCTGCTGAAAAACGCTACGAATTAACTAAGGGATGGAATATCACCATTACCTATCTTGCTAAAAAGATTTGTGGCATTGAATACGAAATCTTAGGTATGGAAAACCTCCAAGCAATGATCGATAAACCTGTCATCTTGCTATCTAAACATCAGTCAGCTTGGGAAACCATTGCATTTATTGCACTAATACCAAAACAATTATGTTTTGTTTTTAAACGTGAATTGCTATGGATTCCTTTTTTTGGTTGGGCATTAGCTTTACTTAGAATGATTCACATCAACCGATCCAATAAAGCAGCAGCATCACAGTCAATTGCAGGACAGGGGAAAAAATACCTAGGTCAAGGTCTTTGGATCATCATCTTCCCTGAGGGTACACGTACCAAAGTCGGCGCACACACACTCTACAGAAAAGGTGGTGCACGACTTGCTAGCGCCACTAAAGCTTGGGTCATTCCAATTGCTCACAATGCTGGCCACGTATGGCCAAGAAATAGTTTTCTAAAGTATCCCGGCAAAGTAACAATTTCTATTGGACCGGCAATTTCATCAGAAAATAAATCCGCAGAACAGCTACACCAAGAAACAGAAAAGTGGATTGAGACTGAGATGAGAGTTATTGATGCGCCAGCTTACGCGCCCAAGTAATGTAATCATCCACAGAAATATCTTGCGCTCTTAGCGCTAAAGTCTCATCAGGTAGATCTAATTGATCTCTAACGCTAGATAAATTATTACGCAGCACTTTCCTACGCTGGGCAAAAGCCATTGAAACAAGCATCTCTAGCGCAGCATATTCTTCTGAGCTTAGCTTTAAATCATCCCTTGGAATCATCTTAACTACCGCGGAATCGACCTTCGGTGGCGGATCAAAAGCTTCTGGTGGCACGTACAAAACGTTTTCCATGTGATAGCGAGACTGCAACATCACAGATAAGCGGCCATACTCAGAGTCACCATGACTAGCCACCATGCGCTCGATAACCTCTGCTTGGAGCATGAATACTTGCTCATCAACATAATCTGCCGCACTCATTAAATGAAATAACAATGGTGACGATATGTTGTACGGCAAATTGCCCACGATTTTGACGCGAGGCTCTACTAAATTAGCAATCTTTTCCTTTGCCAATTTAGCCCATTCTAAAAAATCAAACTTAAGAGCATCAGCCTCATAAATTTGTAACGTTGAAATATTCTGAGATTGCCAGCGTTTTACTAAATCTCGATCCAACTCAACAACAGATAATTGATCTAAAGAACCCAATAACGGTTTAGTCATGGCCCCTAAGCCAGGCCCAATCTCAATAACTTGATCAACAGGATGCGGTTCAATGGCGCGAATAATGGAATAAATAATTCCCGTATCTACTAAAAAATGCTGTCCAAAGCGCTTACGAGCTTGATGTGCCACTCTGATTCCTTGCCATTAAATTTGCCATCTCTAAAGCTGCCAACATACTTGTTACATCAGCAATATTCTTGCCCGCCAAATTAAGCGCTGTGCCATGATCAACAGACGTTCTAATAATTGGCAAACCCAGGGTCACGTTAACTCCCTCGCCAAAAGTTGCAAACTTAAATGGCGCCAAACCCTGATCGTGATACATCGCAAGGATGGCGTCTGCCTTTTGCAAATTCTTAGGGCTAAACATCGTATCCCCTGCTAACGGCCCCACTATTGAGAACCCTTTTTCTTGCATTAACTTTATAGCTGGAATGATGACATCAAGCTCCTCCATCCCCATATGGCCTGACTCGCCCGCATGGGGATTAAGTCCGGAAATATAGATCGTTGGTTGCTCAATGCCAAATCTAGTCTTTAAATCCTTATTGAGGATTTCCACTGTCTGGTCTAGCAGATCAATTGATAAATTTTTTGAAACATCTTGCAATGGAATATGTGTAGTCGCTAAAGCAACTCGCAACATCTTTGGCAATAAATCAGATTTAAAGACGGGTCTGCCACACAACATCATGACAACCAGTGGCACACCACATTTTTCAGCAAGATATTCAGTATGGCCACTAAACTTAATGCCAGATTCAGAAATAATACTTTTTTGAACTGGCGCAGTGACCATTGCGTCGTAGCGCCCACCAAGACATCCGTCAATCGCATGATCTAAAGTATTAAGAACATACCTAGCATTCAATTTATCAAGATGGCCTGGCACCACCTTTGCTTTAAGAGGAGTATCTTGAGTTACCAGGCGATCATGAAGATCTTCTTTAAATAAAGATCTATCGCCAATCAAATCGATTTGAACATCTAGATTTTCTTTGAGGAAAATCTCTGCTGCCTTAACACTGATTTCCGGCCCAATACCGGCAGGCTCACCTGTTGTAAGGGCTATTCGAATCATCTTTAATCAATTGAGCGAATTTCAACAGTCGCAGCATCCCTAATTTGTCTGATCCAGTCTTGATAAGCTTGATCTAGCTTTTTCTCACGCAAAGTAGCACGCGCATAATCTCTTTGCTTATCAGCAGATAACTGGGCCTGACGACGCTCCAATACCTGAATTAAATGCCAACCAAATTCAGTTCTTACTGGATCGCTAACCTCTCCAATATTCAATTGATTCATTGACTGTTCAAATTCAGGAACAAGCTCGCCAGGAGACATCCAGCCAAGATTGCCGCCATTCGGAGCAGAGCCATCTTCAGAATGTTTTTTTGCCAGCTGAGCAAAGTCAGCAGCCTTCACCTTAATTTGATCCTTAAAACTATTGAGGCGTCTTTGCGCCTCTAAATCTGTCACGCCATTACGATGTCTCAACAAGATATGCCTTGCCTGTGTTTGAGTAACCACAATATTTTGAGCATTAGCAACAACAGAGCCTTTACGATCGATCACTTTAATGACATGAAAACCTGCGCCACTTTGCAATACTCTTGAAACCAATTGATTAGACCCAACACCTTGGGTGGCATCAATGAATAACTGCGGTAAGCGATCTAGAGTTCTGTAACCTAAATCTTCAACCCTCACGCCAGAGCCTGGAGCAGCAATACGCTTTCCATATGCCAAGAAATCTTTTTCAGAGCCTGCATCCCTCAAAATATCTTCTGCTTTTTTCTTTGCAGCAGCCACATCAGACTCACTTGCATTAGCAGGTAATGAAACCAACATTTGCGCCAAATAAATTTCATCATTACCGGCTTGCAATAATCTGCCTCTATCTTTCTCAGCAATGTAACTATCTATTTCAGACTCACTGACTTGAACCCTAGCGTCAACTTCGCGCTCACGAAGGCGCGCTAATTGAACTTCTTTTCGCAGCTCCTCTTTATATTTAGCAAAAGTGGCGCCTTCTTTTTCAATTTTTTCTTTGAACTCTGCTGGACTTAATTTACTCTGCCCCGCAATATTGCCAATAATTCGATCCAAATCCTTGTCACTCACTTTAACGCCAGATTCTTTTGCAAGATTGAGCTGAATACGCTCAGAAATTAAACGCTCTAACACCTGATCTCTTAATTCAGGACTTGGCGGCAATGGTCTATTAGCTGCCTTGAATTGTTTTTCAATCAACGCTACTCGGTTCTCTAACTCAAGCTTGGTGACTAAACTTGTATCAACAATTGCTATCACCTGGTCGATGGCACGATTTTTATTTTGAGCAAAAGAGGTTTGTCCAACAACAATTAAACTTAGTGTGCATAAAACAATCTTAACTAGCTTCATTCGTAACTTTCAAATGGTGAAATTGGAGCTGGATTAGGGCTAATTGGCTCATATCCAGGTATATTAAAACGAATCAAATTAATGGGGTTACTTCCAAAGCCTGAGAACCCCTTGAAGTCAATTTGCATATAGATTTCAGATGTTGATAGCACTGAGGTATTTCTGTATTCACGCTGAACAACCCTAACCACCCAACAATCTGCATCATACTCAAGACCAACAACTCTATTTAATACCTGATTAGAAATAAGATCATAGTTATATCGTGCAATACCGTACCATTGTTTTGCTAATGGCCACTGACCAGAAACCTCGTACTGATCAGTTGTTGATTTAGCATCAACTGGATTAACCGTCCTCTTATAACTAAGATTTAATAGTTTTCTTAACTCTGGGCGGTAACTAGCAGTAACACTCTGCTGCACCAACTTCGAGACCTGCTCGTTATATTGCGCCAAGCCATCTAAGTTGAAGTTACCAATTAATCGAGTCGACAATCCAGCCAAAATATCTGATCGTTTAGTAGGCTTTTGCTCAGCCGTTAAACCAACTCGCTGACCATCTAGATCGATACGTTGCGCCAAAACACCTCTTAAGCGCTCAACACCAGTGTCTGCGTCTAAGATTCTAGATGTGATGCCCAATGTGATTTTATTGTTATCGGCAACACGGTCATTACCCGCAAATGAGTTCTCACTAAATATTTGTGAGATACCAAAGCCTGAATCAGCTGTATCGAACAATGGCAAATCATTTTGATATGTATATGGCGTGTAAACGTAAAAGGCTCTTGGCTCAAGAGTCATCAACATATTTTTACCCATGAAGCCATTTAGCTCAATCGCATCTCTTTCTAATGTAACTCCGGAGTCCAAGCTAAATGTTGGCAAGGTGATATTGCGATTTAAATCTGCCTGCCCCGGGAAAGGATCAACTGTGTATTGCGTCGACCTTAAGGTCACTTTAGGCGTTAAGTAATAGCCTGGCGTCATATATGGCTTGGCTACAGAGGTCACAGCATAAGCACGGTTGCCCTCCTTGAAGGTTCTTCCTGTATATAAAGGGTTGCTTGCATCAAATAAACCCTTATAGGTAAATCTAGTAGCGTCTGACTCAAAGGAGAAATTTAAGCCATTCCAATTATTTTTCGTGAATTTGGCGTTAACCTGTGGCTCTCGCTCATAAGGCAATAACACTGGGTTGGTTGGATCTGGTTGCAAAGTTTGAAACTTTTGAACCCTTGTTAATACACTCCAACCATCTATGGCATAACGTGCCCCGACCTCTTGGTTAAACTGACGATTAACCACACCGTTTAGACTCTTACCCAAATCGTCGACATAACGATCATCAGAGACTCGACTGTAATCTGTATATCCCACCAAGCCTGATGCAATTGTTTGAGTGTGTTTCAAACCAAAGGCCCAGCGATCTTTTCCATATACGGCATCAGAAATTGCCTCAGCAGTCAAAATACCTTGGTAATTTTTTTCTAAATATCGGAACTCGCCACCTAACTGTTCGCCACGCTGCTGAATGTAACGCGGGAATAACGTCATATCCCTATTGGGTGCCAGATTCACGTAATAAGGAACTGTGATGTCCCAACCCTGCACACCACCACGCTTGACGCGACCATAGGTTGGTGACAAAAAACCTGACGTGCGTGCAGAACCAGTTGGCAATGAGAAGACCGGCGTATAGAGAATGGGCACACTAAAGAAATGTAAAACTCCATTTGTACCAACAGCTGTATTGGTATCTTGCTGAACATCCATTCTGCTAGCAGTTAAATACCAATCAATATTATCTGGTCGACAGGTTGTGTATGTCAGCTTTTCAAACTCAAACTCATTGTCTTCTTTGAAATCCACGCGGGAAGCTTTACCGCTACCGCCAATCTCTCTTAACTCATAGTTTGGCTCATCCATCCAACCTGATTGAGCATCTAAGCGAATTTTTGCCTTAGGTCCTTTAAAGGATGTTGCATCCTTGATTAAGGCTGCATTGCCCTCTACATCAGCAATATCAGTATCTGGGTCATATGTGATCAAATCGCCCTTAACAACTGTTCGATTTCTTCTAATAACTGCATCACCCTCTAAGCGCATTTGTCGATCAACCACACCATCTAATTTTTTAGACGATGTAAAAGTTGGCGCCAAATCATCAGGCACTACCGGTCGAACCAATAATTGGTCTTCCAATTTAAGATTTAAGGCCTCATCAAGCTTGGCTGACTCTTGAGCATACAAGGCTGGTAGAGCAAAACCATATGCCAAAATCCCTAAAAACAATTTCTTGAATTTAGAGTGCTTTAAACCAGGAGGTAGGCGCTTAGCGATAAAAGTTTTAGGCATAACTGTTAAGTGCTTTTATTATACGAATCCATGAACCCAGATAACCGCTTATCTCAATTAAATACTTGGCTAGGTACTTTGGCCACCAAGTGGTCTTTAGACCTAAAAACCCTCCAATCAGCCTCTAGCGATGCCAGTTTTAGGCGTTACTTCAGGGTTTTAAGCAATAAAAATGGGCCCCAAGCCAGCTTAATTGTGATGGATGCCCCGCCTGCCACCGAGGATACGAAGCCATTTATTGCCATTTCTAAGTTATTAGCTGATGCCAAATTGAATGTGCCTGTGGTTCTTGAGCAGGATGTTGAACAAGGATTTTTACTGCTAACAGACCTTGGAAATCAGACCTACCTATCAGCCCTAAATCCACAAACAGCGCCCAAACTCTACCAAGACGCAAATAACGCCTTAATTCAAATGCAGCTTGCCAGCAAACCGGGACTTTTACCGGAATACGATAAAGCTCTTTTAACTCGTGAATTAGAGCTATTTCCAGAGTGGTATTTAGGTAAACACCTAAAAATGCATCTAGACACTAAGCAAAAAGAGGATTTAGCAAAAGTATTTGCACTAATTCTAGAAAACAACCTATCTCAAGCTCAGGTGATTGTTCATAGGGACTATCACAGCAGGAATTTGATGGTGACAGATAACAATAACCCAGGCATTCTGGATTTTCAGGATGCTGTTTATGGCCCTATTACATATGATTTAGCGTCTCTTTACCGAGATGCATATATTGAGTGGGAAGAGCCAGAACAAATGGATTGGTTAATCCGCTACTGGGATAAAGCACGAAAAGCAGGATTACCAGTACAAAATGAATTTGGCGACTTTTATCGCGACTATGAATGGATGGGCTTACAAAGACATCTCAAGGTATTAGGGATATTTGCAAGGCTATATCACCGTGATGGCAAAGATGGCTACCTAAAAGATATGCCACTGGTATTTAAATACACTAGAAAAGTAGCAGAAAGATATATTGTTTTAAAACCTTTGGTACACCTACTAGATAATATCGAAGGCATTCAAAGGCCTGATGGACTAACCTTCTAATGCATAAATCCCAGACAATTCCATGCATGATTTTGGCAGCAGGTCGGGGCGAAAGAATGCGCCCACTCACCGACCACACCCCAAAACCTTTATTGCAAGTTAAAGGCAAAGCATTAATTGACTGGCACATGGATGGCCTTGCAGCCAATCATCTAATAGATATCGTCGTGAATCATGCTTGGTTAGGTGAAAAAATTATTCATCACTTTAATCAAGATCATTTCAAAAAATTAAACATCCAGCTATCCCCCGAGAAAGATGCGTTAGAAACCGCAGGCGGACTTCGTCAGGCAATGGCTCTCATGAAGATAGATGATTACTTTTTTGCAATTAATGGTGATGTTTTTTGCCCAAATTTTCCTTTTGAAAGAATTTTAGAAATTACCAATCAATTAAGGCAAAAGGAACGTACGCCACTTGCTTATCTTTTTTTAACTCAAAACCCAAGCCACCACCCCGAGGGCGATTTTCAATTAAATGGCAATTTAGTCCACGATAAAAGTGACTCATCTATTAACCTTACTTTTTCAGGGGCAGGCCTGTACCACCAAGATTTATTCAAAAGTATTAAGATGGGGTCTGTGGCAAAACTTGCTCCTCTACTAAGAAATGCCATGAGTCAAAATTTGGTCTTAGGAGAAGCGCTAAATGTTTTATGGGTGGATGTTGGAACCCCACAAAGATTGGCCGAACTGAATAACGATGACAATACTTGATCAAGAATTCCCACATCAGATTTATGCGCAGAGAAGAAATCGCATAGCTCAATCTATTCTTGAAAAAAGTGGCGGAGGCATTCTTGTCCTAGATACTGCTCCAGAAAAATATAGAAACAGAGACAGCGACTTCCCTTATCGGCATGATTCTGATTTTTACTACTTAACAGGCTTTAATGAACCAGGCGCCACACTGGTCATGATTGTTAACTCAAACAAGACTGAAAGTATTCTATTTTGCAGACCCAAAGATTTAGATAGAGAAATATGGGACGGTTGGCGTCTTGGGCCTGAGGCAGCACCTCAACACCTAGGAATCAATTGCGCATTTTCTAATGCTTTATTAGATGAAAAAATGCCTGCCTATTTGGCAAATAAGAATGCTATTTTCTCTAGATTAATCAACGCCGAACCCATCAATAGTCAATTAAAAAACTGGCTTAACGAAGTAAAAGGCATGGCAAGAACTGGCGCTAGTTCACCGGCAGTGTTATTTGATGTGGAAATGCTTATTCATGAAATGCGCTTATTTAAAGATGCCCATGAAATTGACATCATGCGCAAAGCCGGAAAGATTGCAGCCCTTGGTCACATCAAAGCAATGCAAGCGACTCGCCCAGGTTTGCGCGAATATCATCTAGAAGCAGAGCTATTACACACTTTTAGATATGCTGGCGCCCAAAGCGTTGCGTACAACAGCATTGTGGCCGCAGGTGCAAATGCCTGCGTTTTGCACCACAGAGCGGGCAATGCCGAATTAAAAAATGGCGATTTGTGCTTAATTGATGCGGGTTGCGAATTGGATGGCTACGCCTCGGACATCACCAGAACTTTTCCAGTCAACGGGAAATTTTCAGGGCCGCAAAAAGCTATTTATGAAATCGTTTTAGCAGCACAAGAAGCGGCAATTGAAAAAACGAAACAAGGTTTAGATTTCCAGGCTCCACACGATGCAGCTCTTCGCGTTTTAACTCAAGGCTTGTTAGATTTGAACTTAATTGATCGCTCTATTGTTGGCAGCTTAGATAATGCTCTTGAAACTAAAGCCTATCAGCGCTTTTACATGCATCGCACCAGCCATTGGCTAGGCATGGATGTCCATGATGTTGGTCAATATAGAGAACCTAGCAGCAACACAGATCCCAAAGCATGGCGAACATTAAAGCCTGACATGGTTTTAACCATTGAGCCAGGTCTATACATCAGAAAGTCAGATGATGTTGACCCTCAATACTGGGATATTGGCATCCGGATTGAAGATGATGCATTAGTGACTACCGGCAACTGCGAACTAATGAGCAGGGAAGTGCCAGTTGGCATCAATGAAATTGAATACCTGATGAAACACTCATCATGAAAACAATCGCCATTATTGGAGCTGGCCCAGTCGGTCTAGCTTGTGCCAGCTGGATTTTGCATAAGAAACCAGATGCCCACGTTCAGTTATACGATCGATTAGCCAGCAGTGATGATGCAGTGGCCCAGGGTGATAGTCGAGGTCTGGCAGTTTCTCAAGGCAGTCATTTACTACTAAAAACAATTGGTGCTTGGCCTGATCAATCACCGGCAATTCATACTATCCATGTATCTCATCGAGGTCATTTTGGTAGAGCGATTGTGCGCAGAGAAGAATTGCAACAAGATGCTTTAGGTCATATTGTTAGATATGCTGATATTCACCTATCACTTAGACATGCACTTCAAAAAATTGCCGTCAATTCTCCCAACTTTCAGTGGCACTTTGAGCAAAAAATCGATGCCCTTGATGTTGCAAATTTGGCTGATGTGATTATTCATGCCGAAGGTGGTTTGTTTAAACAACAAGACTGGCAAGAAATCTACCGCGACTACCAGCAATCTGCAATCGTTGGTTGGGTCAAAATGAATCAAGCAAACCAACATATGGCTTGGGAAAGATTTACCAGCGAAGGACCTCTTGCCCTACTACCTAGCCACAAAGGCTCAGAGTACCTAAACCTTGTGTGGTGCGGCAGTCCTGAGGCAAGCAATAGGCGTCTCCAATTAGATGCTTTTTCATTTTTAAAAGAACTACAGACATCTTTTGGCAGCCGCGCTGGTATTTTTTTAGAGGCAGGTGAGCTGCGCAGCTATAGCCTAGGTTTAAATGCCAGAAAAAAAATAATTGATCAAAATGAAGTTTGGATTGGTAATGCAGCCCAAACCATGCATCCAGTTGCTGGCCAAGGACTTAATTTGGGCTTAAGAGATGCGCATACATTGGCTGATGTACTGACAGCATCAGATAACGTCGTAAATGCCCTCGAAAAATATCAAGAGCTAAGAAAACGTGACAGAAATACCACTATTACTACGACTGATTTTTTAGCAAGAATCTTTACATCAAAACTTAAGCCAGTAATTTGGGCAAGGGGTATCGCGCTATCAAGCTTGCAACTGCTACCCCCAATTAAGCAAGGCCTTACTCGGCAAATGATGTTTGGACAAAGATAGTCGAAATTTGCTTAAAATTTAAGCAAAAGTAAGCTTCTCATGTTAGAGTTGCGCCCTGATGAAATTAGGTCCGCACACCCTCCCCAACAACTTATTTGTAGCCCCTATGGCAGGGGTAACGGATCGTCCGTTTCGTCAGTTATGCAAAAAATTGGGGGCTGGTTATGCGGTTTCAGAAATGATTGCTTCTAACGCCATGCTTTGGAATAGCGCCAAAACTCTAAGAAGAGCCAATCATGATGGCGAAGTTGAGCCTATATCCGTCCAAATTGCAGGAGCGGACCCTGACATGATGGCTGAGGCTGCAGTTTTAAACATTGACCGTGGCGCACAAATTATTGATATCAATATGGGTTGCCCCGCCAAGAAAGTATGCAATGTTGCATCAGGATCGGCTCTACTAAAGGACGAAGCTTTGGTAGGCAGAATCTTAGAAAAGATTGTGAATACCGTTAAGAAGGATCACCCTCTAGTACCAGTCACATTAAAAATCAGAACTGGTTGGGACCGAGACAATAAAAACGCTTTAAAGATTGCTGAAATCGCTGTCGACAGCGGTATTGAAATGCTAACTATTCATGGCAGAACAAAAGCAGATCTCTATCGTGGAGAAGCTGAATACGAGACCATTGCAGCAGTTAAAGCAAGCATCAAAATACCAGTGGTAGCCAATGGCGACATTAACTCGCCTGAAAAAGCAGCCCAAGTACTCAAGTTAACTGGGGCTGATGCATTAATGATTGGAAGGGCTGCTCAAGGGCGTCCTTGGATATTCCGAGAAATTTTGCATTACCTACAAACAGGCGCTTTATTAACAGCGCCCAAGATTTCTGAAATACAAGGTATCTTGAATGAGCACCTCTTAGATCACTATGAGTTTTATGGTGAGTATGCAGGCGTTCGAACTGCGCGCAAGCACATTGGTTGGTATTGCAAAGGTCTTAAGGGATCCCATGTGTTTAGACATCATATGAATACAATTGATGATTGTCAGAAACAATTAGAAGCAGTGAATCAATTTTTTGATTCGCTCAAAGAAGAATCAGAACATTTAATTTATTTAGAAGCAGCTTAATATGCAAGCCCCCCAACAACATCCCGTTAGTCAAACCATTGAGAAGCATCTCAAAAGGTATTTAGACGATTTAGGTGATACTGCGCCAAGCAATGTCTACCAAATGGTTTTGAGTGTGATGGAAAAACCGGTTCTTGAGTTAATCATGAAACATGCTGGTCAAAACCAATCTCTAGCAGCTAACTATTTAGGCATTAATCGCAACACCCTCAGAAAGAAATTACTTGAGCACGGCCTCTTGTAAACCCACCCCTTTATTTATTAACTTTTATTTTCAAAGATCCTTATGATTCGTACAGCCCTACTTTCCGTTTCTGATAAATCTGGCATTGTTCCTTTTGCTAAATCACTTCACGAATGTGGTGTGAAATTAATTTCTACCGGTGGCACAGCTAAGTTGTTGGCTGAAAATGGTTTGCCTGTAGTGGAGGTATCAGAAATCACTGGTTTCCCAGAAATGTTAGATGGTCGCGTTAAGACGCTTCATCCAATGGTTCATGGCGGCTTATTAGCTCGTAGAGATTTCCCTGAACATATGGCTGCTATTAAAGAACACGGCATTGGCGCTATTGATATGCTGGTAATCAACTTGTATCCATTTCAAAAAACAGTGGCACAAGAACAGTGCTCTTTTGAAGACGCTATTGAAAACATCGATATTGGCGGACCTGCAATGCTTCGTGCGGCAGCCAAGAATCATAAGGACGTAACAGTCTTAATTTCTCCGACTGACTATGATGCCGTGTTAGCAGAGATGCGCGCTAACAAGAACGAAGTTTCTTTTGCTACCAACTTCAAATTAGCTAAAAAAGTGTATGCGCACACGGCTCAATATGATGGCGCGATTGCTAACTACTTATCTAGTCTTGGCGATAACTTAGAGCACACTACACGTAGTGAATATCCTCAAACATTCCATCTAGCATTCGATAAAGTGCAAGAAATGCGTTATGGTGAAAACCCACATCAAAGCGCCGCTTTCTATAAAGATACGCAATTGGTTCCCGGGGCTCTTGCTAACTACCGTCAATTACAAGGTAAAGAGTTGTCGTATAACAATATTGCTGACGCAGATGCTGCTTGGGAATGCGTTAAGAGCTTTGGTAATACAGTAACAAGCGGTCAACCTGCTTGCGTCATCATCAAACATGCCAACCCTTGTGGCGTAGCAGTGGCAAATTCTGCACTTGAAGCCTACCAAAAAGCTTTCAAAACCGACTCCACCTCAGCCTTTGGCGGAATCATTGCATTTAATAGGCCGTGTGATGGCACAACAGCTGAAGCGGTATCAAAGCAATTTGTGGAAGTACTAATTGCCCCAGCCTTTACACCAGAAGCTTTGGCAATTTTTGCGACAAAACAAAATGTCCGTCTGTTAGAAATTGAACTCGCTGAAACAATTAATCCACAAGACATCAAACGTGTAGGCGGTGGTTTATTGGTTCAAAGTCCAGACTCCAAGAACGTGTTGCCAAGCGAGTTACGTGTTGTGACAAAACGTCAACCTACACCAAAAGAAATGGAAGATTTGATGTTTGCTTGGCGAGTTGCCAAATACGTTAAATCAAACGCCATCGTTTTCTGTGGTGACGGCATGACTCTAGGTGTTGGCGCAGGCCAAATGAGCCGCATTGACTCAGCCAGAATTGCGAGCATCAAAGCTCAAAATGCCGGCTTAACACTACAAAATTCTGCGGTAGCTAGTGATGCATTCTTCCCATTCAGAGATGGTTTAGATGTTGTGGTCGATGCAGGTGCAACTTGCGTCATCCAACCAGGCGGCAGTATGCGCGATGATGAGGTTGTTGCAGCAGCAGATGAACGCGGTGTAGCAATGGTCTACACAGGCACACGTCACTTCCGTCATTAATATGCGTATTTTAGGTATTGACCCAGCCCTTCGCGTTAGCGGATTTGGAGTTATTGAGGTTCAGGGTCAACGCCTTAATTACGTGGCATCAGGCACAATTGAAACAGGTGGAACTGAAATTTCAGTTCCACAAAGACTTGCCACTTTATATGCCGGCATTAGAGAGGTGGTTGATTTATACAAACCGGATGCCGCCTCTATGGAGCAAGTTTTTTTAAACGTTAATCCAAGATCAACGCTTTTACTTGGCCAGGCTCGTGGTGCTGCAATTGCATCCTTGGTATCCGATGGTTTACCCATGGTTGAATTTAGCGCTCTTGAGGTTAAAAAGGCAATCGTAGGCTCAGGAAGAGCAAGCAAAAGCCAAGTTCAAGAAATGGTGAAACGTTTACTAAAACTGAATAAAGTCGCTGGCACAGATGCATCAGATGCTTTAGCTGTTGCCATTTGCGCAGCGCACCACAGAGAACTGAATGAGCGACTACAACAATTTCGATAATCAGCTTAAGATGTCGACATGATTGGAAGAATTCAAGGCACATTAATTGCCAACACACCCCCTCGACTCATAGTTGATTGCCATGGCGTAGGCTATGAAATTGACGTACCCATGAGCACTCTTTATCAAATGCCAGCGATTGGGCAACAAGTTACCTTGTTAACTCATTTTGCGGTTCGCGAAGATGCGCAACAACTGTTTGGTTTTGCAACTGACTCCGAAAGAGAAGCATTCAGATCACTCATTAAAATTAGCGGGATAGGAGCAAGGACAGCATTATCTTTGCTATCTGGCATGAGTGTCGAAGATTTAGCGCAAGCAGTTACTCTGCAAGAATCCGGCCGATTAACAAAGGTTCCAGGAATTGGCAAAAAAACAGCTGAACGTCTTCTTTTAGAGCTCAAAGGGAAGATTGGTGCAGACATTGGTCTATCTAATCAAACCCATCAAACTGATAGTCAACTTGAAATTCTTCAAGCATTAACGGCACTAGGGTACTCTGACAAAGAAGCACATCTTGCTCTAAAACAAGTGACTCCAGGCAGCTCTGTATCAGACGGTATCAGGCTAGCGCTGAAAGCCCTATCCAAAGCCTAAGTAGATTGCCGAAATAGTAATAAACTCTACTCATGGCGATAAAAACTGACGACATCACTCCATCTTCAAGCAACCAAGAAGAACGCTTAGTCACAGCTGCTGCAAGCACTGATGACAATGCACTTGAGAGAGCTTTAAGACCTAAGCAATTAGAAGAGTATGTGGGTCAGAAAAAAGCCCGTGGCCAACTAGAAATATTCATTTCCGCCGCCAAGCAAAGACAAGAAGCTCTTGATCATGTACTTTTATTTGGTCCTCCGGGATTAGGTAAAACCACTTTGGCTCATATTATTGCCAGAGAAATGGGTGTCAACCTACGCCAAACAAGCGGCCCCGTACTGGATCGCCCCGGTGACTTAGCAGCCCTACTCACCAACCTTGAAGCAAATGATGTGTTGTTCATTGATGAGATTCATAGACTATCTCCAGTTGTTGAAGAAATTTTGTATCCCGCGCTCGAAGATTACGCCATCGACATCATGATTGGTGACGGCCCGGCAGCAAGAAGCGTCAAACTTGATCTCAAACCATTTACGCTAATTGGTGCCACCACTCGCGCAGGCATGCTAACCAATCCACTGAGAGATAGATTTGGTATTGTCGCTCGCCTAGAGTTTTATACGGTTGAAGAACTCTCGTTAATTGTGAAGCGCTCTGCCAACTTATTAAATGCGGGCTTGGATGATGGTGGCGCCCTAGAAATTGCCAAACGATCACGTGGTACGCCAAGGATTGCCAACCGCTTATTAAGACGCGTTAGAGACTATGCAGAAGTAAAAGCGAATGGGCAGATTACTCAATCGATTGCAGATGCAGCACTATCCATGTTGGATGTCGATGCCGTAGGCTTTGATGTCATGGATAGAAAGCTACTAGAAGCCATTGTTCACAAATTTGATGGTGGCCCAGTAGGCGTAGACAACCTTGCCTCAGCAATTAGTGAAGAAAGAGAAACCATTGAAGATGTGATTGAGCCGTATTTGATTCAACAAGGCTTCCTGCAAAGAACCCCTCGCGGCAGAGTAGCTACAGCGCTAGCTTATGCTCACCTTGGACTGCCATCAACCTCATCTAAAGATTTATTGAGCTGACCAACTGAGTTTTCTAGGTGACTAACATCACCCCACTGAATTAACTCAAACTGCTCATTCTTATAACTTAGCGTATTTAAGCTCGCATTAAGGATCTCAAAATCTCGTGCCTGAGCTAGCGTTTTATTAGTCGCAGCTCGATTTAAACAATCTAGCACGCCACCATGCGCCACCACAGCAATCTCTTGATCAGGATAAGTACCAGCCCAATGCTTTACTGCGCCAACCACCCTGGTATAGAACTGTTGCAAACTCTCACCCGACTCAGGCTGAAAATCAACTTCTCGATTTTTCCAAGCCAAGTGATTGCGCGGATGATTATCCGCAATCTCTTGATGACTTAAGCCTTGCATGATGCCGTAATGTCTCTCACGCAACGCAGGATCAAAAATTAAATCGAGTTCATGATGTTCAGCAATTGGTTTGGCTGTATCAATGGCTCGACTTAAGTCACTAGAAATAACTGCGGCCAAATTTTTACCAGCCATATGTTTGGCTAAACACTCAGCCTGCCAATATCCTGCATCGTTTAAACCAATATCAATATGGCCCTGCAATCGCTTCTCACGATTCCACATTGTTTCGCCATGGCGAATCAAATAAATAATCGTCATGCTTAATTAAGAAAGCGTAATTTTGGCGAACCTACGTTTGCCAACTTGAACAATAAAAGTACCCGCATCGACTTTTAGCGACTTGTCACTAACTGTTGTGCCATCAATTTTTACGCCACCCTGCTCTAAGTTACGCATCGCTTCTGATGTACTTGGTACCAAGTTAGCTTGCTTTAGTAATTGCCCAATGCCTAATGGTGCGCCAGTTAAGGCCACCTCAGGAATATCGTCTGGCACACCACCTTTAGCACGGTGGTTAAAGTCTTCCAGAGACTTTTCAGCAGCGGCAGCACTATGGAATCTCGCCACAATCTCTTGACCTAATGCCACTTTAAAGTCTCTAGGATTACGGCCAGCCAACACCTCTTCTTTCATTTTGGCAATTTCAGCTAACGGCTTAAACGATAAGAGTGTGAAATAACTCCACATCAAATCATCAGAAATACTCATCAACTTGCCAAACATCTCATTCGGCGCCTCGCTGATTCCAATGTAGTTATTTTTTGACTTACTCATCTTGTCAACACCATCAGTGCCAACCAATAAAGGCATCGTCAATATGCATTGTGCTTCTTGGCCATACTCTTTTTGCAACTCACGGCCCACAAGTAAGTTGAACTTTTGATCTGTACCACCCAACTCTAAATCACTCTTTAGCGCAACCGAGTCATAGCCCTGCATCAACGGATACAAAAACTCATGAACAGAAATTGGGATACCACCCTTATAGCGCTTGGTGAAATCATCACGCTCTAACATGCGAGCCACTGTATATTTAGCGGCCAATTGAATCATGCCTCTAGCGCCCAACGGGTCGCACCACTCACTGTTGTATCTCACTTCTGTTTTAGTGGGATCTAAAACTAAACTTGCCTGCTGATAGTAAGTCTGAGCATTAACTGCGATTTCTTCTTTTGTTAGAGGTGGGCGGGTTGCATTTCTTCCTGATGGGTCACCAATCATGCTGGTGAAATCGCCAATCAAGAAAATTACCGTGTGCCCCAAATCCTGCAATTGGCGCATCTTGTTTAAAACAACGGTATGACCCAAATGAATGTCAGGCGCAGTAGGATCTAGCCCTAACTTAATCCTTAATGGGGTTTTAGTGGCTTCACTACGCGCCAACTTAGAGACCCACTCAGTTTCCACCAATAATTCCTCGCAACCACGCTTGGTGACGGCCAAAGACTCCAAAACATGGTCTGTAATTGGATATTTAACTTGTTCTGTTTTATTCTCGTTAGCTAAAGACATAATCTAT
>JAOAUK010000011.1 GCA_030157655.1 Polynucleobacter sp. | reverse complement strand
CACCGTGGATGGCCGTTAGCCATCACCCTGTCCTATGGAGTCCGGACTTTCCTCTCCTTTGTTACCAAAGCAGCGATTGCCTTACCGACTCTGCACCTCTAGTCTAACCGACTATTGACCAAGCAAGGGTTTCGCCAGCACGTAATGGAACCACCGTGCCCCCGCCCATTGGAAACTCATTAGGTATTTGCTGAGTTTGGCGGCTCAGAATTAACTTGGCAGTATTTCTTGGTAAACCATAAAAATCTGCTCCAAATTGACTAGCAAACCCCTCCAAACGATTTAATGCATTAGCCGCATCAAATACTTCTGCGTATAAAGGCATTGCATGCCAAGCCGTGTAACAACCGGCACACCCACAAGCATTCTCTTTTGTGCCCCTAAGGTGAGGCGCACTATCGGTGCCCAAAAAGAATCTAGGATTACCAGAAATAGCCACTCGAACTAATTCTTGGCGATGCTCTTCTCTTTTCAAAATTGGCAAGCAATAGTAATGAGGACGTATGCCTCCAGTAAATATAGCGTTACGGTTATAAAGCATGTGTTGTGGGGTGATTGTTGCGGCAATCGCACCAAATCTCTTCGTATCAGCCGACTCAACATATTGAGCAGCTTGTTTGGTGGTGATGTGCTCAAAAACAATTTTTAATCCAGGATGTCGCACACGCACAGGCTCAAGAACTTGATCAATAAAAACAGCTTCTCTATCAAAGACATCTATCTCTGCATGAGTTACTTCACCATGAACCAACAAAGGCAAACGACACTCAGCCATTGCATCAAGTGCACTGGCGCATTTTTTAATATCTGTCACACCAGCATCACTATTAGTGGTTGCGCCAGCTGGATATAACTTAAATCCAACCACACCAGCCTCTTTGGCACGTTTAACATCCTCAGGGCTGGTGTTATCCGTTAAATACAAAACCATGAGCGGTTCAAAAGTTGAACCAAGTGGCAACGCATTTAAGATTCGACTCTTATACGCAAGAGCCATCTCAGCATTAGTAACCGGCGGCTTCAAATTAGGCATGATGATCGCTCGGCCAAATTGACTAGCCGTATGCTTTAACAAATCAGGTAAAAATTCACCATCTCTCACATGCAAATGCCAATCATCAGGCAGGCCAATTTCAATACTATTCACAGGATTCATTAATTAAATCTCACTATCAATTAGCAATATTCGGAAATCATTCACATTAGTTAATGTAGGACCAGTGTGAACTAAAGCATTCATTTCTTTAAAAAACCCATAACTATCATGTTTACTCAAGGAATCTCTCGCAAACAAATGATTTTCTGTTTTAGCTTTTCTAAAGTCTGACACAAACCAGGCACCTGCATTATCCTCACTGCCATCGATACCATCTGTGTCAGCCGCTAATGCCGACAATTGTTTTAAATCTTCAGTGGCGGCAAACAAGGCCAATAAAAACTCACTGCAGCGACCACCGCGGCCCTTAACTCCAGCCGGAATAGTTACAGTGCACTCACCACCAGACAACAAAGCTACTGGCTTTTTAAATGGCTTGTCATATAAATAAATTTCTCTAGCAATGGATGCTTGCATCAATGCTACATCCTTAGCCTCACCCATCACTGTATCGCCCAAAATAATAGGCTGAACACCTTTTGACTCGCAATACTTGGCAGCCATTTCCAAGCAGGTGTGAGCCGTTGCAATCAGATGATTAGTACTTTGCTTAAAAATTGGATCATTAGATTTTGGCGTCTCCGGATGGATTCCTCGTACGCCATCACTTAAATACTGAATAACTGACGGCGGCAACTGCCCGTCGAGCAAACCATAATCCTTCAAAATCTGAAGTGCATCTTCAAAGGTTGAGTCATCTGGTGCACAAGGTCCACTAGCAATACTAGATGGATGATCGCCAGTGACATCAGAAATTAAAAAAGCATCTATCTTCGCGCCGCGAGTCGCAGCTTCTCTCGCCATATGGCCACCCAATATTGCCGATAAATGTTTTCGTACAACATTCATCTGCCCAATGGGCGCCCCAGACCTTAATAAAGCCTGTGTCGTTAGCCTCAAATCATCAATACTTAGACCATTAGCAGGCAATGTCAGCAAACTTGAGCCACCGCCCGATATCAAAGCAATTAAATGATCCCCAGGCTGCAGAGTTTTAAGAAGATCCAAGGTCTCTTGTGCTGCTTTCATCCCAGACTCATCTGGCACAGGATGACCCGCCTCAATCACCCTAATAATTTTTGTGGCTAGCGCATGGCCATACCTAGTAATCACCTGACCTTCTAGTTGCGCCTTTGGCCAATTCTTGGCTGCATATGACTCCAAAGCCACCGCCATAGATCCTGCAGCCTTGCCTGCGCCCAAAACCAAACAACGCCCCTCTAAAGGTTTTGAAAATGCCTTTTGAAGCCCCTCTGGTAATACTACGAATGGGTCAGCAGCTTTTAGCGCCACCTCAAACGCTTCTTTCAACAAGGAAGTTGGATCTTTAATTGACATATCAGGATATTAGCTCGATTTGAGATTGCTGGACTCGCCACATTTCAGCATAACGCCCACCAAAAGCCAAAAGTTCTTCGTGGGTACCTCTTTCAATAATGCTGCCATCATCCATCACCAAAATTTGATGGGCATGAATCACCGTAGACAATCGATGCGCAATGATTAAAGTAGACCTATTTTGTGCCAAGGCAATTAATTCTTTTTGTATAGCTCTTTCTGTTTCAGAATCGAGCGCCGAAGTAGCTTCATCAAAAATTAATAATGATGGATTCTTTAATAAAGTTCTCGCAATCGCCACTCTTTGTTTTTCGCCACCAGACAGCTTCAAACCACGCTCACCCACTGTGGTTTGATAACCATCCGGCAAAGACATAATAAATTCATGTATCTGAGCCAAGCGGGCAGCTGACTCAACTTGCTCCTGCGTTGCGCCAGGATGACCATATGCAATGTTATAGGCCACTGTGTCGTTAAACAAAACCGTATCTTGTGGAACTATTCCAATTGCCTGCCTCAAGCTTTTTTGCGTCACATCTCTTATGTTTTGATGATCTAAGCAAATACTGCCATCAGTAACATCGTAAAAACGAAATAGCAGTCGAGCCAAAGTACTTTTGCCTGCCCCACTATGCCCAACCACAGCCGTTGTCTGACCAGGCAACACCTCAAAACTAATATTTTTTATGATGCTTCGTGATGATTCATAAGAAAATGAGACCTGGTTGAACACGACTCTTGGACCCAAGGACTGATTACCAATTAACAAATCTGTAGCATGGGGAGAATCTGCAATTTCTCGATCCGTCCCTAACAGACTAAACATTCTGTCCATATCAGTTAGGGATTGTTTAATTTCTCGATAAATAACCCCCAAGAAATTTAAAGGGATATAAAGTTGGATCATCAATACATTGACCAACACCAAATCACCTAATGTCATTACACCATCAGCTACACCACGAGTAGCCAACCAAAGAATAAGAATTAAGCCAATCGCTATGATGGTTTGTTGACCAGCATTTAAGAGCGCCAATGAACGCTGAGACTTAATCGCAGCCTCACGATATCGATGTAAATTTTCATCGTATCTTTTTGATTCATATTGCTCGTTACCAAAATATTTAACAGTTTCAAAATTAATCAGCGAATCAATCGCTCTTTGATTTGCTTTTGAATCTAGCTCATTCATTTTCCTTCTGTATTGGGTTCGCCACTCAGTAACTACTATGGTGTAGATGACGTATAAAACCAAAGCAATGAGCGTGATAACTGCAAATAAATAGTTATATGCCCAAATAAAATAACCAAGCACTAAGCACAATTCAACAATCGTCGGAATAATGCTATACAAAGAGTATGAGATGAGTGATTGAATGCCTCTTGTGCCACGTTCAATATCACGAGTCATGCCTCCGGTTTGACGCGACAAGTGAAAACGTAGAGACAATGCATGTAAATGCTCAAACACTTGAAGTGCCACTGTACGCACGGCACTCTCTGTCACCCTTGAAAATAACAGCTCTCTTAATTCAGTGAATACTGAAGCGGACAAGCGCAATAGGCCATAAGCCAATATCAAAGAGACAGGGACAACCAATGCAGCCTCAATACTCGACGGCACGCTCATTGAATCAATTAATGCTTTGAGCAAAATGGGAACACCAAGGTTAGCCACCTTAGCCGCAATCAAACATGTCAAAGCCAAACTAACGCGCCATTTAAAAGCCCACAGATATGGCAATAAATTAGCTATAACCTTCCAGTCATTAGTTTTTTTATTTTCACTGCTTGCTGAATTTTCATCGTACGAGGCGCGCCTCATATTCACACTCTTTCAAAATTGATACTTCAAAGACACAATCAATTAGTTTTTAGGAATTTCTTTATCTTTTGCACTAATCGTCAACAAGCCCATGGTGGCCCTTACAAACACATACGCTGCCCAATTAAATATTTTTTTGAAATAGGATCTTTGGGCATAAACATTGGGTTCCACTTTAATGCCATTGTCACTTGCCTGATCTGCTATTTTCCAACGAATCTCTTTAATAACCTGATGATTTCTAATTATTAAATTAGCCTCATGATTTAACAAGAAAGATAGCTGATCGCAATTAGATGACCCCAGCGTCGCCCATCTTCTATCAACAACCATCGCTTTAGTATGTAACAAAGCTTTGGGATATTCATAGATAACTAGATTTGCAGCTAGCAATTGGCCATATAAGCTTGGTACCGCCCAATTTAAAATTTTGAACTCATCAGTTCCAAGCAGCAAATTAACTGAAACGCCGCGCCCCGCAGCAGTGACCAAAGCCTTCCTTAAGCGACGACCGGGCAAAAAGTAGGGAGTTACCAACCATATTTCATCTCGCGCTTGCCCAATAGCCTTTAAATATGCTCTCTCAATATCACGGCGATGGTGGAGGTTATCTCTAGCTATAAAAGCTAAACCCTCCTTATTACCATGACGCAAACCAAGAAAATGGCTAGAACTCCAGGGGAGCTCTTGCTCAAGAATTCTTTTTAAAAGATTTTTAGGGTGCAAAGCATTAGGCTGCAATCGCTGCCATTGCCTTAAAAAGGTAGCATGCACCTTTTCAACGACTGCGCCCGTGACCTCTAACGCAAGATCCCATCGCACACCATGCAATGTATTCCCGAGTGAATCTTTTGAGTCATCGCAAACATTAACTCCACCCACAAAAGCAATCACCTCATCAACCACCACTAACTTTCGATGAGTTCGAGAAAAACCCAAAGGCCCAAACCATGCTGGGTTGTAATAACTAAATTCAACGCCTGCAGATAAAAATTCTTTTTCGTGCTGAAATGGCGATGACCCAAGCCAGTCTAATATGACTTTGACCTCAAGGCCTTTTTGAGCAGCTGCACAAAGAATATCAACTATTTTTTTTGCCTGCGAATCCGCAGAAAAAATGTACACCTCAAGATATATCGATTTTTTTGCAGCAGTTAGAGCTTCTTCAATTCGCTGAAAATAGTCCTTACCACCCTCCAGCAAATTAAGAGTATGGATATTTTGCCAACGATCTCTTCGCAACAGTGACATGGGCTAATTCTAATCAGAATTCAGTCTCAATATTGCCTCTTGATTACTAGGGGAAAAACAAAGCTTGGCAGCAGATTGAATATCTAGCCATTGATAGGAAATGTGCTCCCTTGGCGAGAGCGTAACAGGCACTTTGCTTGGCAATTGCAACTTGAACCAATGCTCTGTATTTTGAGTAACACCCTCGGGATAACGATGGCGCCACTCAGGATAAATTTCATACTGAATATGGTGATTCATAGACTGAAAAGCTCGATCTTCGAGCTGATGGACATCTATTCCAGTTTCTTCAAGCACCTCTCTAGCAGCAGCTAGAGATAAGGGCTCATCCATTTGATTCAAACTGCCAGTTACTGATTGCCAGTAACCAGGATGATCAGCTCTTTCAATCAAGAGCACCTCGTTGCTAGTCGTGTAGATCACGACTAGTACCGAGATAGGGATCTTCATGCAGGCATCTGCGTATTACGTAGACGAATATGCAACTCACGCAACTGCTTTTCATCTACAGGGCTTGGTGCTTGTGTTAACAAGCACTGAGCGCGCTGAGTTTTAGGGAACGCAATCACGTCACGAATTGATTCTGCGCCAGTCATCATTGTCACAATGCGATCCAAACCAAAGGCAATACCCCCGTGCGGAGGTGCACCATATTGCAAGGCATCCAACAAGAAACCAAATTTAGCTTGAGCCTCTTCAGGACCAATCTTTAATGCTCTGAAAACTTGGCTCTGTACAGACTCTTTATGAATACGTACTGAGCCACCGCCAATTTCCCAACCATTAAGAACCATGTCATAAGCTTTTGCCAAACACTTACCTGGATCAGTTTCTAAGTAATTTAAATGCTCATCTTTAGGGCTTGTGAATGGATGGTGGCAAGCGACCCAGCGAGCAGCATCTTCATCGTAGTCAAACATTGGGAAATCAACGACCCACATTGGCTTCCAGACCTGCTCCATCAAACCGTTTTCTTTTGCCCAAGCAGTGTGACCAATCTTCAAACGCAATGCCCCGATTGCATCATTAACAACTTTTTCTTTGTCAGCGCCGAAGAAAATAATGTCGCCATCTTTTGCGTTAGTGCGCTTTAAGATCTCTGCTATTGCAGCATCATGAAGATTTTTAACGATAGGTGACTGCAAGCCATCACGGCCCTTAGCAACTTCATTAACTTTGATCCATGCCAAACCTTTGGCACCATAAATGCCAACGAATTGAGTGTAATCATCAATATCGCTACGGCTAATCACAGCACCGCCAGGAATACACAAGCCAACTACGCGACCATTTGCTTGATTAGCTGGGCCTGAGAAAACTTTGAAATCAACATCCTTCATTACGTCTGTCAATTCCGTGAACTCTAATTTCACACGAAGGTCAGGTTTATCTGAACCAAAACGTGCCATAGCTTCAGAGTAAGGCATAACTGGGAATGGATTTGCTAACTCAACATTCATCACTGTCTTGAAAATGTGGCGCACCATATTTTCAAATAGGTCACGAATCTCATACTCATCCAAGAATGCAGTCTCGCAGTCAATCTGAGTAAATTCAGGTTGACGATCTGCTCGCAAATCCTCATCGCGGAAGCATTTAGTAATTTGATAGTAACGATCAAAGCCAGCAACCATCAACAATTGCTTAAACAATTGCGGGGATTGAGGTAAAGCAAAGAACTGACCATCATGCACGCGCGATGGCACCAAGTAATCTCGCGCACCCTCTGGCGTGCTCTTAGTTAACATTGGAGTTTCAATATCAATGAAACCTGCTTGATCTAAATACTTTCTTGTTTCAATTGCTACGTTGTAACGTAAACGCAAATTCTTTTGCATTTGCGGACGACGCAAATCTAAAACGCGATGAGTCAAACGAGTTGTCTCGGATAGGTTGTCATCTTCCAATTGGAACGGGGGCGTAACTGAAGCATTCAGAATATTTAATTCGTGGCACAACAATTCCACTTTGCCGCTAACCAAATCATTATTTTCTGTGCCAGCAGGACGAGCGCGTACCAAGCCTTTAATCTGTACGCAAAACTCATTACGCACTTGCTCAGCCATTGCGAACATTTCCGCACGATCTGGATCGCAAACAACTTGAACAAAACCATCACGGTCTCTTAAATCAATAAAAATGACGCCGCCATGATCGCGACGACGATTGACCCAACCTGCTAATGTAACTTCTTGTCCAATTAAGGCTTCTGTGACTTGGCCACATTGATGGCTACGCATTGACATAAAACTTCCTACTTTGCTGATGGTACTGATTGACTTAAAGGGGGAACTGAGCCCATTGAAACAATGTGCTTAAGAGCTTCTTCAACACTCATATCTAACTCAATGACATCCGCGCGCGGGACAATCATAAAAAATCCTGAGGTAGGGTTAGGTGTTGTTGGTAAAAAAACGTTGAGATGTTCACCATCCAATTTTGCGGTGACTTCATCAGCTGGCGTTCCAGTGACAAATGCAATAGTCCAAGATCCATTTCTGGGATAAGGGATGAGAACTGCTTTTCTAAATGCATTTCCATTGCTTGAAAATAAGGTTCCAGATACCTGCTTGACGCTTGAATAAATTGATTTGACGATTGGAATATGGGTAATGATTCGATCCCACAACTTAATCCACCATTGCCCAGCAAAGTTGGCTGCAAATACGCCTGTGGCCAAAATGATTGCCAGAACAATCAAAATGCCAACACCTGGCAAATCTCTAAATGACTGGAGTGCTGGCTTTAGGGCTGTAGGCAATACCGCCATGAGGGCGCTCATTACAGAGCCAAAAACTCCGTCCAATACGGATAGACCCCAAGTCATCACCCAAATGGTGATGGCCAAAGGAGCCCAAACCAGCATGCCAGCAATAAAATATTTTTTCATGAAGCTTGAAATTATAGGGCTTAGCTAAGCAAAGTGAGCGTAAATAAGGTGCCGCCTAGCAAACCACTCAAGAAAAGAATGCTTCCCCAAATCAATTTTCTGGTTTGCTTCTGCTCCAAAAGCAATCTCAACATCAACTCTTGAGTAGCATCTTTGTCTTCATTTTGACTCTTATCTAGCCACTGAGCAAGCAATCTAGGAATAGTAGGCACTAACTTAGCCCAGTGAGGCGCCTCATCCTTGATCCGCTCTAAAAAGCCTCGGACCCCAATCTGCTGATCAACCCAACGCTCTAAAACTGGTTTGGCTGTTTTCCATAAATCCATATCTGGATCTAGTTGACGCCCTAAACCTTCGACATTTAGCAAAGTTTTTTGCAACAAAGTTAATTGAGGCTGAATTTCAACATTGAATCTTCTGGATGCCTGAAACAATCTCATCAAAACAATACCCAATGAAATTTCTTTCAAAGGGCGATCAAAATAAGGCTCACATACAGCTCTCACTGCGCCCTCTAATTCTTCTACTCTTGTTTCTTTAGGAACCCAGCCAGATTCAATATGCAACTCTGCAACTCGTCTGTAGTTGCGATTAAAAAACGCTAAAAAGTTCTGCGCTAAATAATTTTTATCTGAATCAGATAAGGCCCCAACAATACCGAAGTCTAAAGCGATGTACCTACCAAAAGATTCTGGGGCAACACTCACAAAAATATTTCCCGGGTGCATGTCTGCATGAAAAAACCCATCATGAAATACTTGGGTAAAGAATATCTCAACGCCATCTGATGCCAGTTTTTTAAGATCAACACCAGCAGCCTTTAAATCCTCTAGTCTTGAAATAGGAATGCCATGCATTCTTTCCATGACCATGACATTAAGACCACACAAATCCCAATACATTTCAGGGATCATCAGCTTTTTAGAACCCTCAAAGTTACGACGTAGCTGACTTGCATTAGCAGCCTCTCGCATAAGATCTAATTCATCATGCAAATAGGTGTCAAATTCATCAACGTTTTCTTTTGGCTTTAATCGCTTACCGTCACGCCACAATTTCTCTACCAAACCAGCCAACATTCTGAGCAATGCCAAGTCACTCTCAATAATTGGCAGTATTCCTGGACGTAAAACCTTAACGGCAACTTGCTTACCTTCCCACTCAGGATATTTCTCTGTACCCCTTAAGATCGCAAAATGGACTTGTGCAACTGATGCACTCGCCACAGGCTTCTCATCGAATGAACTAAATACTTCTGATATTTTTTTACCTAACGACGCCTCGATCAAAGCCATGGCTTTAACTTGAGAAAATGGGGGCACCTGATCTTGCAACTTTGCTAATTCGTCAGCAATATCAGTAGGCAATAAATCACGGCGCGTAGACAGCACCTGGCCAAACTTAACAAATATAGGGCCCAATGCCTCTAGAGCCAAACGCAAACTTTCGCCGCGAGTATATGAGCCGGGAGTCACCCAAGAGGCAAAGGTCAAAATAACTTTAATGAGGCCAGGTTTAAGGCTATCTCTAACGATCCTTAAAAGGCCAAATCTCCAAATCGTATAGAGAATTTTAAATAATCTTAAAAACTGCCTCACGAAGATTTCTCCAATAAACGCTCTATACGTTTTTCAATTCTATCCACATCATCACGCAATCGACGCAGATCATCTTTGTAACGAACCAATTCTTCTGCCTTCACAAGCGTTGGCTTCTCATGTACAAGATATTCCAAAACACTTGCTCCAAAATCCTTAGCCGCAGATTCGCCAAATGATCGGCCTTTTCTTGCGGCCTGTACGATTCTATGAGCTAAAGCATCACCAACCAACTTAGATAAATCTTCCTCAAACTCCCAACGAAGCTGTCCGACTAACTTTGACATACTATGCGCCAGATCTACATCCCCAGAGACTTTGACATGCTGAGCCGCAGCGTCTTTGCCTCCGGCAATATACGCGTTCAAAACATCAGTTGTAATGGTTAATGTAACGTTAGGATCAACCCCATCCTCTTTAGCCAATGAGAAATTAGCCTGCTCATTGATAAGTAGCGAGACTTCAGTGATCGGTAGAATAAATTTAATTTTTTTACCGACATGCTTGCGCAAAAGATCACTGGCCCAAGAATCTTGGGCCAGTAAGTAATTTAAAGTTTTAACTATCGCGTTCAGATTAAACCAACTGTTGTATACCTGCTAACACCCATCCACCTTGGCCATTAACAGGCTTAATTAAATTCCACACCTCGACAAATGATTCAGCTGGGCCCTCAGATTGCTCGCGAATCATGCCCGAAAAACGTACGCTTGCCATATAAACATCAGAGCTAGATTCAATACCCAATAAATCAGCCTCTAATGTTAATACCTCAGTGCGATTTTGTAACGTTGCTCTAGCTTCTAAATCTTGTCTTAACTCTTCAAACATGTCGGCCGTAGCAAATTCTTTTAATTTTGCTAAATCACCTTGATCCCATGCATCTTGCAAATGTACAAAGTGTTTCTTTGCATTAATCAAGAATGACTCTTGATCAAAATTTTTAATAGTAGGATCAATTTCTGGAGATGCTGCAGGAGTGCTAATCGTAGCTGAACCAGAAGATATAGGCTCTTGTCGATCAAATCGATCGCCAGACTCCCAAGCAGGCCCACCAGCAGGACTTGTTTTATAAGTCGCTTGATTGCCAGAAAAACGCCTAAATAACCACGCACCCACCATAACCACAAGCAATACAACCAACAATCCCATGAAGAATGAGGCGGCAGCCTCACCCAAGCCAAAATGTGACAATAACCAACCAAGTCCAAGACCAGCCGCTAGGCCACCCAAGATGCCTGCCATGCCAAAACCTTTTTTAGGTTGTGCAGCAGGTGTTGCAGGTGCTGGTTTAGCTGTTGGCGCAGGAGCTGCTGCTGGAGCGACTGGTTGAGCTGGTGCAGCCTGTTGCTTTTGAGTCACGCTTTGCGACTGCTTACCCATACTTTTTGAACCGCCCAAGCGCTTAGCATCAGCATTGAATGATGTACCAGCCAGCACAAAAGAAGAAAGAACCAAACAAACAAAACTTTTCTTCAAAATCATCTTTAACCTCTTTATTGAAATCAAGCAAATAATCAATTAATACTTATAACCAATGTGTAGCGCAACAATACCACCGGTCAATGAGTGATATTCAACCTTATCAAAACCCACACTTTCCATCATGGTCTTTAAAGTCTCTTGGTCAGGATGCATGCGGATTGATTCGGCAAGATATCGATAGCTATCTGCATCACCAGCAACCTTCTCTCCAAGCCAAGGCAGAATCTTGAATGAATATGCGTCATATATTGGCTTAAGGGCTTCAACTGGCTTTGAAAACTCCAAAACCATGACTTTTCCACCCGGCTTAATCACGCGTAACATTTCTTTAAGCGCCACATCTTTATGCGTCATGTTACGCAGACCAAATGCAACTGTTGTTAAGTCAAAGTAATTTGAGGGAAAAGGAATTTGCTCTGCATCAACCTGAACACAAGGTAAATGGTAGCCCTTATCCAAAAGACGACTACGGCCAAACCCAAGCATCGAGGCATTGATATCAGTCAGCCACACTTGACCACCAGTTTCACGCTCTAAGCCAACTTTTTTAGCAAAGCTTAATGACAAATCGCCAGTACCCCCAGCGATATCTAAAACTTTTTGTCCTGATTTAACCGCTGCCTTACTAATGGTGAAATGCTTCCATACTCGATGCAAACCACCTGACATCAAGTCATTCATGATGTCGTACTTATTAGCTACTGAATGAAAAACCTCAGCAACCTTGCTAGCCTTTTCAGTTTCGTCAATAGTTTTATATCCGAAGTGTGTTTGCGCCATATCTAATTAGTGTCCACATGAATGGCCGGCATCTTTAGCCATAGGTGCATCTCTATCTGCACCTTCTTTTTCTAATCGACCAAGGTAGTCTTGCCACATATCATCATAGTTCAGACACATCTCATAAAGATATTCCCATGAGTAAATGCCAGAGTCGTGTCCATCTGAAAAGACAGGCTTAATCGCATAATGCCCAACTTGCTCAATGTTATTAATTAACACATCTCTTTTGCCTGTTTGCAAAGTTTCTTGTCCAACCCCATGCCCACGAACCTCAGCAGATGGAGACCAGACGCGTAAAAATTCAAAGGGCAATTTGTAAATATCCGTACCGTACACCAACTCCAAAACCTTGGACTGCTGATGCACCACAATATTTTGTGGCAATGGGGCTTTATTTGACATAACTTTTAAACCAATACCCTTTCAATGCCACCTTGATTGGCACTCTTAACGTAGTTAGACATCCAATCCTCACCCAATAAGTGATTAGCCATCTCAACAACAATGTAATCAGCCTTAGTTTCTGAATCGTCGTTATATCTAGACAATCCTTGCAAACATGAAGGGCAACTTGTTAAGACCTTTACCTCTCCATCAAAGTTATTTCTCAAATCAGTAGCACCTTTACGCATCTCAATTTCTTTACGGAAACGGATTTGTGTAGATATATCTGATCGAGTAACAGCTAATGTGCCAGACTCGCCACAGCAACGATCATTTTTTGCAATGGCAGTGCCATCTTCAGTTGTCACCAAACTATTAACAGTTTTAAGTGGGTCTTGTAATTTCATAGGACTGTGACAAGGGTCGTGATACATGTACCTAACCCCTTTGGCACCCTCTAACTTAATACCCTTCTCCAACAAAAATTCATGAATATCGATAATCCTGCAACCTGGGAAGATCTTGTCAAACTCATAACCAGAAAGCTGGTCGTAACATGTGCCACAAGAAACCACAACGGTTTTGATATCCAAATAATTTAGAGTGTTCGCCATGCGATGGAAGAGAACGCGATTATCTGTAATGATCTTATCGGCTTTATCAAAGTCGCCAGAACCACGCTGCGGATAACCGCAACACAAGTACCCTGGCGGCAATACTGTTTGAACGCCTGCATGCCACAACATGGCTTGCGTAGCCAAACCCACTTGAGAGAACAATCTCTCAGACCCACAACCAGGGAAATAGAAAACAGCCTCTGTATCTACCGAAGTTGTTTGAGGGTTGCGAATAATCGGAACAATGTCAGAGTTCTCAATATCCAAAAGAGCTCGCGCAGTTTTCTTCGGCAAGTTACCAGGCATTTTTTTATTCACAAAATGAATCACCTGTTCTTGCAATGGTGGCTTACCCACAGTTGCACGAGGCTTGGCAGTCTGCGCCTTAGCAAACTTCTTCAAGAAATCATGAGCCAACCTCTGAGCCTTGTAGCCCCAGTCAATCATCAACTTACGTGTCAACTGAATTGTTTCTGGATTTGTCGCGTTCAAAAAGAACATCGCTGCGGATGCGCCCGGATTGAAACGCTTTTGCCCCATCTTGCGCAATAAATTACGCATATTCATGGTGACATCACCAAAATCAATTTTGACTGGGCAAGGTGTCACGCACTTATGGCAAACCGTGCAGTGCGCTGCCACATCATCAAATGCCTCCCAATGCTTTACGGAAACACCACGCCTTGTTTGTTCTTCATATAAGAAAGCTTCGACCAACAATGATGTAGCCAAAATCTTGTTACGCGGACTGTAGAGTAAATTGGCTCGAGGGACATGCGTCGCACAAACTGGTTTGCATTTGCCGCAACGTAGACAATCCTTAACGCTAGATGCAATCGCACCAATGTCACTCTGCTGCATGATCAATGACTCATGACCCATCAAGCCAAAGCTTGGCGTATAGGCATTTCTTAAGTCTGCGCCAGGCATTAACTTGCCTTTGTTGAAACGCCCCTCAGGGTCTACTCTCAACTTATAAGATCTAAAGTCTTTAATCTCTGACTCTGTTAAATACTCAAGCTTAGTAATACCAATGCCGTGTTCACCAGAGATAACCCCGTTCAAAGATCTAGCCAACTTCATGATGCGATCAACTGCTTGATGCGCATCTTGCAACATATCGTAGTTATCTGAATTCACAGGTATGTTCGTATGAACATTGCCATCGCCAGCATGCATATGCAATGCAACAAAAACTCGACTGCGTAGCACTCGTTTATGAATTGCTTCGCATTCTTTTAGGATGGGCTCAAATGAAGCGCCACTAAAAATTTTTCTTAACTCAGCTCTAACTTCTAATTTCCATGATGCCCGCAAGCTTCTATCTTGCAAACCAGAAAAATGCTGATTGATATTTCCAGACCATTCAGACCATTCTGAGCGAACCGCATCAATCAATTGCAAAGCTTGAGCAACACGCCCCTCAAGCATTTCAGCTTCGGGGATGTCGTGACCATCATCAGACTTACCTAATGGTAGATTGCCTTGTTTAAAAAAGCTCTCAAGCTCACTTAATAGTTGTAGCTTATTTTTTAAAGACAATTCGATATTGATTAATTCAATACCATCGGTGTACTCGCCCATGCGATCCAAAGGAATCACAACGTCTTCATTCACCTTGAATGCGTTTGTGTGCTTAGCAATGGCAGCAGTTCTTGAACGGTCTAACCAGAATTTTTTACGCGCCTCAGGACTAACGGCCACAAAACCTTCACCAACCCTTGTATTGGCCAAACGAATCACTTCACTGGCTGCTGTTGCCACAGCATTTTCATCATCGCCCACGATGTCGCCAATCAATACCATTTTTGGCAAAACATTACGTTTTGATTTTGTTGCGTAACCAACAGCCTTTAGGTAGCGCTCATCCAAGTGTTCCAAACCAGCAAGAATTGCACCGCCCTGTTTAGTTTGCTGATCTAAATAAGCCTTCACCTCAACAATACTTGGAATTGCATCTCGCGCCTGGCCAAAAAACTCTAAGCAGACTGTGCGTATTTGTTTAGGCATACGATGCAAGACCCATCTTGCACTTGTAATAAGGCCATCACAACCTTCTTTTTGAACGCCTGGCAAACCAGCCAAGAACTTATCAGTAACGTCTTTACCTAAACCTTCTTTGCGGAAACGTTTACCTTCAATCTTTAACTCTTCAGTCTTAATTACTCTGAGACCTGGCGCATAAACGCCATCGGACCAAGTTAATTTAAACGTCGCAAAGTCAACATCATGAATCTTGCCCATATTGTGACCAATACGCTCAACATCCAACCAGTTGCCTTCTGGATCAACCATTCTCCATGACGCAAGGTTATCTAATGCAGTTCCCCACAAGACCGCCTTTTTACCGCCAGCATTCATGGCAATATTGCCGCCGATGCAACTTGCTTCAGCAGAAGTTGGATCTACAGCAAATACATTTCCAGACTTATCTGCAGCATCTGAAACTCGCTTCGTTACTACGCCAGCACCTGAGTAAATAGTTGCAACATCATGATCTAGCCCAGGCAAACGCTTCATCTCAACCGAACCAAGCGTTTCTAGTTTTTCAGTATTAATAACTGCAGACATTGGTGAAAGTGGCACGGCACCACCGGTATATCCAGTGCCACCTCCGCGAGGAATAATTGTTAGACCTAATTCAACGCAGCCCTTGACCAAACCAGGTATCTCATCTTCTGAGTCTGGCGTTAACACCACAAATGGATATTCAACACGCCAATCAGTTGCATCAGTCACATGAGAAACACGTGCCAAACCATCATAGGCAATATTGTCTGCGGCAGTATATTTGCCCAATACTTTTTTTACTCGCTTGCGTAAAACAGCAACTCGATCAAATTCAGCATTGAAAAATTCAACGGCATCTTTTGCGCTACCAACCAATTTGCCAACCTTGTCTGCCAAATCAGTCGTCATACGCTTTTGAACTTCTCGCAAGCGATGATGCAAAGCCTCAATTAACTGCTTACGACGATGTGGGTTATCTAATAGGTCGTCTTGCAAATACGGATTACGTTGCACAACCCAGATATCACCCAAAACCTCATAAAGCATTCTGGCTGATCTGCCAGTCTTACGACCTGACCTTAATTCATCTAAGATTTGCCATGCTTGCTCACCCAATAAACGAATGACGATCTCTCTATCAGAGAAGGACGTGTAGTTATAAGGAATTTCACGCAAACGCGGAGCATTTTGAGCATGCTCAGCAAAGCTATTCAGGGGCAAAGGTGCGTTCATATCACTGGCTTTAACTAAAACGCCATTTTAAAGGACTATGCGCCCCGTCGTCTTATTCTTGAATAACCCTTTGAAACCATATCCACATTGTGGTCATCAAAATAGACCCAACCAACTGCCAATGGCACTCCAGAAGCCATTTGGCACCATCAAAAGGGCATAAGTCATAGTCACATAGCGTAAAAACTTGCCGATAGCCATATAAATCAGGCAAGGCAACCAGGGCAACCTCAACCAACCAGCTACAGCGCATAAAGGGTCCCCAACAACAGGTAACCAAGACAAAAGTAATGCTTTAGGCCCTAATTTTTCGAACCATTTCAATAATTTATGCTCTTTAGGGCCCAATAACTTCTCATGAGCTTTACTGGCTCCATATCCCATTAACCAATCAACCATCCCGCCTAAGGTATTACCAACTGTGGCAACCAAAACGGCCACCCAGAACATATCGGGATTGAGCTTGATGTAGCCAAATAAGACTGGTTCGGACCCCATCGGCAAAAGGGTTGCTGATACAAATGAAACAGTAAAGACCGCTGGCAACCCAACGATAGGTAGCGATAGCCAAACTAAAAAATTATGTAAATTGCTTTCCATGTTTGGTCATTTTAGGCTGATGACGTGATACGCTCACAGGATGCCAAAAGATTACTTAAGAAAAATACTAACCGCCAAGGTATATGACGTTGCTCGCGAAACCGAGCTTGAGCTTGCTTCACACCTATCTGCACGCATCAAAAATAAAGTCTTACTCAAACGCGAAGATAACCAACCCGTGTTTTCATTCAAGCTCAGGGGCGCCTATAACAAGATGGCCCACCTTAGCTCAGCAGACTTAAAACGTGGAGTTATTGCAGCTTCCGCAGGAAATCATGCTCAGGGCGTCGCCCTTTCCGCTGCCAAATTAGGTTGCAAAGCAATTATTGTGATGCCCACCACCACACCTCAGGTAAAAATCGATGCGGTGAGGTCTAGGGGTGGCAATTCTGTAGAAATAGTACTTCATGGCGAGTCATATAGTGATGCCTATCAACAAGCCCTCGCTTTAGAAAAAAAACATCACTTAACGTTCGTTCATCCCTTTGATGATCCAGACGTCATCGCAGGTCAAGGCACCATTGCGATGGAAGTATTACAACAACATCAAGAACCTATTGATGCTATTTTTCTAGCTATCGGTGGCGGCGGTCTCGTGGCCGGGGTTGGCGCATACATCAAAGCCGTACGCCCAGAAATTAAAGTTATTGGCGTACAAACAGTTGATTCTGATGCCATGAAAAAATCTCTGGAAGCAGGGAAAAGAGTAGAGCTTAAAGAGGTGGGCCTATTCTCTGACGGCACAGCGGTCAAGCTAGTTGGCAAAGAAACCTTTAGATTGTGTCAAGAAGTAGTAGATGAAATTATTACTGTTGATACAGATGCCATATGTGCTGCCATCAATGATGTATTCACAGACACAAGAAGCATCTTAGAGCCTGCTGGTGCCCTTGCGCTTGCTGGTCTGAAATCATATGTAGAACGCGAGAAATGCAAAGATAAAACATTGGTGGCCGTTGCGTGTGGCGCAAACATCAATTTCAATCGCTTGAGATTCGTTGCAGAACGCGCCGAAGTTGGCGAAGCCAAAGAGGCTGTCTTTGCAGTCACCATTCCCGAACAAAGAGGTTCTTTCAGACGCTTCTGTGAACTACTCGGCGACAGAAATGTTACTGAATTCAACTACCGCATAGCTGATGCAGATAAAGCACACATTTTTGTTGGTATTGCCACACAAAAAGCAACTGATAGCACTCAAATAGCAAAGTCTTTTAAAAAGTCTGGTTTTGACACGATTGACTTAACGCACGATGAATTAGCTAAGTCTCATCTTCGCCACATGGTTGGAGGTCGATCAGCTCTTGCTAAAAACGAATTACTTTATCGTTTTGAGTTTCCAGAAAAGCCAGGTGCGCTGATGAAATTTTTAACAAGCATGGCGCCTAACTGGAATATCAGCCTATTTCATTATCGCAATCATGGCGCCGACTATGGACGAATCTTGGTGGGCATACAAGTTCCTACTAGCGACAAAAAAGAATTGAAAAAATTCTTGGCTGGTCTTGGTTACCCTCATTGGGATGAAAGCGATAACCCAGCCTACAAACTTTTCTTAGCTTAAAAAATGGCCTTCTCATTAGATGGAAAACTTGTTGTAGCCATCTCATCGAGGGCCCTTTTTAACTTCGAAGAAGAGAATCAAATTTTTGAAGCTACTGATGATAGCGCTTACATGCAACTTCAGCTTGAGCGTATTGATCAAGCCGCAAAACCAGGCGTAGCCTATCCCTTAGTCAAAAAATTGCTGGGCTTTAATCAAGGCAAACAACAAATGGTTGAAGTGGTCATTCTTTCAAGAAACGACCCCGTCAGCGGTTTAAGAGTTTTCAGGTCAGCAAAAAGTGTTGGATTGGCAATTGAGCGCGGTGTTTTTACACGCGGCAGGCCTCCCTATCACTATCTCAAATCATTGCAAGCCAATTTATTTTTGTCTGCCAATGCAGATGATGTCCGTGCAACTCTAGATGCCGGCTTTCCTGCAGCAATGGTTTTTCCTCAGAGCAAACAAATAGCAGAGTCCAACCCTGATGAAATTCGCATTGCCTTTGACGGTGATGCTGTGTTGTTTTCTGATGAAGCCGAACAAGTATTTCAAAGCAAGGGGCTAGATGCATTTGTGGCTCACGAAAGTAAAAAGGTAGAAATACCTCTTCCACCAGGCCCATTTAAACCTTTGCTAGAAGCTTTGCACCGCCTACAGAACGCCACAAAACAAGAAGATCACCCCATGAGAATCAGGACTGCACTTGTCACTGCGCGGTCTGCCCCAGCCCATGAAAGAGCAATCAGAACACTCATGGCGTGGGGTGTAACAGTCGATGAAGCCATGTTCTTAGGTGGATTAGCGAAAAAAGATTTTTTAAAAGAATTTCAACCAGATTTCTTTTTCGACGATCAACTGGGCCATTGCGAATTAGCCTCTGATGTTGCACCAACCGGCCAAGTCTTATCAGGCATTGCCAACCAAATTAAAAAATAATCATGAGTCATTTAGAGCACGCGCCACTGGGCAAAAATTCGGAAAATCCTAATCAATACAGTCCAGATTTGCTATTTCCAATTAGCAGAGATGAAAATCGCGCCAAGCTAGGCATCCAATCTCAATCATTGCCTTTTTTTGGAGTTGATATCTGGAACGCCTACGAATTAAGTTGGTTAAATGCCAAAGGCAAACCTCAACTAGCAATTGCCGCATTTATGGTGCCAGCAAACTCGCCCAATATTATTGAATCTAAATCTTGGAAGCTGTACCTGAACAGTCTGAATAATCATCGCTTTAACTCTAACGATGAATTAATTGAAACTTTAAAAAAAGATTTATCCAAGGCAGCAGGCGCTACAGTCACTGTGCAGCTTCATAGTCCAGAAACACAAAGCACAAATGGCATGAAAGAGTTATCAGGAAAACTTCTAGATCGATTAGATCTTGAAATCAATCCTGAGCAAAAACCAACATCAGATTTATTAAGCTCTGACCCAAGCCTAGGTTTAATTGAAGAATCTTTGGTTACCCATTTACTTCGCTCAAACTGTCCAGTGACTGGCCAACCGGACTGGGCAAGTGTACAAATCAACTATGTGGGCCCGACGATTAATGAAGAGGGCCTATTACGTTACTTAATAGCTTTCAGAGAGCACCAAGAGTTCCACGAACACTGCGTCGAAAAAATATTCATCGACATTAAAAATAAATGCCGCCCTAGCAAACTATCGGTTTATGCCCGATATACTCGCAGAGGCGGCATTGACATCAACCCATTCAGAGCTGACTACAACGCACAGTGGCCTGATAACAAGCGCCACTCACGTCAATAAAATTTAAAACGGAATATCGTCGTCGATATCACCAATGCTAGGGCTGCTCATTGGTGCTGATGATTTAGGTGCAGCCATTGATGATGAGCCACCTTCTGCAGAACCCGGTGCACGACCACCCAACATTTGCATTGTTTCAGCGACGATTTCAGTGGAGTACTTTTCTTGACCACTTTGATCCGTCCATTTACGCGTACGCAAACGGCCCTCGACATAAACCTGAGAACCTTTTTTTAAATACTTTTCCGCAACTTCTGCCACCTTGCCAAAAAAAGCAACTCTGTGCCATTCTGTGTTCTCGCGCATCTCACCAGATTGCTTATCGCGATAACGATCTGTTGTTGCAATTGAAATGTTTGTTACTGCATCGCCACTTGGTAGGCGACGTGTTTCTGGATCACGGCCAACATTACCCACAATAATTACTTTATTTACTGATGCCATCTTTGTCTCCCGAAGAAAAAATTTGTTGTACCGAAATTAAATCATTTACATCTATATCGAATGTTCAAACACAACCTTAAGCAGGTTTTTTGGGTAACTCTCTCATAGATGAAGCAATTATAAGCCAGGCAAAAATCATGGCTGAGCAAGCATAAAAAACGGATGACTCACCCCAATTTTGCAATAGCCAGCCGCCTAAAACACCCCCCAAAAATAAGCCTGTAGATTGAGTGGTGTTATAGATACCCAAAGCTGTCCCCTTGGCATGACTAGCCCAACGAGAAACAAGAGATGGTTGCATGGCCTCAAGAATGTTAAACCCAATAAAGTAAACCAGTACTGCTAAAGCCAACCCTGTTAACCCATCAAAATTAGCCATCATCAATTGAGCTACCAACATCGCAGCAATGCCCAAAATAAATGCCGGCTTCATACGTTTACGTCTCTCGCTCATCATGATGATCGGAGCCATGAACGCAAACGAGATTAAAACCGCTGGCAAATACAACTGCCAATGGGCAGATAAAGGTAAATCCGCTCTAGCTAACAATCTAGGTAGAGTTAGAAATAATGCAATCTGGGCGGCATGCAAAACCAGCACCCCCAGATTTAAGCGCAAAAGGTCCTTGTTAAAGAAAACCTCTGAAAACTTTGCGGTGAACGGTGTCTGACTGGATTTACTCTGCTCAGGAACAATAAACAAAGCAATTAGCATGGCGCCGACACCCAAAAATGCCATGACATTGAACATGCCATCCAAGCCTATTGACTCGTGTAAAGGCGATGCCAAGACTAAGGAAAGAGCAAATGTAAGCGCAATACTGCCCCCAACCATTGCCATAGCCCTGGTACGCATCTCTTCTCTTGTTAAATCTGCCAACCATGCTGTAACCGCTGCAGAAATCGCCCCCGCCCCCTGAATCGCTCTACCCACCGTCATCCACATTAAATCGTCATGGCTGGCCGCGATCAAGGCTCCAAGCACAAATAAAGCCAAACCTGCCACCACGACAGGTCGGCGACCGTATTTATCAGACAACATGCCTAGGGGAATATGCAGACAGGCCTGAACAAATCCATAGATACCCAAAGCCAGCCCTACCAATAGGGCCTGATCCCCGCCAGGCAAGGATTTGGCGTGAACACTAAATACCGGCAATATCAAAAAAAGGCCCAACATACGAAGGGCAAAAATGCCGGCTAAGGCTAGAGATGCGCGAAGTTCTGATTTTTCCATAAAGAAGAGCTATATTAACTGGTTACGCAAAGAAAAATCATGGATACGATAAAAATTAGGGGTGCGCGCACCCACAACCTCAAAAGCATCAACTTAGATATCCCAAGAGATCAATTGGTGGTTATTACTGGGCTATCAGGATCAGGTAAAAGCTCTTTGGCTTTTGATACCTTGTATGCAGAAGGTCAACGTCGTTACGTTGAATCATTGTCTGCCTACGCTAGGCAGTTTTTGCAACTCATGGAAAAGCCTGATGTTGATTCTATTGAGGGCTTATCTCCTGCGATCTCAATCGAACAAAAAGCAACAAGCCACAACCCACGCTCGACAGTAGGTACCGTTACCGAAATCCATGACTACCTACGGTTACTCTTTGCGCGCGCAGGCACACCCCATTGCCCAGAGCACCATTTACCACTGGAAGCACAAAGTGTTGCTCAAATGGTAGACACCGTGATGTCAAAACCAGAAGATACAAAACTGATGATTTTGGCACCCGTAGTTAGCGAGCGTAAAGGTGAGCATGTTGATTTATTTGAAGACCTCCAAGCGCAAGGTTTTGTGCGCTTTAGAGTTCGCTCGGGCGGAGGCACAACCCAACATGCCACCGCGAAAATATATGAAGTAGATGATTTACCAAAATTAAAAAAGAATGAAAAACATTCCATTGATGTGGTGATTGATCGAATTAAAGTCAAAGCAGATATTCAGCAACGTTTAGCAGAATCCTTTGAAACAGCACTTCGCTTGGCCGATGGTCGAGCCATTGCTCTAGAGATGGACTCCAATGAAGAGCAACTCTTCTCTAGCAAATTTGCTTGCCCCGTTTGCTCCTACTCATTACAAGAGCTTGAGCCAAGATTGTTTTCATTTAACAATCCGATGGGCGCCTGTCCAAGCTGCGACGGCTTAGGTCACATCACATTCTTTGATCCTAAAAGAGTTGTTGCACACCCCGAACTATCTTTAGCATCCGGCGCGATCAAAGGATGGGATCGCCGCAACCAGTTTTACTTTAGGCTGCTGCAAAATTTAGCTAAGTATGCAAACTTTGATTTAGAAACACCTTTTGAAGAGCTCCCAAAGAAAGCTCAAGATTTAATTCTATTTGGATCAGGTAGCCTCAATATTCCATTTGAATATCTTAATGAAAAAGGCAAGGTAATTGTTCGTGAGCATGCATTTGAAGGCATTGTTGCCAACTTTGAAAGGCGCTACAAAGAAACTGATTCAGCAACAGTTAGAGAAGAGCTAGCCAAATATCAAAACAATAAGCCTTGTCCAACATGCGAAGGCACCCGCTTAAGAACAGAAGCCAGAAACGTTAAAGTAGGTGATGGCGCCCAATCGCGAGCCATATATGAAATCAGTAACCTACCTTTAGGCAAGGCCCTCACCTATTTCAAAACGTTGGAATTAAAAGGCGCCAAAAAAGAAATTGCTGGGAAAATCATTTCTGAAATCGGCTCACGTCTGAGTTTTCTAAATGACGTTGGCCTAGACTACTTGTCTTTAGATAGAAGTGCGGACACGCTATCAGGTGGAGAGGCACAACGCATTCGATTGGCCTCGCAGATTGGATCAGGTTTAACAGGTGTGATGTACGTTTTAGATGAACCATCGATTGGTCTACATCAACGCGATAATGATCGCTTAATTGGCACACTTAAACATCTGCGAGATTTAGGTAATTCTGTTCTAGTGGTCGAGCATGACGAAGACATGATTCGCGCCTCTGATCACGTCATTGATATTGGCCCAGGAGCCGGCGAGCATGGTGGAAAAGTTATTGCCGAAGGTACTCCAAAAGAAATACAAGAACATCCAACATCGCTAACCGGAGCATACCTATCTGGCAAAGAATCTATTGCAGTACCGAAAAATAGAACACCCGTTGGAGATAAAAACTTAAAAATTATTGGCGCCACAGGCAATAATTTAAAAAATGTTGATATTGAAATTCCTCTTGGTCTATTAACTTGCGTAACAGGTGTATCAGGCTCAGGTAAATCAACCTTAATCAATGACACGCTTCATCATGCAGTTGCACAACATCTGTATGGTTCAAATGCGGAACCTGCTGAGCATAAAGAAATTCAGGGGTTAGAACATTTTGATAAGGTCATTAACGTTGATCAATCACCGATTGGAAGAACTCCAAGATCTAATCCTGCAACCTACACTGGATTATTCACTCCGATTAGAGAACTATTTGCGGGCGTTCCAGCAGCAAGAGAAAGAGGTTATGAAGCTGGTCGATTCTCATTTAACGTTCGCGGCGGTCGATGTGAAACATGTGAAGGTGATGGCGTTCTAAAAGTAGAGATGCATTTCTTGCCAGATGTTTATGTTCCGTGTGATGTTTGCCATGGAAAACGATATAACCGTGAAACATTGGATATTCGCTATAAAGGCAAAAATATTCACGAAGTTTTATCGATGACAATCGAACAAGCGCATGAGTTTTTTGACGCTGTTCCCACCGTCAAGAGAAAACTTAAAACTCTCCTGGACGTAGGATTGGGTTATGTAAAACTTGGCCAAAGCGCAACCACCTTATCCGGAGGTGAGGCGCAACGCGTTAAGTTGTCATTAGAACTTTCCAAACGAGATACCGGTAGAACTTTATACATTCTCGACGAACCAACAACAGGACTACATTTCCATGATATTCAGTTACTTTTAAAAGTAATACACACCCTGAAAAAACATGGGAATACAATTGTCATCATCGAGCACAACCTCGATGTCATCAAGACAGCTGACTGGATCATCGATTTAGGGCCCGAAGGTGGCGGTGGCGGTGGCGAAATTATTGCTGTGGGCACACCTGAGAATGTTGCTAAAGTAGCAAAAAGTTATACCGGCAAGTACTTAGCCCCCTTATTGAAATAAGGCCAAAGACATATACTTCTGTTATGAACAAACAAACTGAACTGCAAAGACAAAGAGCTATTGACCTTGCCAGAGAAACTTTGGCTATCGAGGGCGAGGCAATCCTGACCTTGCAGAAAAACTTATGCAATCAAAATGCAGAACAATTTGCTCACGCTATTGAAATTTTATTAGGCTGCACTGGCCGCGTTGTAGTTTCTGGCATAGGCAAATCTGGTCATATTGGTAGAAAAATTGCCGCAACTTTTGCATCTACTGGTTCGCCAGCATTTTTTGTTCACCCCGCTGAAGCAAGTCATGGCGACTTAGGCATGGTTACACAACATGATGTATTTGTCGCCTTCTCAAACTCAGGGGAAACAAGTGAACTAACAGCCATTGTTCCTATCATCAAACGCACCGGAGCCAAACTAATTGCTTTAACAGGCAATCCAAATTCATCTTTGGCAGTGCTAGCCGACTCGCATCTCAATGTAGCCGTTGAAAAAGAAGCGTGTCCACTTAACCTAGCTCCCACAGCAAGCACAACAGCAGCTTTAGCTATGGGAGATGCATTAGCAGTAGCTTTACTTGATGCTAGAGGCTTTAAACCAGAAGACTTCGCAAGATCTCATCCTGGCGGCAGTTTGGGTAGAAAACTACTAACCCACGTCAGAGATGTCATGAGAAGTGGCAAAGAAGCTCCAAAAATCAACGTCAAGGCAAGTATTACTGATGCCCTATTAGAAATCACAGCTAAGCGTATGGGCATGACAGTTGTAATTGATGATGAAGATAAGGTGTTGGGTATTTTTACAGATGGCGACTTACGTCGATTAATTGAAAAAAATATTCAGTTCCAAAATATTTCCCTGCAAGATGCGATGACTGGCAATCCAAGAACTATTTCTCCTGATTTGCTGGCGGCTGAAGCAGTTGAAATGATGGAGCGCCACCGCATTAACCAATTAGTTGTTGTTGATGATCAAAGTCGCCTACTTGGCGCCCTTAACTTGCACGATCTTTTTGCTGCTCAGGTTATTTAATATGACAAATGCATTTAATCCAATGGTGACAAATCCCCTAGCACAGCACCCCCAAGCCATTGAGAGAGCTGCCAATATTAAATTACTTGTACTTGATGTAGATGGCGTGCTGACAGATGGAAGTCTGCTTGTTGGATCAGATGGAAAAGAATTTTTGAAAACATTTGATAGCCTAGATGGTCATGGCATCAAACTACTTCAGTCAACCGGCGTCACAGTTGCCATCATCACGGGTAGATCATCGGGGATGGTAGAAGGAAGAGCAAGGGAACTAGGCATCAAAGAAGTGCAAATGGGCGTTAGCAATAAATATGAAGCCCTACAGCTTTTATTAAAAAAGACCAACCACGCAATAACAGAAACTGCGGCGATGGGCGATGATTGGCCCGACCTGGCGATCTTGCCAAAAGTTCACTTAGCTGTGTGTCCGTTTCAAGCACATGAAGAAGTTCAAAAGCGCGCTCACTACATCACTCAAAAAATTGGTGGTCATGGAGCGGTCAGAGAATTGTGTGATTTGATTCTTAAGGCCCAAAACAATTACGAGCGCTTACTTCAAGAGTCCTTATAAGCATGGGATTTATGGCATCAGCGCTGAAATTTTTACCCATTTTTTTAATGGGTCTTCTAACGCTTGGTACCTATTGGCTCGTACAAGTTAACACCCCATCTCTTGAGATTGCCAAAGAAAAAAGGCATGTGGCAGACTACATCATGGATGGCATTGTTGTAACTACCTTAGGTCCTCAAGGTGATGCAATTTATCGTGTCATCGGCCAACAACTCATACATTATGAAGATGATGCAAGCTCAGAAATCTATCAGCCCATAGCTAGACGCTTTCACCCCAATAAACCACCGATCACAGTTCGCTCTGATAAAGGCTATCTAAACGGCGATATGACCGTACTAGACATGGTTGGAAGTGCAAACCTAACAAGACCAGCGCAAGCCGCCACAGCAACCCAAGCAGGAAGTGCTCGTTTATTGATGAGCTCTAATAAATTCACGATCCTCATGAATGACGATATTGTTAAAACAAATCTGCCCGTCATCCTAGAGCAAGGACTATCAATAATGTCTTCACAAGAAGGTGCCGTATTTGATAATGTCCAACAAAAACTCACTATGATTGGACAAGTGAAGGGTCGGATTGAATCCGAGAATAAGGGCAGGACTAAATGAAACATTTACCCACCTTAAAAATTTTATTGATTATTGCAATTAGTCTCTTCATCACAAACTCACAAGCTGAGAAAGCTGATAAAAATAAGCCCATCGCATTAAGCTCAGATAAGGCGCAATTTGATGATGTGAACCAAATTTATCTGTTGGAGAGCAATGTTTTACTCATCAAGGGAACGCTAATCATTCGCGGCGAAAAAGCTCATGTCAAAATTGATCCGGAAGGCTATCAGTTAGCCACGATTTTTGCAAAGCCCGGGGGTCTAGCTAGCCTGAGACAAAGACGCGACTCTGGCCTTGATGAATACATTGAAGGTCAAGCGGACTGGATTCAGTATGATGCCAAGTCAGAGACAGCGCTCTTGGTTGGCAAAGCGAAAATGAACCAACTAAGTGGCACAAAAATATCAGATCGAGTTAATGGTGACCGCATTCATTACGATGGTCAAACAGAAAAATATAACGCGCTATCTGAAAAATCAGTTAAAACAACTTTATCTCCGCGTAGAAAAGAATCCTCAAGGAATATCTCACAATGAGCTCACAATCAGTTCTAACAGCTTTTGGCCTGCAAAAAAAATATGGTGCGCGCACAGTTGTGAGAGATGTTGGCATCGAAGTTAAAAGTGGTGAAGTAGTTGGATTACTTGGCCCTAACGGTGCAGGCAAGACAACTTCTTTTTATATGATTGTTGGCCTTGTTCCTCTTGATGGAGGCGAAATTA
>JAOAUK010000010.1:6082-28191 GCA_030157655.1 Polynucleobacter sp. | reverse complement strand
ATATTGTAACCTACCAGGGTCTTTTTTAGCAACTTTTGCCACAAGCCAAGCTCTGACGCCTTTATTTATAAGGCTTTAATGACAAGCCACTTCGATAGTTTTACGCTCAGCCGATAACTTCGCCATGATTTTGAAGCGATCTTCTAGACTATTTTCAATAAAGTACTTAATCACAAACATGGGCAGGTGCGAATCTGGCTCTAAAACACCCTCGTACCTGATGACGCTACCAAGCGTATTGGGCTCAACAGACCACTTACCAGAAAACCTTTTAGAGTCACCCTTAATTTGAGTAAATTCCGTACTCTTAATTGGATGCTCAGTATATTCAATCAAGGTATGCAACTTCACCGTAAAAAATAAGATCTTCTCTTCTGCCGAGCGCTCAACTAAAACCTTATTGTTCGATATTCGAGTGGGCTTGGACTCAGTCACCCCAGGCACTTTTTTAGCAGCTTCATAATCAGTTAGATAACGATAAGCTTGGCAAGCTGTCAGCGGCGTTTGATAACTAGCTGCAAATAAAAAAGTGTCATCCTGACGAACCACTTTTGCCTGAACATTAAAGCGATCAAAGTCACCATCAGCCCAAGTGGCATGACTGAGTAGCAAACTGATGCATGCAATGATTTTTCTCATACTTTAATCATAATCCCAGATCGTGACGCAATATCAAAGTGAGATGACTTATGAATTAGAGGTGCTGTTGGCAGCCACAATGGCTTGTATTGATTGATGCGCACGATCCGCCAAATCTTGACGAGAATGTATATCACTCAAGGGTTCTAAGATGTGAACATGAACTTCCATCACAGAGGACTTGAGCATTTTCTTAATCGAATCTACCAAACCCATATCACCAATGAAAGCCGTAACATCAGAATACTTACCCTGCTCTTTGTAGGTAATGCAAATCGGTAAGACTCTTGCCTTTGAATTGATTGCCGCCTGAAATAAGTTAGATCTAAAGGTCAACACCGTCTGCCCATCCGTAGATGTTCCCTCTGGAAAGATGCAAACCTTTTTATGGCTACTCAAGTATTGCGCCATCAGATTTAATACTCTTTTTATATCTGATATTTTTTCTCTAACAATAAAGATAGTTCCAATTTGTCTGGCGATCCAACCAAAGATCGGCCACTTAGCCACATCCGATTTGGCAACAAATATCACTGGAGAAACAGTATTGATTACATGTATATCAATCCATGAGATATGGTTTGAAACAACCATGGCTGATTGACGATCATTGAACAATTGCCGATTACCATGAATGGTTAAGCGAATCTTAAAAATACTTAATAATGTTCTAGACCAAATTTGAATCAGTTTGGATCTGAGCGAATAGGGTAAAAATGGGAGTATGAGGCACTGGATGCAAGCGCTCAGAATATGTCCTATTAATAGAAATACTTTCATGGTCATAGCATCTCATATGACTATGTCACGAATATGACATTGATTTGTCATCTTAGTTTCAAATAAGTCATGCCAAATGACTACTCATGAATCATTACAGAGCAATTTGGATCTCAGACGTCCATTTAGGCACATCAGGCTGCCAAGCGAAATATCTCCTAGATTTTTTAAAACATAACGACGCAGATAAGTTTTATTTAGTAGGCGACATCATTGATGGCTGGCAACTAAAGAAACGCTGGTTTTGGCCACAAGCCCATAACGATGTGGTGCAAAAGCTATTACGTAAAGCACGTAAAGGCACAGAGGTGATTTATGTACCAGGCAACCATGATGAAATGGCACGCCAATTTTTCGGTATGAGCTTTGGCGACATCCGCATTGAAGATGAAGTCATCCATATCACCGCAGATGGTAAACGTTTATGGATTACTCACGGTGATTTATTTGACAGCGTGATGCAATACGCCAAGTGGTTAGCCTATGTGGGCGACACACTCTATACATTCATTTTGTGGGTCAACGGTTGGTTCAACAAAATCCGTGCACGCATGGGCTTGAACTACTGGTCCCTCTCTCAATACCTGAAACACTCTGTCAAAAATGCCGTTAGCTTCATTGCTGACTTTGAAATGATCATGGCCAGAGAAGCGCGCATCAGGGGTTGTGATGGTGTGGTTTGTGGTCACATCCACAAAGCAGAGATACGCATGATTGATGGACTTCTCTACTGTAATGATGGTGATTGGGTAGAGAGCCTGACAGCATTAGTTGAAACGATGACAGGTGAACTACAAATTGTTCACTGGCCAAAAATTCTTGAAGATGAACCCGCCAAGGTTTCATTCACCCCTCAACCAGAAGCTGCTCAATTAACGGAGATTGCATGATGAAGATCATGATTGTCACAGACGCATGGGAACCACAAGTCAATGGTGTTGTGAGAACCCTCAAACAAACCATGCACGAACTAAAAAAAATGGGCCATGAAATCGACATGATTACCCCATTGGAATTTAAAACCATTCCTTGCCCTACTTATCCAGATATTTCTTTATCACTTTTTCCGGGCAAAAAAGTTCGTCAAAAAATGGAGTCGTTTGCTCCTGATGCCATTCATATTGCGACCGAAGGTCCATTGGGTATTGCAGCAAGAGCTTACGCCATCAAACATCAGTTGCCATTTACAACGGCTTATCACACACGGTTTCCTGAGTATGTCAAAGCTAGAACAGGTATTCCACTAGCTGTTACTTATAAGTTTTTGCGTTGGTTCCACGATCCATCACGTGCGGTGATGGCGCCTACCGATGTGGTAGTTAAAGATTTAGAGTCATATGGTTTCACTAATGTGGTTCTTTGGACTCGCGGTGTTGATCTAGAGATTTTCAAAATGCAAGAATCCAAAGAGATCGATACGGCGCATCCGATTTTCTTATACGTTGGTCGCGTGGCTGTAGAAAAGAATATCGAAGCATTTTTAGAACTTAAATTGCCTGGCTCCAAATGGGTGGTAGGCGATGGTCCGGCATTAGCTGGTCTCAAAGCCAAATATCCAGAAGTTAATTACTTAGGCGTACTCCAACAAGAAAAATTGGCCAAGGTATATGCAGCAGCGGATGTCTTTGTATTCCCAAGCAAGACGGATACATTTGGTTTAGTTCTTTTGGAGGCGATGGCCTGCGGCTTACCAGTAGCGGCCTACCCTGTCACTGGTCCGATTGATGTGATTGGCAACTCCAAGTCAGGCGCTATGAACCATGACCTACGCGAAGCATGTCTAGAAGCTTTGACGATTCCAAGAGAAGTAGCTCGCGCGCATGCGGAGAAGTTTTCTTGGCAAGCGGCTAGTGAGCAATTTGCCAATCATCTGCGCCCCGTTGAGAGTCACACAACTGTCAAATTGGCGTCATTAGCCTGACATACAAGCCCTCTAAATTATGACCATATCGACTATGCAGGCTAAAAAATGAGAGAACTACCTAATCCTCTATCTCTGTTCACAGAGTCTCTAACAAAAAACAAATCTATTAAAAAGACCATGTCCGAAAGAATTGCACCATTACAAAAGATTCTTCAAGAAAAAATGGGCCGCTTACAAATTAATGAAAGAGCCCAAGCTAAATCTAAGCCTGTTGAAGCTCCAGCAGTTCAAACTACCAAGGCAAGCCCAATCAGCGTTACTTGGGCACGTCACCAAGACGAAGTAAAAGAAGCGCAACGCTTACGTTACAAAGTATTCGCCGAGGAGATGGGCGCACGTCTAAAACCATCAGCAGAAGGTTTGGACGTAGATATTTTTGATAATTTCTGCGAGCACTTATTGGTTCGCGATAATGAGACATTAAAAGTTATTGGTACTTATAGAGCTTTACCACCGCATCAAGCCAAACAAATGGGTTGCCTATATTCAGACTCAGAGTTTGACTTAACGCGCCTACGTCACTTACGCCACAAGATGGTTGAAGTAGGTCGTTCATGTGTTCATAGAGATTACCGCTCAGGCGGTGTGATCATGGCCTTGTGGAGTGGCTTAGGTCAATACATGAAAAAGAACAATTACGAAGTGATGTTAGGTTGTGCTTCTGTGCAAATGGGTGATGGTGGTCACTATGCTGCCAGCCTTGCTAAGATGCTCAGCACAGAACAACACTTAACTGATATTGAGTACCGCGTATTTCCACGCCTAGCTCTACCAGTTGAAGAATTAAATAGCTCATTAGAAGTTGAGCCACCAGCATTGATCAAAGGCTACCTAAGACTAGGCGCAAAGATTTGTGGCAATCCAGCTTGGGATCCAGACTTTAATACTGCTGACTTTTTAACAATGCTTCGCTTGGATGATATTCATCCAAGATACGCTAAGCACTTTTTAGCAGATTAATTAACTGATCTTCTGAATTGATTCAGATTAGAAAATCTGAATCAAAAGTTGTCGGCCGATTTTTGCCCAATCGGCCGATTCTTTTTCTAGTCCAAACAGGGTAAGTGGGTTCTCTTTTGCCCACTCTTTTGGAACTTTGATCACAAATCCATCGTCTTCTTCTTTGACTGTGATGGGAGGTATGCCCACGTCATCACGTCTTCTACAAATCACATGGGCCAGTCTTAATGAAAACAACATGCGCCAATCAATGTAGGTAGAACTCACTGAGATTTTTCCAAGCTTACCTGTGTGCCCCAACAAGAGAGCCGCTAATCGCGCTTGATCTAACTTTGAGAATCCCGGCATGTCTGCATGGGTGGCAATATAAGCAGAATGCTTGTGATAGCCATTGTGTGTAATTGTTAAACCAATTTCATGCAATTTTGCAGCCCACGAAAGAATCTGCAGATTATCTTTGCGATCCTCATTTTTTGGCTTAGGAAACTGATTTAAAAAATACAGCGCCACATCACTCACACGAGTCGCTTGTGAGCGATCAACCGCATAACGTTGCATGAACTGCTCAACAGTCACATAACGCATGTCATGGTGCTGTGATCGCCCAATCAGGTCATAGAGAACCCCAAGGCGTAGCGCCGCCTCGGTTACTTCCATGCGCTCAATGCCTAATTCATCAAAGGCAGCCAACATGATAGCTAATCCGCCAGGCAATACAGGCTTACGATCGCCTTTTAGACCTAAGAGTGTGCAACGATCAACATACTCAGCCTCGATCAATGCTTTTTTAAGCTGTATCAGACCATCACGGGTAATTAAGCCACCCATATCGTCAACTGGCAGGTCATGGGGCTCACCATTGAAACCATTCAATGCAATCAACTCGGCAATTGCTCGAGCAGTTCCTGATGACCCAATCGATTGTTTCCAGCCAGACTTCAGGAATTGAGATGAAATAACTTGAATCTCTCGTCTAGCAGCCAATTGCGCCTGTTTAAAACTATGGGCATCAACCAAACCACCAGGGAAGTAATCTTGGCTATGTGAAACACAGCCGATATATAAGGATTCCATCATCTTAGGCTCATAGCCTTCACCAATAATGAACTCCGTCGAGCCACCGCCAATGTCTAAAACAAAACGTTTACCATCACAAGCGGGAGCATCATGCGAGGCGCCGATATAAATGAGTCTAGCCTCTTCTCGCCCAGCAATCACCTCAATTGGAAAGCCTAGTAGTTTTTGTGCCTCTTCAATAAATTGATCAGCATTTCTGGCAACGCGCAAAGTGTTAGTGGCAACCGCCCTAACCTGTTTCGGATCAAAATTCTTTAAACGGTCCCCAAAGCGATGAATCGCCGCCAAACCACGTGCAATCGATTTTTGATCTAATTTTTTATCTTCATTCAAGCCGGCAGCTAAACGCACCGATTCTCTTAAAGTATCAATAGGCTGCAACTGAGTGCCCGATGCAGACTGAATCACGCGGGCAATCACCATCCTAAAACTATTAGAACCAAGGTCTACAGCAGCAACTAGGTGTTCTTTGGATGGGTCTTTTAAAAAATTCTTCACAAATAACTAATTTAATAGGCTTTTTTAGATAGATAGCTAGATTATGACTTTAATGTGACAAGAACGTGAAAATATGAATTCATAATAATGTCACATTATTGTCACAGATGTTTGCAACACTAATGGTATGCAGACAAAAATCCCACTATTGAACAGAGAATTAGGTGTCCTTGAGTTTAATTCAAGGGTGCTAGCGCAGGCCGAAGATCCTAAAACACCTCTTTTAGAGCGCCTCAGATTTGTCTGCATTGTGTCATCGAATATGGATGAGTTCTTTGAAATCAGAATGTCTGGCATTAAAGAACAACTCAAGAGTAATTCCAAAAATAAAACACCTGATGGCTTACCTATCACTGTGGCCTACAAAGTAGTCACAGCTCAGGCACACGCTTTGGTAGCCAGAAAATATCGCTTACTCCAAGAAGAAATTATTCCTAAACTCAATAAAGAAGGTGTTGGGTTTTTTACCAGTGCACAATGGACCCCTGCTCAAAGAGCTTGGGCCAAAAAGTTTTTCCACGATGAGTTGGTTCCCCTTCTAACGCCGATTGCTTTAGACCCCGCCCATCCATTTCCAAAAGTTATTAATAAGAGTTTGAACTTTTTTGTTACTTTAGAAGGCGAAGACTCTTTTGGCAGAAAGCCTAAATTAGCCGTGGTTCAAGCACCTAGATCGCTGCCACGCGTAGTACCTATGCCTAAGCATCTGTGTGATCAACCTTATGGCTTTGTTTTACTGTCCTCATTCATGCAAGCGTTTGTGCCTGAGTTGTTCCAAGGCATGACTGTCAGTGGTTGCCATCAGTTTAGAGTAACCCGCAACTCTGATTTGTTTGTGTCCGAAGACGATATCACTGACTTGCGTGAAGCCCTACAAGGTGAATTACCTACTCGTCACTTAGGCGACGCGGTTCGCTTAGAAATCACAGCAGACATGCCAGAAGATTTAACTGATTACCTTCTCAAGGTCGAGAGCTTGAATCGAGAAGACTGTTATCAAGTGAATGGTCCGGTGAATTTGGTTCGCTTAGTTCAAATTCCAGATTTAGTAGATATTCCTAAATTTAAATTCCCGAATCATCAACCAACCCACTCTGTTGAGTTGGCCACTGGCGAAAGCTTACTAGACAAAATCAGCCGCGAAGATATCTTATTGCACCACCCCTATCAAAGCTTTGATCCAGTACTCAAGATGCTCAAAGAAGCTGCTAGAGACCCAAATGTGTTGGCCATCAAGCAAACGGTGTATCGCACAGGCGAGCAATCTCTGGTGATGGATGCGCTGATGGAAGCGGCTAAAAATGGTAAAGAGGTCACAGTTGTTGTTGAGCTATTGGCTCGCTTTGATGAGCAAACCAATATTGGTTGGGCGGCTAAATTAGAAGCAGTTGGTGCCCATGTGGTTTATGGGGTTGTAGGACATAAGTGCCACGCCAAGATGTTGTTGGTAGTGCGCAAAGAAACCATCCCAGCAGAAGGTCGACGCAAAGCAAAAACGATTCTTAAGCGCTATGCTCACTTAGGCACAGGCAACTATCACCCAAGAACTGCTCGCTTGTATAGCGACTTTGGTTTGATGACCGCCAATCAAGATATTTGCGAAGACATGCACCATGTCTTTATGCAATTAACTGGTACTGGTGGTCGCGTGCCTTTGAAACATTTATGGCAATCGCCTTTCACGATGCATGAAGAGTTAATTCAGCATATTCGCGCAGAGGCAAGAGCAGCTAAAGCAGGCAGAAAAGCCCGCATCATGGCAAAAATGAATGCTCTCCTAGAGCCAACCATCATTGCTGAACTCTACAAAGCCTCACAAGCTGGCGTAAAAATTGATTTGGTGATCCGTGGTGTTTGCGCCTTACAACCAGGGGTACCTGGCTTATCAGAGAACATTAAAGTACGCTCCATCATCGGCAAGTTCTTAGAACACCACCGTATTTATTACTTCTATGCCGATGGCGCAGAAACACTTTACCTATCTTCCGCAGACTGGATGGATAGAAACTTGTTCAGACGTGTTGAAGTAGCCTTCCCGGTACTAGATAAGAAGCTAAAAGCTCGAGTGATCAAAGAAGGCTTCCAAATACTTCTAAAAGACAATGCCACTGCCTGGCTCATGAATGGTGATGGCTTGTACCATCAAACCAAAACTAGGTCAGGTTCTACGCCCTACATTGGTCAAAAAGAGTTAGTGAATTTACTCTGTCATTAAGAGGCGATTCTTTGCTTAGGAAACACTAAGCAAAATCGACTACCGACACCCAGAGTCGACTCAATCTTTAGCTCGCCATGGTGGCGGTTGATGACATGCTTCACAATCGCCATACCTAAACCAGTACCACCCGTTTCTCTTGATCTACTGCGGTCAACCCTATAAAAACGCTCGGTTAATCTAGGTATGTGCTCTGCAGCAATACCTGGGCCCGTATCAGAAACGCACAACTCAATCTCTTCGCCAATCTGAGCCCATGTCACACAGAGTTTGCCGCCCTCAGGCGTATAACGCACGGCGTTGGAGACCAAGTTGCCAAATGCTGAATACAACTCCAAGTCATCGCCCAATATGTTTTTATCGCTACTCTGATCAAAACTAATTTGGTGTTTACCTTGCGATAAACCTTCCGCATCCAACTTAAGACGCGCCAACATATTAGGCATATTCACCACTTGAGATACAGGTGGCTCAGGATTACCCTCTAGTTTTGCTAAGGTTAATAAATCTTCTACCAAGGTTTTCATTCTGCCCGTCTGCACAGACATCATTTCTAAATAGCGATCGCGCTCTTCTTGGCTCAGATCTAACTCGGTCACAGTTTCTAAAAAACCAGCTAAGACTGTTAAAGGTGTTTTTAATTCGTGAGAAACGTTCGCCACGAAGTCTCTACGCATCGCATCCGTTTTTTCAATCTGAGAAATATCCTGTGACAAAACTAATTTCTGCTTATCACCATAAGGAAAGATTTGAACTTCTAATGAGAACTGCTCAAAATCACCCATCCCGGTGAGTTTGACTGGCTCACGGTAGTTTTGCCGAATGATGTATTGCACAAAAGCTGGTTTTCTAAGAATGTGGGTGATGCGCTGCATAGCATCACGCCTAGCATTTAAACCAAAGTGTTTTTCAGCAATTGCATTACACCACTCAATTTGATCATCTTCATTGAGCATCACCACACCGTTGGGCGAAGCCTGAATCGCCTGAATAAAACGTTGATGCTGGTGCTCAACCTCCAATACCTGATCGCGCCAACCCTTCACCAGCTTGTGCAAGCGATAGTAAATTTCACCCCAAATACCCATCGCCACAGGAACTTCGCCATAACTGGGGGACAACAATAATGCGGTGAACTTAGATGCATGCCAGAGCTGATGAATCAACAGAAGTGCCAAACACGAGACGGCTGTTAACCACCCTGCAGTGGCTGAGAAGGCAATTCCCATGACCCATGACATGGTAATTGTGATCAGCGTGATGGTAATTAGTCTGGTACGTAGTGACAGCATAAGACGAATCTTACCAAGCCTTAGAAGGCTTGGCTTGAATCAATACAACAAGATGGATTAATTAACCGGATTTTTGGTCAAACGATAGCCGCTACCACGAACAGTTTCAATGTGGTTTTGGCAATTAGTCGGCGCCAAAGAAGCTCTTAGGCGCTTGATGTGGACGTCCACTGTTCTCTCTTCAACGAACACATGGTCACCCCAAACTTTGTCTAGTAACTGACCTCTAGAATGAACACGCTCTGGGTGCGTCATTAAGAAATGTAACAATCTAAACTCCGTAGGACCCAAGTCAATCGCCACCTCACTCGCACCATCGACCGCCATCACTCGATGAGCCACTGGGTCAATACGCAAGTTGCCAATTTGAACCACTTCATCGGCCAACTGTGGAGAGCGTCTTCTTAAGACAGCTTTAATACGTGCCACCAACTCTTTTGGTGAAAAAGGCTTGGTCACATAGTCATCAGCACCCGCCTCAAGACCAGCAATCTTATCCATCTCTTCACTACGCGCTGTTAACAAAATGATAGGAATATCTTTTGTTCTTTCATTAGCGCGTAATTCTTTAGCAAACTGAACGCCTGATTTACCAGGCAACATCCAATCTAAGACCACTAAGTCTGGCAACACCTCTTTCATGAGCTGAGACGCTTGCTCAGTCTGAAAAGCTCTTACTGGCAAAAAGCCAGCATGAGATAAGTTAACAGCAATCAATTCTGAAATTGACGGCTCATCTTCAACAATCAAGATACTACTTGCCATAAATTAGCTATTCGCCTCTTGTGTGAGTTGCTCGTGAGGCAAATGTCTCACGTCCGTACCCTTAACGATATAAATAACAAATTCAGCAATATTCTTTGCATGGTCACCAATGCGTTCAACCGCTTTAGCGATTGACAACATATCCAAACCAACAGAAATTGTTCTTGGATCTTCAGCCATGTAGCTTGTTAACTTACGCACAAATGCTCTGAACTCTTCATCAATTTGCTTATCTTCGTTCACCACTTCAGCAGCCACCTTAGTATCAAGACGTGCAAAGCAGTCCAAGCTACGGCGCAATAATGAAATAGCCATTTGGCCAGACAATCTAATCTCAGCTGTATTAATGCTGTAAGAAGCGCTGTCTTCCAAAATATGCTTTGTTCTTCTTGCAATGCGATCTGCTTCATCACCAGCACGCTCTAGGTTTGTAATCGCTTTTGAAACAGCCATCACCAAACGCAAGTCTCTAGCAGTTGGCTGACGACGTGCGATCAATTCTGTACAAGCTGAGTCAATCGTGATTTCAAAATCATTCACTTCACGCTCGCGATCCATTACCTGATCAGCTAATTCAGCATCTAATTGAGCGAATGCGCGCATCGCCACAGACACCTGTGACTCTACCAAGCCGCCCATTTCTAATAATTTGCCACATACTGAGTTTAGGTCAGCATCAAATTGTGAGGATAAGTGTTTATCTGGCATATCTATCTCCTAATTCTTGTAGTTACTTAACCGAAACGGCCAGTAATGTAATCTTCTGTCTCTTTACGTTTTGGCTTAATAAACAACTCGTCTGTTTTACCAAATTCAACCATTTCACCTAAATACATATACGCTGTGAAATCAGACACACGTGCAGCTTGCTGCATATTGTGCGTCACAATGGCAATCGTATAGTCTTTTTTGAGTTCGTGGACCAATTCCTCTACTTTTGCTGTGGATATTGGATCCAAAGCAGATGTAGGCTCATCCAACAAAAGAATCGATGGCTTAACTGCCACACCGCGCGCAATACATAAACGCTGTTGCTGACCACCTGATAGAGATAAGCCGCTTTGATTTAATTTGTCTTTTACTTCACCCCACAAAGCAGCTTTGGTCAAAGACCACTCTACACGCTCATCCATCTCAGCACGAGATAGTGACTCATAAAGTTTCACACCAAAGGCAATATTGTCATAAATAGACATTGGGAATGGTGTTGGCTTTTGGAAAATCATGCCCACTCTAGAACGCAAAAGGTTCAAATCTTGCTTAGGGTCCAAAATATTTTGGCCGTAAAAGTTAATCTCGCCCTCTGCGCGCTGACCAGGATAAAGGTCATACATGCGATTTAACGTTCTTAACAATGTGGATTTGCCGCAACCAGATGGACCAATGAAGGCTGTTACATGTTTTTCAGCAATATCAAGATTGATATTTTTCAAACCCTGAAATGAGCCATAGTAGAAATTAAGATTTCTAATTTCTAGGGCATTCTTTAGAGCTGCCGGTTGGTTTGTATTCATTTCACTCATCATATTTCCTTGAATTGTTTCAGCATCAAATATATTTCTCATTACCTGCTTAACCTTGAACCTTTTCCCTAAAAACCACTCGAGTCAAAATATTTAGACCGAGTACTACGATAGTGATCAACAATGCTGCACCCCATGCCAAATCAACCCAGTTGTCATACGGGCTCATGGCAAATTGGAAAATCACCACTGGTAAGTTAGCCATTGGGGCATTCATATTGGTTGAAAAGAATTGATTATTCAAAGCTGTGAATAACAATGGCGCTGTCTCACCACTCACACGAGCTAGCGATAGCAAGATGCCTGTGATCACACCACTTTGCGCTGCCTTCAATGTCACTGAGAAAGCCACCTTCCACTTAGGCGCGCCCAATGCATACGCTGCCTCTCGCAAGCTACCAGGTACCAATTGCAACATGTTCTCGGTGGTTCTCACCACCACCGGAATAGCAATCAATGCCAAGGCAATCGTGCCAGCCCAACCAGAGAAGTGTCTTACTTGAGCCACTAAAACGGCGTACACAAATAAACCAATCACGATCGATGGCGCTGACAACATGATGTCGTTCACAAAACGTGTGATCGATGCAATCTTGCTTTTAGCACCGTACTCAGACAAATAAATACCCGCCATCACACCAATCGGTGTGCTGATCAAAGTACATGTTGTCACAATCAGTAAGCTACCAACAATCGCATTGGCCAAACCACCACCATCTGAACCTGGTGCTGGAGTACTGTGCGTAAACATATTAAGATCAATCGCAGAGAAGCCCTTGATAAATAGTACGCTTAGGATCCACAACAAGAAGATCATGCCCAATACCATGGCACCCATGGATAAGCTCAAGCCAATCCAATTGCTGCGCTTACGTTTGTTGTAAATCGCTTGGTTAAAGTTAGAAGTATTCATCATGTTTTCTTACCCTGTCCTGCTTCCATGCGAGCCAACATGATCTTGGCCAATGCCAAAACAATAAATGTGATCACGAACAAGGCCAGACCTAAAGCAAATAAAGATGAATAATGCAAACCAGGCTCCGCCTCACCAAACTCATTGGCTAGCGTTGAGGCAATCGAGTTGCCTGGCGAGAATAGAGAAGCGCTTAATTTGTGCGCGTTACCAATCACAAACGTGACCGCCATGGTCTCACCCAAGGCGCGACCAAGACCCAACATAATGCCGCCAATCACACCTGTCTTGGTGTATGGCAAAACAATCTTGTTAACAACTTCCCATGTTGTGCACCCAATGCCATAGGCAGACTCTTTTAATACAGGAGGGACCACCTCGAACACATCACGCATCACTGAGGCGATGAAAGGCAAAATCATCATGGCCAAAATCAAGCCAGCACATAAGATACCAATACCGTTAAAAGCACCAGAAAATAAGTAACTAATTACAGGAATCTTGCCAAATGTTGCAGCCAAAGCTGGCTGAATATATTCAGCAAATAAAGGGGCGAAAATAAACAAACCGAACATACCGTAAATGATTGATGGCACAGCGGCCAACAACTCAACAGCAGTTCCCAAAGGACGTCTTAATTGCGTTGGACAAGTCTCTGTTAGAAAAACAGCTACGCCAAAACTTAAAGGTACCGCAATGATCAGGGCAATAAAAGCAGTCACTACTGTGCCAAAAACAGCAATCAAACCACCAAACTGACCATTAATGATGTCCCACTCAATCGTGAAGAAAAAGCCTAAACCAAATTCACGCAAGGCAGGCCATGCATTAATAATCAAAGAAATAATGATGCCAATAAGTGCTACAAGCACTGAAAGAGCAAAAAATAATGTTGACTGATGAAAGACAAAATCCTGAAGTCTTTGCATCTTCAGAATCTTTTCTGCTTGGGGCGTCAACATGTCAGAAGACTGACTGGTATTCATATATATCCTAACGTTTGGACCAAAACCCGCACATGCGGGCTCTGGTCTTACTGATTAAATACTCTACAACTCAATATACAACCGTGATTACTTAGTATTGATCTTTGTCCATACGTTCTTACGGATAAAGTCTGTTGTTGCGTCAGGCATTGGAACGTAATCCAAGTCAGCAGCCATCTTCTTGCCTTCTTTGAAAGCATAGTCAAAGAACTTGATCACTTCAGCTGCATTAGCTTTGTTTTCTGGTTGTTTGTACATCAAGATGAATGATGCACCAGTGATTGGCCATGATTTAGCACCAGGAGCATTCGTGATGAATGTACCCATGCCTGGAACTTTTGACCAATCTGTACCTGCAGCTGCAGCAGCAAATGTCTCATCATCAGGAGCTACGAATTGACCAGCTTGGTTTTTGATTTCCAAGAATGTCATGTTGTTTTTCTTAGTGTATGCATACTCAACATAACCGATTGAGTTCTTCACGCGGTTAACGTTAGCAGCAACACCTTCGTTACCTTTGCCACCGATTGATGAAGCAGCTGGCCATTTAACAGCAGCGCCTGAACCAACAGTCTCTTTCCACTTAGGATTTACTTTTGCTAAGTAGTCAGTAAAGATCGCTGTTGTACCAGAACCGTCAGCACGGTGAACAATCGTGATGCTCTCATTAGGTAACTTCAAACCTGGGTTCAAAGCAGCAATTTGCTTGTCGCTCCAGTTAACGATGTAGCCCATGAAAATTTGTGCCAATACATCGCCAGTTACTTTTAATTGGCCTGGCTTGATGCCCTCAATGTTCACCACTGGCACTACACCACCGATGATCGCTGGGAACTGAACCAAACCATCTTTTTCTAAATCTTCGAACTTCACTGGAGCATCTGATGCGCCAAAGTCGACAGTCTTAGCTTTAATCTGTTTGATACCGCCAGATGAACCGATTGATTGATAGTTCAAACCGTTCTTTGTTTTAGCCTTATATGCCTCAGCCCATTTTGCATAAATTGGGTAAGGGAAAGTAGCGCCAGCGCCTGTGATATCGGCAGCCATGGCTGAAGTAACTGTTGTTAAAGCAACAACACCAGCTACTAATGTTTTTGTGAATAACGCTTTCATATATTTTCCTCATTCAATGACGCACGTCGCGACATAAGGGAAGATACCTAGCAATTATGAAAGTTTTGTGACATTCACAATTAGATCATGAAAATTTCAATTAATTTAAAAATAATTATATAAATCAATTACTTATAAATTGATAGCGTAACAAATTAATTTCCAAAAAGTAGGCGAATACCCATAGAAAACCATCTGTTTTGAGGGTTATATGACGATTTAGTACCCGTTGTGAGATCGATCTGGAACCTATTCGGCATTAACCAATGTCTAACGCCAGCCTGATAAGACGGCTTCACAGCATCCTCGCCGTATGTTTCAGCAATTAGATAGGTATTTGGCGCAACCTGAAACTCAGACCCCAAACCCCAGGTTCTTTTAAAAGAATGATCTAACTGCTTTTTAGCTCCACCCAAGTTAAGGTGAATGAGTTGTTGATCATCATTAAACGACCAAGTGATGGGCACATAACCATAGACATCGTTATTACTTCTATTGACTGTGGTGCTGAAATGATGACTGTTGCCAATGGCCAGCCCAATACCCCAACCATTGGGTTTTAACTCACGAAAAATAGTTTTAGCCTGAATCACACGATCTGATGGGGTAGATCGATCTTCACCCGTGACTTTAGAGCCACCTGCTGTTAACTCAAAAAATCCCAGTGGATTACAAGCAGGTAAAGCCCAAAACTCACTGTGGTGCTCATATCCCTTCGCCCAAGACTCCAATTGGCAAGACTGGGGATCAACCATACGAGCATCATCAGTCATCATCGGTCTAGCAGCAAAAGATATGCTGCTAACAAATGATGAAGTAATTAAAAAGATTAAGCGGGTATTTTTTAACATCTTGTGAATTTACAAGCAAAATGTGACAAATCAGTCATTTACCAAAAAATTACATCCCCTTGCAATACCAACCCTTGGATTGGTTCACGACTCTCACTACCAATAGCATCACAGGCACTTCAATCAAAACGCCCACCACTGTAGCCAAGGCTGCGCCCGAATGAAATCCAAACAAACTAATCGCCGCAGCCACCGCCAACTCAAAGAAGTTCGATGCGCCAATCAAAGCCGATGGGCAAGCCACGCTGTGCTTTTCACCAAAGCGACGGTTAAGCCAGTAGGCCAATGAAGAATTAAAAAATACCTGAATCAAAATAGGCACCGCTAACAAAGCAATCACCAGCGGTTGGTTAATGATGGCTTCACCCTGAAAGGCAAATAAAAGAACCAGTGTTGCCAATAATGCAGTGATAGACCAAGGGCCGATTTTTTTCATGGCTTGATCAAATGCAGCCTGACCACGAGATAGCAAAGACTTACGCCACCATTGAGAAAGCAATACAGGAATCACGATATACAGAACCACCGATGTCACCAAGGTGTCCCAAGGCACCACAATCGCTGACATACCCAATAAAAATGCGACCAACGGTGCAAATGCCACCACCATGATGGCGTCATTCAGAGCAACTTGAGATAAGGTAAACAACGGATCACCATTAGTTAGACGACTCCATACAAACACCATCGCTGTGCAAGGAGCAGCGGCTAACAAAATCAAACCTGCGACATAACTATCGATTTGATCTGCAGGCAAGTACGGCGCAAATAATTGACGAATAAACAACCAAGCTAAAAATGCCATTGAGAATGGCTTAACTAGCCAATTAATAAATAAAGTAACGCCAATACCGCGAATGTGATCTTTGACTTGATGCATGGCCTTAAAGTCGACTTTCACCAACATCGGAATGATCATCACCCAAATGAGAAGACCAACAGGCAAATTAACCTGGGCAAACTCTAAACCACCAATAGCCTGAAAAGTTTCAGGCATGAGTTGGCCAGCAATGACGCCAACGATGATGCACAAAAATACCCAGAGGGTTAAGTAACGCTCAAAAATGTTCATGTTTTTATTTCTGTTATTTCTGTTTAATTAGTCTCAGTGATCTTCTTTAACTCTGCCTGAATACTCATCGCATCCAATCTTTCCAAGGGCAAAGCCGCCAAAATATCCAAGCGTTTTCTAAGTCCTACCATCACATCTCTAAATGCACGGCGCTTGTCATCGTCAGTCCCCTGCACTTGCGATGGGTCTGGGTAACCCCAGTGAGCTGTTGCAGGCTTACCTGGCCAAAACGGACACTGCTCACCAGCAGCGTTGTCACACACAGTCACAATAAAATCCATCTGCGGCGCATCTGGCTGACCATACTCATCCCAACTTTTAGATCTGAGATTTTCTTCTGGGTAACCCATTTCTTTCGCTAATTCTCTAGCAAATGGATTCACATTTGTGCCAGGCGTAGATCCTGCTGAGTAACCGACAAAGCGGCCACTTTGATGTGTTGATGCCAGCGCTTCACCCAATACAGATCTTGCTGAATTGTGAGTACACAAAAAAAGAATGTTGTATTTTTTCATTTTTAAAATTCACCTTTCAAATTAATTTGATCATTCGCGCGTTAACAGCAACCCGACGACTTCTTCTTTATAGACCCAATAGAAACAGTGGCAGTAGGCACACAGCATGCATTGTCTGAAGCATCTGTGCTCGACTCTGCATAATTAAAGACGGGGATAGTGTCAAGCGTATGAAATGTTTCCCAGGCAATACCGGATGGATCGTTCACCCAATATTTATCTGATTTTGCGTAACAACAAGCCGTGCCTTCTTCTTCAATAAGTTCAGCTTGCAAATTATCCAAACGAGTCTTCATGTCAGATAACTCATGCGCATCATCTACTTGAATACCCAAATGATTCAAGCCTACTTCTGCACCTCTGGCTGAAATAGCAAAATTAACTTTTGGGTCTTCTAATTGCCATTTCGCATAATCTGTTTTTAATACAGTGGGTTCTGTTGCAAACATTTTTGAGTAAAAAGAAATACTTTCTTCTAAATTTTTAACGGCCACATGGATGTGCATACGCTTCATGGAGTCACCTTCTCTGAGCTACATTGCTGATTAGTTACAGGGGCACATGATTGACCACCGCAACAGTTAAATAATAAAAAATCCATCAATTCTTGAACCTGAATTGCATTAGGTCGATAGACCAAGTTCCTACTTTGTCGCTCGACCAAAATTAGTTGCGCCTGATAGAGCTCTTTCAAATGAAATGACAAAGTAGCTGCAGGAATACCCAGATTCTCTTTGATTTCAGATGGAGTGATTCCCTGCCCGCCTTTTTGAACTATTAGGCGAAAGACATTGAGCCTTGATTCTTGACCAAGGGCTAAGAAAGATTGAACGGCATCTATATTTTTCATATTTCCATAATAATGGAAATATATGACACTTCAATGACAGCAAGCCCAACTAAGGCATTTATGTGAAATTTCGATGAATTGACTTATTTGTCTTGAAAGCGTCACATCGAATCAGGAAACTCCCTATAGAACAAGGGAGTGAATATGTATACATATGAAGATGCAGTTAAACAATTACAAGAAACTGGTTCAATTGGGCTGATTAATTTCAAAGAATTGTCATACGAAGATCTCGACGAATTATTGGAAGAAATCAAAAAATGGTGCGTTTATGCCAACGGCGACCAAAAGAAACTAAAAAAAGAATCTAAGAAAAATAAAAAGAAAGATAAGAAAAAGAAGTGATCGCTTAGTAGCGATGGTTGATACCCACTGAATTAAGTGGGTATCACACTCGCAATTTTTTGCGCTTGGTCTTTAGCCATCTGCGCATCCGAAGCTTCAACCATTACCCTTAATAAGGGTTCAGTTCCAGAAGCTCTGATCAATACCCTGCCACTACCCGCCAAATGTTGCTCCGCATCAGCGAGGGCCTCTTTCATCTTAGCATCAGATTGCCACTGATAACCTTGCTTGTAACGCACATTGATTAATGTCTGCGGGAACAATGTTACTTTTTGCAAAAGCTGAGCCAATGTTTGATTGCTTGTCTTCATAGCCGTTAATACTTGAAGAGCCGCCACGATGCCATCACCTGTGGTGTGTTTATCAAGACAAATCAAATGACCAGAACCTTCGCCGCCTAAAAGCCAATTGTTTTCTTTTAACTGCTCCAGCACATAACGGTCACCCACCTTAGCTCTTGCAAAGAGAATACCCTCCGCTTGAATTGCTTTCTCTACAGCCATGTTGGTCATCAAGGTACCCACAACACCCTCGACTTTTTCTCCCGCATCTTTTCTAGACTTGGCAATCAAGTAAAGAAGTTCATCGCCATTAAAAAGTCTGCCACTAGCATCTACCAGTTGCAAACGATCAGCATCACCATCCAAGGCGATACCCAAATCAGCTTTTTCTTCTTTGACTTTTTCAATCAAGGCTTGTGGAGCTGTAGCACCAACACCATCATTGATATTTTTACCATTTGGATGAACGCCAATCGATATCACTTCGGCGCCCAACTCATGAAATACATGCGGCGCAATGTGATAAGCAGCACCATGGGCGCAATCTAGCACCAACTTCAAACCATGTAAGTTCAAATGATTAGGGAATGTGCTTTTACAAAACTCAATATAACGACCAGCTGCATCATCCAAACGCTTAGCTTTACCTAAATGCGCAGAATCAACACAGTTCATCGGCTCATTCAATGCCGCCTCGATTTGTAATTCGATAGCATCATCTAATTTGTCACCATTGGCAGAAAAGAATTTAATGCCGTTATCGTGATACGGATTATGTGATGCAGAAATTACCACCCCTGCAGACAATCTAAGCGCTCTGGTGAGATAAGCAATTGCGGGTGTTGGCATCGGCCCACACAACATCACATCCACACCAGCCGCTGAGAAACCAGCTTCAAGAGCAGCTTCCAATAAATAACCAGATACACGCGTGTCTTTACCAATTAATACAGTAGGTTTGCCGTGTGTTGGAGCATTTTTTGCCAATACCTGACCTGCTGCGTAACCTAAGCGCATCACAAAATCAGGAACAATCGGAAACTTGCCGACTTCCCCACGAATTCCATCGGTACCAAAATATTGACGTGTCATATCTGTATTTTATAAGCAATCTTGGGTAGCAACCCAGATTTTGACAGCATCCATGGTCTCGCTCACATCATGAACACGCAAAATGTGCGCGCCACGCTCTAAAGCCATTAAGGCCGCAGCCACGCTCGCCGTCTGGCGATGCTGTGCATCTTTGCCCGTAATCGCGCCCAAACTAGATTTTCTAGATAAACCGGCAACGACTGGTAAGTCATGCTGACAAAATTCATGGAAATGCGCCAACATGGTCATGTTGTGCTCTACAGTTTTTCCAAACCCAAAACCCGGATCAATTGCTAAACGCTCTCTAGCAATCCCCTCATCTTCTAGCGCAACACAACGCTCGATCAAGAAGCCATTCACCTCAGCAACGACATCTTGATAATGCGGGTCAAATTGCATGGTGGTAGGGTCTTTTTGCATGTGCATGAGCATCACGCCACACTGGCTGTTTGTAATGGCCTGAATGGCATGAGGTTGTCTAAATGCCCAAATATCATTGATGCAATCAATACCTAGTTCAACAGCAGTCTTCATGACTTTGGCTTTATAGGTATCAACCGAGATAGCCACTGGAGCATCTTTTAAAACCTCCAGAATAGGCAAGACGCGATCCAGCTCCTCTTGTAACGACAAAGGCTCAGACCCTGGGCGGCTAGACTCACCTCCTACGTCAATCATCTCAGCACCCTGAGCCATCATCTCTTCAGCGTGCCTGAGCGCAGCATCACGATGCGCAAATTGACCACCATCAGAAAATGAATCAGGCGTCACGTTCAATATACCCATGACTACTGGAGCACGTCTTTGGCTCCAATCAAAAAGAAAACGCCCGCAGCGCCATGCCACGGGCGTTATGTTTTGCTTACCCATTAAGCCGCCGCTGGGGCGCCCCCTTCAGCAACCACTGGGGTACCACCTGTGCCACCACCACTCTTAGGTGTGCTTGGAGGATACTTTGGTGGGCGAGGATCTTTGCCTGCCATGATGTCATTCACCTGGTCTGCATCAATGGTCTCCCACTCAAGCAAGGCCTTCACCATCACTTCAACCTTGTCACGATTCTCTTCAAGAATCTTCTGCGCCACAGCATATTGTTTATCAAGAATCGCACGAATCTCAATATCTACTTTTTGCTGCGTGGCTTCAGAAACAGATTTAGAGCTCACTGGGCCAAACATGCTTTGCTGATCAGGGTCTACATAGACCATCGTTCCCAATACTTCACTCATGCCGTAACGAGTCACCATATCACGCGCCATTTTTGTAGCACGCTCAAAGTCATTCGATGCACCAGTGCTGCTTGAGTTCAAGAAAATCTCTTCCGCTAAGCGGCCACCAAACAAGATAGAAATCTCTTCTAACATCTTGTCTTTGTACATGTTCACGCGATCGTGCTCAGGCAACTGCCATGTCACACCCAATGCCCAACCGCGCGGCATGATGCTGACCTTGTGAACAGGGTCTGCTTTAGGCAACATCTTTGCAACCACTGCGTGACCTGACTCGTGATAAGCCGTATTGCGACGCTCTTCTTCACGCATCACCGCAGACTTACGCTCAGGACCCATGAAAATCTTGTCTTTGGCATCTTCAAAATCTTGCATATCCACGGTGCGCTTATTACGACGCGCAGCAAACAATGCAGACTCATTCACCAAATTTGCCAAATCAGCACCTGAGAAACCTGGTGTACCACGAGCTAAGACAGCCGCATCAACATCACTGTTGATAGGCACCTTGCGCATATGCACCTTAAGAATTTGCTCACGACCACGAATATCAGGCAAACCAACGTGTACCTGACGGTCGAAACGACCTGGACGCAATAAAGCTTTATCCAAAACATCAGAACGGTTGGTAGCAGCAATCACGATCACACCACTATTCGGCTCAAAGCCATCCATCTCAACCAACATTTGGTTCAAGGTTTGCTCACGCTCATCGTTACCGCCGCCCATACCTGCACCACGATGACGACCAACCGCATCAATCTCATCAATAAAGATGATGCAAGGAGCTTGCTTCTTCGCGTTCTCAAACATGTCACGAACACGTGCAGCACCAACACCCACAAACATCTCTACGAAGTCTGAACCTGAAATTGAGAAAAACGGTACCTTGGCTTCACCAGCAATCGCTTTGGCCAATAATGTTTTACCTGTACCAGGAGGGCCCACCAAGAGTACACCTCTAGGAATATGGCCACCTAACTTTTGGAATTTAGTCGGATCTTTTAAGAAATCGACCAACTCAAATACTTCTTCTTTTGCCTCATCGCAACCAGCCACATCAGCAAAAGTAATCGCATTGGTATTTTCATCAATTAAGCGCGCACGTGACTTACCAAAAGAGAATGCTCCTCCTTTGCCACCACCTTGCATTTGGCGCATCATCAAGAACCAAAAACCAATGATC
>JAOAUK010000010.1:0-6072 GCA_030157655.1 Polynucleobacter sp. | reverse complement strand
GTAGTACAAAGCAGATACCAAAAGACTTTGCTCTTCTTCTGCTTTACCAGTTACCTGCACACCAAACTTCATCAAGTCACCCACCATCCAAATATCGCCTGGGCTAATGACTGAATATTTCTGACCATCAGCTGGTGTTACTTGAATGTTGCGACCCTGAACGTCAACTCTCTTCACTTTGCCGTTTTTGGCATCTTCCATAAATTGAGAGTAAGTCACGTTATCTTGATTACGGGGCTTATCAAATTGTTTGAAAACAGTGAACAGCACGAGGCCCACAACAAGCCACACACCAACTTTCTGCATCCAATTATTGTTCACAAAGCCTCCTTAAGGCACATAGATCTATACACATATGATTCTACTCCCTCCCTTTTTCAAGTGCCGAACTTAAAAAAGTGCTATTTCCCAGTATTTATTGTGGTTTTAGGGAGTTTTTACTCACTTAAGATGTTTTCCTAACAAGAAAGTCTCAGCTGACTTATCTCGTGATGCCTTGGGCTTTCTAGGAGAAACAACCTTAAACACCTTCTTAAATGATTCAACGATTTGGCTGTAGCCACTGCCATGAAAGCATTTAATCAATAAAGCGCCATTGGGTTTTAAGTGGGCTTGCGCAAATTCAAGCGCTAAGTCTGCCAAATGCCCCATCCTGGCAGCATCTGCAGTTGAGACCCCAGACAGGTTAGGTGCCATGTCAGACAGAACCAAATCTACCCTAGGGCCGTCCTCAGGGTTGCCTGGTAACAAAGCTTCAAAACGCCTTAAAACCTCTTCCTCCCTGAAGTCACCCTGCAAATAGGTCACATCGGCAATTTCTTCCATGGGCAGAATATCAATTGCCACAATCGTGCCAAATGGCTTGCCATCAGGTGTATCTGGGTTCTTTTTACCAAACTCGACCAAACGATTACGGGTGTACTGTGACCAGCTGCCTGGCGTACTACCCAAGTCGACCACCACCATGCCAGGCCCGATCAAACGATCCTGCTCATCAATTTCTTTTAATTTATAGGCTGCGCGGGCACGGTACCCCTCCCTCTGCGCCATTTTGACGTAGGGATCGTTAAGGTGATCGTTTAACCAGTCTTTATTGAATTTATTCTTTGCCACTACAACCTACTTCCAGCATTTTTACTATTTAAAACGCTATTTTCCGCTCTTTTTACCAAAGCCCCTAATACTTACCAATTTAATGGCTTATCATGGAGGCCTTCCGAAGAAATATCTATGCCAATACTCGAATTATCCTCTGCCGAACGCTCGGCACTCCGCTCAGACGCTCACGCGTTAAAACCAATTGTTTTAATTGGTGCTGATGGCTTAACGCCAGCAGTCGTTAAAGAAGTGAATAACGGCCTCAAATCTCACGGCTTGATCAAGGTGCGTGTATTTGGTGACGATCGTGAAGCACGTGTAGCGATTTACAACCAATTATGCGAAGAATTAGGCGCAGCGCCTATTCAACACATCGGTAAATTACTGGTTCTTTTCCGACCAAAAGTTGAAAAAGAAATCGAAGATAAACGCCGTAGCAAAAATGGCGGTCCTAAAGTGGTGATGGTGAAAAAGTTCACACGCAACCCACAACGTCGACCAAAACCAGTGGCAACAACTGTTTTAGGTAACCAACGTGTTGCTGCTGGCGGCCAAGTTAAACGCGCCAAACCACGTCAAGTCAGCGCAAAGAAGCGCCAGCTAGGCTAATTAATTCAGTTAATTATCTGATTTGATCTAATTTGATTTAGCTGCTATTTCTGTAGCAGTTAAATCAATCGGCTTACTCAAGCGCCACAATAAGATCAAACCAATCAGCGATTGCACCAAGTACAAAACACTAGAAATGCCATGCAATTGGCCAAATGACTTGGCAAGCGGTGACAGCATCACCGGAAAACCATGACTCAAAGCTTCTTCTCTTAAAGAGTTCATCATCGGCTGCAAAACAAACGCCACTAATGCAGCGCAAATCAACATTGCCAATAAATACCAGCGAACCTGACGGTATCTATTTAAACCACGCTTCACAAGTAAATTGGCAAAAACTATCAAAGCCACACTGATCACCATGCTGATGGTGCCCTCAATACGAAACAGGGTGCCAGCCACCATGCCAGCCACCTGCGTATCAGTCAGTGTTGCGAATAATACTGGGGCAACGATATAGCCCACAGTGATGATGCTACCCACCCAAAGAGTCAGAATAAATACAAACAGTCTTTGGGCTGTGATGTGCATGTTATGTTTGAGGCAGATCGTTGTTATTAAAATTAAACGTAATTAACGCTCAAGATTTCTACTTCGCGACTACCGCCTGGTGATGAGAATGTAGCCACATCACCCTCTTCTTTACCAATCAAAGCTCTAGCAATCGGTGAGCTAATAGAAATTTTTCCATTATCTAAATCAGCTTCATCGTCACCCACGATTTGATAAGTAGCTTTCTTGCCATCTTCTAAATCTTCGAGCTCAACGGTAGCGCCAAACACGATACGACCCTCTACATCCAAAGTCGATGGATCAATAATTTGTGCGGCAGACAATTTACCTTCTAACTCTTGAATACGACCTTCAATGAATGCTTGCTTTTCTTTAGCCGCATCGTATTCTGCGTTTTCAGACAAATCACCCTGAGCACGAGCCTCTGAGATTGCATTGATCACAGACGGACGCTCAACGTGCTTTAAGCGATGCAATTCTTCTTTTAATAACTCTGCACCACGTTTAGTAATAGGAATCGTACTCATATTAACAACTAACTTTCTTTATTAATTTCTTTTAATTATGCAATCTTGCGCTCATTGAATAGATGCGTGCAAGCCTTGCAAGTCATAAACCTCTAATTGATCAATCGCCTTAATACCTGCAACTGCTGCTTTAGCACCACTGATAGTTGTGTAATACGTCACACGGTTAGCCTGAGCAGTCGTACGAATTGATCTTGAATCTGCAATCGCTGTTCTTGTTTCATCAACAGTTGTAAACACCAACGCGATCTCGCCATTTTTAATCATGTCAACAATATGTGGGCGACCATCCTTAACCTTGTTCACACGCTTCACAGGCACACCCGCTGCCTCAATAGCGGCCGCAGTACCTTGTGTCGCCACGATTGAGTAACCCATGCCATTAAGCATTTGAGCCACTTCAACAGCTTTAGCCTTGTCGCTATCTTTCACTGTCAAAAGTACCGTGCCCGATTTTGGCAATGTGGTGCTCGCAGCCAATTGAGATTTAAACAGCGCTTCGCCAAATGTTCGGCCAACACCCATCACCTCACCAGTTGAACGCATCTCAGGTCCGAGAATTGGGTCAACACCTGGGAACTTGTTGAATGGGAATACCGCTTCTTTAACAGAGAAGTAAGGAGGAATCACTTCATCACCAATACCTTGCTGATCCAAGCTTTGACCTGCCATACAACGCGCCGCAATTTTTGCTAGTTGCAAACCTGTTGCTTTTGATACATATGGCACAGTTCTGGAGGCGCGCGGATTGACTTCAAGCACATAAACAATGTCTTTGCCATCCACTTGCTGAATCGCAAACTGAACGTTCATCAAACCAATCACGTTCAAACCTTTAGCCATCGCTGCTGTTTGGCGACGCATCTCATCTACTGTTTCTTTGGATAGTGAATATGGCGGTAATGAACATGCAGAGTCACCTGAGTGAACACCAGCTTGCTCAATATGCTCCATCACACCACCGATAAACACACGTTTACCATCAGAGATACAGTCCACGTCACACTCAATCGCATCGTTCAAGAAACGATCTAGCAATACTGGAGAGTCGTTAGAAACTTTTACCGCTTCACGCATGTAACGCTCTAAGTCGCGACCATCATGAACGATTTCCATCGCACGACCGCCCAACACATAGGATGGACGAACCACCAATGGGTAACCAATCTCATCAGCTAACTTCAAAGCTTCAGGCTCTGTACGAGCAGTTCTATTAGGTGGCTGACGCAAACCTAGGTCTTGCAATAACTTTTGGAAACGCTCGCGATCTTCCGCCGCATCAATCATGTCTGGGCTTGTACCAATGATAGGCACGCCGTTGGCTTCCAAATCTAAAGCCAATTTCAATGGGGTTTGACCACCATACTGAACAATCACACCTTTTGGTTTTTCAATCGCAACAATTTCCAATACGTCTTCTAAAGTTAATGGCTCAAAATACAAGCGATCAGAAGTGTCGTAGTCAGTAGAAACAGTTTCCGGGTTGCAGTTAACCATAATGGTTTCGTAACCATCATCACGCATCGCCAAAGCAGCGTGTACGCAGCAATAGTCAAACTCAATACCTTGACCAATACGGTTTGGACCGCCGCCCAACACCATGATTTTCTCTTTGCCAGTAGGCTGAGACTCGCACTCACCATGCTCTGCTTCATAACATGAGTACATGTAAGCAGTGTTGGTTGAGAACTCAGCAGCACATGTGTCTACACGCTTGTAAACAGGTCTTACTTTCAATGCATGGCGAGCTTCACGCACGGCTTTTGCATCTGTCTTTAACAATTTCGCCAAGCGACGATCTGAGAAACCTTTTTGTTTAACAAAACGTAATTCTTGTGCGCTTAAGTCTTTTAATTGACGCTCTTGTAATTTTTTCTCAATCTGAATTAATTCAGAAATTTGAGCCAAGAACCAAGGATCAATCGCTGTATGAGCAAATGCTTCCTCTTCGGTCATACCCAATCGGAATGCATCACCCAAATACCAAATACGATCTGGGCCAGGCTCACGAATTTCTTGAGTGATCTCATCAAGGTCTGTTGATTTCTCATCAAGACCGTCCACACCCACTTCTAAACCACGTAAAGCCTTTTGGAATGACTCTTGGAATGTTCTACCAATTGCCATCACCTCACCCACAGACTTCATTTGCGTTGTTAAACGCTTATCAGCCGCTGGGAATTTTTCAAATGCAAAACGAGGTATCTTAGTAACCACATAGTCAATTGACGGCTCAAACGATGCAGGCGTTTTACCGCCAGTAATGTCGTTTTGCAATTCATCCAATGTGAAACCAACCGCCAACTTAGCAGCGATTTTCGCAATTGGGAAACCAGTTGCTTTAGATGCCAAAGCTGATGAGCGAGATACGCGTGGGTTCATCTCAATCACAATCATGCGGCCATCCACAGGATTGATCGAGAACTGAACGTTTGAACCGCCTGTATCAACACCAATCTCACGCAATACCGCCAAAGAGGCATTACGCAAAATTTGATACTCCCGATCAGTCAATGTTTGCGCTGGTGCCACTGTGATTGAGTCACCCGTGTGAACACCCATTGGATCTAAGTTTTCAATCGAGCAAACAATGATGCAGTTGTCTTTACGATCACGCACCACTTCCATCTCATACTCTTTCCAACCCAACAATGACTCTTCAATCAAGAGCTCACGCGTTGGAGAAAGGTCTAGACCGCGTTTGCAAATCTCTTCAAATTCTTCACGGTTATAAGCAATACCGCCACCTGAACCACCCATCGTGAATGATGGACGAATGATCACTGGGTAACCGGCACCACCTGTTTCAGTGGCGATTTGTTGCTGAACGGCATGAGCCTCTTCTAAAGAATGAGCAATGCCCGATTTAGCAGAACCCAAACCAATTTTGGTCATCGCTTCTTTGAACTTCTGGCGATCTTCCGCTTTATCAATCGCTTCTGGAGATGCTCCAATTAGTTCGCAACCGTATTTCTTTAAAACGCCATGACGGTGCAAATCTAGTGCGCAGTTCAAGGCAGTCTGACCACCCATGGTTGGCAAAATAGCATCAGGCTTTTCTTTGGCAATAATGCGCTCCACAACTTCCCATGTAATAGGCTCGATGTATGTCACATCTGCCATTTCAGGGTCAGTCATGATGGTCGCAGGATTACTGTTCACCAAAATAACTTTGTAACCTTCTGAGCGCAAAGCTTTACATGCTTGTGCACCAGAGTAGTCAAATTCGCAAGCCTGTCCAATGACGATCGGACCTGCGCCAATAATTAAAATACTTTTTATGTCGGTACGCTTAGGCATTCGTCAATCTCACATCAATTTAATA
>JAOAUK010000009.1:3304-6844 GCA_030157655.1 Polynucleobacter sp. | reverse complement strand
AGATTCTGAACTTGTTCTCGCATCTGCTCAATTAATAATTTAATCTCAATCGATGCATTGCTGCTTTCTTGAGAAACAGACTTAGAACCCAATGTATTTGCTTCGCGATTTAATTCTTGCATCAAGAAATCCAAACGCTTACCAACAGGACCGCCCTTATTTAACGCCGATTCAACAGCATCTAGATGCGTTTTCAAACGAGAGAGTTCTTCGGCCACATCAATACGCACACCGTACAAAACAACCTCTTGCTTGATTCTGTCAGAAATATCACCTTTAGTTGTGGCCTGACCTTGGGCATCCACCCCAGTCAAAATTTCAGTTAAGCGCTCAGTTAATTTGGCTTGATGCGCTGCGATGATTTGCGGAATCAAAGGCTCTAGCTGATCAACAATCGCTCTGATACCTACAACGCGCTCCATCAAGATTTTGAATAAAGCTTGACCTTCGCCCTGGCGACTCTCTTTTAGAGCCGTCACAGCCTCTGTGGCAGCATCTAAAGTTAATTTGCGCCATAACTCATCATCAACATTTTTCTCATTGATCACGCCCGGCCAACGCAAAATCTCACCCATGCGCATATTTCCAGCATTGGGCATTTCTTTTAAAACTGCCAACTCAAGAGCTTTAAGACTTTTTAAGCTATCTTGATTGAGTAAATCGCTGGCTTGAGGCGTGGCCTGTGTCTCGCGATGGACATTGATTCGAAACTCCACCTTGCCTCGTCCCAACTGCTTTGTCACCAACTCGCGTAGCGACATTTCAGCAGAACGACACTCTTCAGGCGAACGTATGTTCAAATCTAGGAAACGACTATTTACTGAACGGCATTCAACCGCTACAGTTGCATAGACTCCGCCACCCAGATCTAGTTGTCTGGAGGCACTACCAAAACCGGTCATACTTTCTATCATTCACACATTGTAAAGTCCTATCATGACAATATTCAAACGTCCTAGTAATCGCCAAGCCGAAAATCTTCGCCCAGTCAAAATCACCAGGGGCTTCACAAAGCATGCAGAGGGCTCAGTTTTGGTGCAATTTGGGGACACACACGTGCTTTGTACCGCCTCTATCCTTGAAAAAGTACCCCCACACCAAAAAGGTAGTGGCGAGGGCTGGGTCACCGCTGAATACGGCATGTTGCCAAGGGCAACCCATACACGTGGCGATCGCGAAGCCGCTAAAGGCAAGCAAAGCGGTAGAACTCAAGAAATTCAGCGTTTAATTGGTCGCTCCATGAGAAGCGTATTTGATTTAAAGCTATTGGGTGAACGCACGATTCATTTAGATTGTGATGTGTTGCAAGCGGATGGAGGCACTCGTACCGCGGCGATCACCGGCGCTTTTGTGGCTGCTAGAGATGCCATTAACCAGCTATTAGAGAAAAAAGTCTTATCTCAAGATCCGATCAAAGATCATGTGGCGGCGATTTCTGTAGGTATTTATCAAGGCTTACCAGTCTTAGATTTAGATTACGCAGAAGACTCAGCATGCGATACGGACATGAATGTCGTGATGACAGGTCAAGGTGGCATCATCGAAGTTCAAGGCACAGCTGAAGGGGCAGCTTTCTCTAGAGCAGAGTTAGATCAGTTACTTAGCCTGGCAGAAAACGGCATCAAAGAATTAGTACAGTTACAAAAAGCAGCACTGACGAAATAAGCATGCCAGCCAAGAAAATAGTTTTAGCATCGAACAATGCGGGGAAGGTAAAGGAGTTCAACGCCTTGCTATCCCCCCTTGGGATTGAGGTCATCCCCCAAGGCTTGCTAGGCATCCCTTCCTGCGAAGAACCTTTCCCTAGCTTTGTCGAAAACGCTATTACAAAGGCAAGGCACGCTAGCAAACTCAGTGGCTTGCCGGCACTGGCAGATGACTCTGGCATTTGCGTTGATGCTCTTAATGGCTTACCAGGTGTTTTATCAGCTCGCTTTGCACTGAGTGATCAAAAGAAAGATCCTTCAGATGAGGATAACAATGCGCTGCTGATTAAAAAATTAGCCGGCGTGAGTCAACGCTCTGCCCACTTCACATGTACCTTGGTCTACCTAGAATCAGCTGATGATCCAGAACCATTAATTGCTGTTGGTAAGTGGCACGGTCAAATTATTGAAACTCCTAAAGGGCAAGCTGGTTTTGGTTACGACCCACTTTTCTTCGCTCCTGAATTAGGCAAGACAGCTGCTGAGCTAAGCGCCGAAGAAAAAAATAGTGTGAGCCACCGCAGCACGGCGCTTAAGAAACTGTTACTAGAGTTACAAGAAAGAATCAGCCCACCTTCATGCTGAGCTCTTTACCACCCCTATCGCTTTACGTTCACATACCTTGGTGCATCAAGAAATGCCCCTACTGTGACTTTAATTCTCATCAAATCAAGGATGGAGATTCTATTGGACAAGGATTTGATGAAAAGAGATATCTCGAAGCATTAAAGCTAGACCTGCAAAGTAATCTGCCCAAGGTTTGGGGCCGGAGGATTCATACGATTTTTATTGGTGGTGGCACACCAAGCCTTTTGTCACCAGCCGGTCTAGATCAACTTTTGTCAGATATACGCGCTTTATTACCTCTTAATGCCGATGCTGAAATCACCATGGAAGCAAATCCCGGCACTTTTGAAATCGAAAAATTTAAAAGCTTTGCAAAGAGTGGCATTAACCGTATCTCACTGGGCATTCAAAGTTTCAATGATGAAAAGCTCAAAGCTTTAGGTCGGATACATGACTCGGCCCAAGCTAAAGTAGCAATCGCTTCAGCGATGGATTTGTTTGATCAAGTCAATATCGATTTAATGTATGCCTTACCCAATCAAACAGTGACTGAAGCCATTGCAGACCTTGATATGGCACTGTCATTTAATACGGCACATTTATCGCTTTATCACTTAACACTTGAGCCCAATACATTATTTGCCAAATACCCACCCGCACTTCCTGATGACGATAGCGCCTTTGAGATGCTAGATATCCTGATGGAAAAATTAAAGGCCAGTGGCTATGAGCGCTATGAAATATCTGCTTACGCAAGAAATGGGCAGCAGTGCCAACATAATTTGAATTATTGGCAATTTGGCGATTACATCGGCATTGGGGCAGGAGCACATGGCAAGATTTCTGCCCACAACCAAATTGCTAGACAAACTAATGAACGGCACCCTGAGTCATATATGCAAAAGATATTTGATGGGGGGCACGCATTAATAGAAGAGCGTCTACTCACTAAAGATGACTTGCCGTTTGAGTACATGCTCAATACATTAAGACTGGTAGATGGCGCCCCTACACCGCAATTTCAGGAAAGAACTGGGCTGGATTTAGCGCAAATCAATGGCATGCTCGAAAAAGCCCTAGCCAAGGGTCTCCTTGACGATGATCCTAAAACCATCAAACCATCCCCGTTAGGCCTGCAGTATCTGAATGATTTACAGATGCTATTCCTAAAATAAAAAACCTCCCAAGCATTGCTGCTGGGAGGTTCTAGGTATTGGCGGAAGCTGTGAGATTCGAACTCACGGAGGACTCGCATCCTCGGCAGTTT
>JAOAUK010000009.1:0-3294 GCA_030157655.1 Polynucleobacter sp. | reverse complement strand
TTAAAATTCATAAATGTCTAAATTAATTAGCGCTGTAGACCTTGCTCTAGATACGGCATATCAAAAAATCAATGACGCAGAATGGCGTCAATTAATCGATATGGCGAAAGAACGTGGCGTGTTTAAAAGACGCGATGCCATCTTCTCAGGTAATGCTATTAATCAATCTGAAGAGCGTGCCGCACTTCATCCAGCATTGCGCAACCTATCAGCCACCCCCATGATGGTGGATGGCGAGGATGTCATGCCTTTGGTGAAAGGTGTATGGCAGCGCATAGAGGGGTTTTGTAATCAGCTCATCGGTATTACAGATGTTATTTGCCTAGGTATTGGTGGCTCAGACTGGGGCCCACGCCTTGTGTGTGACGCGCTCTATCACATCAATCCTCAAGACGGTAAAGCCATACGTTTACATTTCGTTGCCAACGTAGATAGCGCCGAACTAGCCACCGCTCTCGCAAAAGCACAACCACGCAGCACAAGAGTTCTGATTACATCCAAAACATTCACAACGCTTGAGACCATCAGAAATGCTCAAACGGTAATTAATTGGCTAAAACTCAACAAAGTCAGCCCATCACAACTTAAAAAGTGCTTGATAGGTATCACAGCCAACCCAGAAGCTGCAGAGGCTTTCGGGATTGCTCCTGAAAATATTTATCCATTTTGGGATTGGGTCGGTGGCCGCTTCTCTGTTTGGTCTGCAGTGGGCTTTCCGATTGCCATTAAGTTTGGCTTTAATACGTTCAAACAGTTTTTAGCTGGCGCGCACGCGATGGATCAGCACTTCCTAAATGCAAGCGCTGAAGAAAATATGCCATTGATTTTGGCGTTGACCTTGATACACAACCAACAGAAACATGGCATCACCGCAAAAGCCATCGTGCCATACGCGCATGCCCTAAGATTTTTACCAGAGTGGCTACAACAGTTAGAAATGGAAAGTCATGGCAAGAGCGTGACCATCACGGGCGAGACTTGCGACCCAAGCTCACCAGTTGTTTTTGGTAGCGCCGGTAGCAACTCACAACATAGCTACTTCCAAATGCTGCATCAAGGCACTCAGATTATTCCAGTCGACTTTATTGCAGTCAAAGAGGCGATGAGCGATCTTCCTGAGGCCAAAGAACATCATCAATCATTGGTAGCCAATTGCTTGGCGCAAGCCCAAGCACTTGCCAACGGCTCAGAAGAGCAATATGCGTATGACTCATGCCCGGGTGGGCGTCCCAGCAACCTCATTTGGCTACCCAAACTAGATGCGTACTACCTAGGCGCCCTTTTAGCACTGTACGAACATCGTGCCATTTGCTTAGGCGCGATTTGGAATTTAAATAGCTTTGATCAACCAGGTGTTGAATTAGGCAAAAAATTAGCTAAACCAATCCAAGCAGCACTGAGAGGTGAAAACCAATCTTTGGATGGTATTGATGACATCACTGCTGCTCGCATTAAGTGGCTCAACTCTTAAGAATATTTAATAGCCTCATGGATCTATCTCCTTCAATTTTTAAAGCCTATGACATCCGCGGTGTTATTGATAAAACACTAGACCCAAGCATCGCCAAACTCATCGGCCAATCATTTGGTAGCGCCATGCGCGAAATCGGCGAAACCACTTGTGTGGTTGGTCGGGACGGCCGACTATCAGGACCTTCGCTGATGGCAGGTCTGACTGAAGGTCTTTTATCGGTAGGCGTTAATGTGATCGATTTGGGTGTGGTGGCAACACCGATGGTGTACTTCGGCACCAATATCGCCATCCAAGGTCAACAAGCCAAATCAGGGATCATGATTACAGGCAGCCACAATCCTCCTGATTACAACGGCTTCAAAATGGTTTTAGGTGGCTCAGCAATTTATGGCGAACAAATTCAAGCATTACGCGAGCGCATTGTTGCCAAGAACTTTTCTACGGGAAATGGCTCTCGCTCAGAACACAACATCTTTCCAGAATATCTACAACGCATTGTTGGTGATGTAAAACTCAAAAGAAAAATTAAAATAGCAGTTGATTGCGGCAATGGTGTGGGCGGTGCATTTGCAGGCAGACTCTTTAGAGAGTTAGGTTGTGAAGTAGAAGAATTATTTTGCGAAGTAGACGGCACATTCCCTAACCACCATCCAGATCCAGCACATTTAGAAAATCTACAAGATCTCATCAAGAATCTACAAACTACTGACAATGAACTAGGCTTAGCTTTTGATGGTGATGCCGATCGTCTTGGTGTCGTGACCAAAACTGGCGAGGTGATTTTTCCAGACCGTCAAATGATGCTTTTTGCCAAAGATGTTTTATCTCGCAACCCTGGCGCACAAATTATTTATGACGTTAAATGCACTCGTAATTTAGCCACTTACGTTAAGCAACAAGGTGGCGTGCCATTGATGTGGAAAACTGGGCACTCATTAGTGAAAGCCAAGCTCAAAGAAACAGGCGCACCTCTAGCGGGCGAAATGAGCGGTCATATTTTCTTTAAAGATCGTTGGTATGGCTTTGATGATGGTCTATACACTGGTGCCCGCCTTCTGGAAATATTGAGTGCGGAACAAGACCCTAATGCGACACTCAATCAATTGCCGAATGCTATCTGCACCCCTGAATTACAAATGCCTTGCGCCGAAGGCGAGGCTTTCACTTTACTAGACAAAATTAAAGCTGAAGTGGCCAAGGGCACTCAAGCAACTTTTGAGACTGCAGAATCAGTTAATACGATTGATGGTGTGCGCGTTGAGTATGCCGATGGTTTTGGATTGGCTAGACCATCTAATACAACACCGATTGTTGTGATGCGTTTCGAAGCTGATACACAAGCAGCCATCGAGAGAATTCAAGCTGAATTTAAAAAGGTTTTCTTAACAGTCAAGCCAGACGCTAAGATGCCCTTTTAAATCATTGATGAAAAAACAAAAGGCAGCCTAGGCTGCCTTTTTTGTTGTCGATTATTGATTACCGATTACTTGCTTCAATTAAATCGTAATTTTTTTGATTTCTTTGATTTTGTTCTTTTCATCCACCAAAATCACTTTAGGGATAAAAGTTTTAGCATCAGACTCTGTCATCGAGCCATAAGTACAAATAATCAATAAGTCACCCACATGTGCCTTACGAGCAGCAGCGCCATTTAATGAAATCGCGCCAGAACCTCTCGCAGCTTTGATAATGTAGGTAGAGAAGCGTTCGCCATTATTGATGTTGTATAGCTCAATACGCTCGAACTCACGCATATCGGCGGCATCCAATAGATCCTCGTCGATTCCACATGAACCCTCATACTCTAAATCGGCCTCAGT
>JAOAUK010000008.1 GCA_030157655.1 Polynucleobacter sp. | reverse complement strand
TGTATCGATAAAGCTAGCAGGGCCAGAATTATCAGGATTTTTCTCATTAGCTAATAATAGTATATTTCTTGGTATTTTGCATTATGAGCTTTCCCACAAACGCCTAATAGATTAACCTTACATAAAGAGGTGCATCAGCAGCTCATACAATTAAAAAACACCCGAAGGTGGTTAGTGTCTCTTCCAGCCGATAGCAATCTTGAATGGACTTTTGCTGTGACAATTCAATTTAGCTCAAACTAGGATGGAAAATACTCAGGACTAACCCTTGAGCATCAACAGAAATGTCGTTTTAAACGACATTGCAAGTATCTACCCTAGATGGTTGGCACGGTTAGGCAGAGTTAGAGCAAATAGACAGCGGTAAGCAAAGTCCGAAAGCGTCAATTACTGTAGGCAACAGTAAACACTAAGACTAGAAAAGAAAAATGGCTACCTAAGCAGTCATTTTGAAGTTCTTGGTGGCCCGGGGCGGAATCGACCAGGGCGTCAGGATATCTAAATCTACTTATAGGTCTGATAGACAGAAGGCTCACCATTCAACCCAATTAATAGAACATCGTATGGATCCTTCTTGCCCCTATACTCCGGACCGTCCATGCCAGGAGATCCCAAAGGCATTGCCGGAACCGCAAACCACAACCCAAGCACTCAGCCCGCCCATCCTTTTTATCGAGGCAAGCTTATCAATATCGCTTTCAATTTTTCCTATCGAGCTACTAAATCGTTTAATTTCAATGCAATGGCTATGAGAATCGCCATTAGAATCCGTTACCTTTACAAATAAATCCAGCAGGCCATCTTTTGTTTTAGTGTTAAGACCATTCAAATCCTTGCTCTTCAAAGGCATATCTTTATATTTCTTTTCAAGCTCAACCCGAAGCTTTCCGACTTGATTGCTAAGCATTAATGCAGCCAGCTCATGGGCGATTGCAATCTCTCGAAGCTCTTATGTGGATAGCGCTCCATTTGATATCCATACCATTAACTTAGTGCCTGCAATGGCTTGAAAATATTCATCAATTATTAATAATTCCAATGATTTAGCTGTATATCAGTGGCAACATTACGCCTTAATTCCGCAAGTCTATAAAACGACCCTCAGACTTCACCATCAGGATCATGCCTCTTAATTACACGTTCAGCATCTCGATCATAAGAATCCGCAAGGCCAAATAATGTTGCGGCGAATTTTGGATAACCATGGTTCTCCACATCTACTGCCCTTGACCTCCACCGAGAAGCCAAGTCTCGCTCTTGCTGTCCAGAAGCATCTACCCAATGAGCCCCTCTTGAATTAAAAACTTCAGATACAAATCCATTTCTCATTGCTTCAAAGTCAGGGTTGTCCAGAAAATGTGCTATCGACTGCAATATCCATAGCCCCGATGGATCCGGCGGCGAATAAAAAAGCACAGATCCAATTTTTGATAGAGCAATATCATAGTGCCCAGACTTTTCGGCAACTGTAGCAGCAACCTCAAACCATTTTAAAAAATCTTCAAAAGAGAAGCTGGCATCCCCATTTAATCCTGGCGGAATTTTCCAGTCATTCAAAAGTCGCCATGCATTTGCAATGACATCAGAATTACTCTCCGACTCGAATCCTCCCTGAGCCGAGTCTTTTGGGCGATAAACCAAACGAATCATTTCACAATAAAAATGTGGATCTTTTGCTAAATTTTTATGGAGTGATTTTGGTGTTGCATCACCAATATATCCATTTAATATTTTTAGGTACGCCCATTCAACCTTAAAAAGCAAATTAAAATCATCTTTTGTTTCATGCTGCAATGCTTTGATTAATTCCGCAATGTTGTATGGCTCAAGTTCGGTCGAATTTTCAGCATTTGATTGAGCCGCATCTAGCAGAGCTTGAATGGTCAAATTGACATCTAACGCCAACCCTTTATGTAATCTATAGTACAAACAATCAACTGCAGCTCGAGGTCTAGAAAACTTTAATAGCTTTGGAACAATACAAATGCAATCATCGACCTCTACATATGGCGTAACTTTTACTGCATTCCAATAGAGACTTTCTGAGTGACCAAGCCATCTTTGTGCCCTATCCCAGGCGGATGCTTCAAACGGCATCAATATTAAGAACTTTGCAAGGCTTTGAGCGGGCCAATCAGGTAAGGCAACTGAATCAGCCCAGCCCCAGTGGCCACTCATTTGCGCACCCCAAATATATCCAGCGGTAAATTGAATATCAGCTGACTCTGTTTTATCCAGATAACGAGGGAGTAAATTATTTGTAAACTCATCGTTTAAAAGTCCTCCAAGGGACAATCCAACTTGATAAGGCGATTCTACATTTTTAATAAATTCAAAAATTGCCTCCAACCCACCAACCTTCAAGATTTCATTAACTGCCACCTCACGATCAAGTGCCAATTTCTTAATTTGGTTATCCCAATTTCCATCGGGCTCATATAAAGCAAGCTCATTTCCTGAAAATATTTTTCGATAGAAAATTAAAGGATTTTTAGGGGCAAGACTATCTGATATAACCTCTAATTCATCAAGTCTCTTAGAATCTAGAACCCAATTTGCCTCGGGAAATTTTCGATTTCTTTTTATAAAATCAAATAAATTTGACCATAAAACAAACAATTGCTCTTCATCCAAATCTGATACATCTTTCGATCTTAAATGCTCCAGTAGTTTGTTTTGCTCCTTACCAGGAAGGTTTCCAAAATTTTGTATTAAAACCTTTAAACGATCAAATTGCGCAACCCCGAGCTCAAATGCAATTTCTGAATACTTAGCAATCTGCTTAAAGTAATCATTGCGCGAAACTTGCAAAGAATCGACGTCTGGGGCAAAGTTCCTCCAACGCGGCTTATTATTATTCGAAGCTGTTTGAGTTTGACTTGGCAATAACCCCACCAACAAATTCCAAGTTACTTCTGGATAAGAGGATTTGATTGAATTAATTGAAAAAACCCTTTTTTCAATTGGCGCAGAAGTTTGTGGATACCACGGCAATAATATTGCTCTTAATGTGTTTATTGGCCTATTTGCCCACTTTCCTCCGGGATCAAGACTAGCCAACCCCGCCAAAACTGCCACAATTCGTATCAGATATTTTTCACTCCACGCCAAACCTTCTAGCGCCCAAAGTAACCCAGAAAGATAAGTTCGCCCTCCAAAGGAGCTTGATTCTTCGGAAAATATTCTAATAAAAATATCGGGTTTTTTATGCAAAACCTCTTCTAAGCTAGTCAAAAATTGTTCTGGACTAGCCTCAGAAATGACGGGCAAAAGATCGCATAAGCTAGCCCAAATCCTCCAATCTGCATCTAAGAAGATATCCCTTATTACTGAAGCAGCAAATCCATCCCGCGCATTCCGCGAGCAATATTTCAATTTATCGCCATGCACTCCCAGCATAGCCAATGATTCAGCAACACCTTTTCTCAATTCGTCGGAATATAAGTTACTTGATCCATGCGAAATAAAAGTAAATCTGTGTGCTTGATTAAGATCCAACCTTGGATCAATTTGTTTAAGTACATCGACACATACGTCTTTAAAACAAGCTAATTGCCCATCAAAAATTACATCTTTATAAACACGGAAACAGTCCATGCCATTTGAGACTGACCATATATGCCCATCATCCAAAACAATAGGGGCCTCCTTATTGCGAAGCAGCTCTCGAAGACTTGAATCAAATAAATTAAAATCCACTGGTTAGCCTCTTAAGAATTGCCATATCCGCAGGGTTGGCCTCATCCCACTTGCCAATTAAGGAAGCAATAGCTAGTGTCTGAATTTTTTTTGGATCTCCAAAGATTGAGGATAAATTTATTTCAGCATCTTCAACGAATTGATTACTTATTGTTGGCTCTAAATTACTTGATTCCGCCAACCTGGCGCCAACCAATTCTTTAATAGCCGGCTCTTCAAATAAAACAGAAAAAACCCAAAAAGATATCTCTCCAACCTCATTCAAGTCATCTATGCTTGGTACGGTAGGTGCCCCATCATGGTAAAAGGAATTGCGCTGTTCATGAAACCAATGTATCTGCCCTTTGCTATATATTTCGGGAATTGCCCTTCTTTTAACTTCTTCCTCAAAAAAAGTTAACTTATTAATATAGTTTTCATTCCAAAAAGTTACACTTTTATTTTCAAACTGCTGACCATTTCGTTGTAGTGGATTTAGATTTACGTATGTAGCAATTGCAACCTCTATTGCATTATCAAAGCTAATATAAGCAAGGCGCTTGTCATAATCTGCTCCGTTACGTTTGTGGCTTTCGGCGTGAAATAAAAGCTCAAAAGCTTTTCTGGACCATGGTTTATTAAGTTTTAAGCGGACAGGTAAACTCACAATAATTATTTCTTTTTGGCTATTCTCATTAATACACACATATGGCAACGGTCATGATCGAAAACTTAAGAATTCAGCGAATGACGAGACTTTTAAGACTAATAAAACGATAGCATGAATACCCCTTTATCTCCACAAGAACGGATTAGAAGAGTTGCTCTACTTTGCACCCATACCTTTCGCAATTTTGCCTTCTATCGGGCAGGCTGGAAAGGATTCCATCTGCAAGCAAAAACACAATTCCTTATGACGGCAAATAGTGGATTTATAGATGTTGGCTATCTAGAGTGGTGCAAACTCTTTGCAGACCAAAGGGGAAATCATCACTGGAATAAGGTAATCCGAGATCATCAACAATTTGAGTCAGAATTGCTTAATTTCTTAAGAATCTCCCCCGAAGAGTTCTCCACTTATATCCAAGCAGTACGGAAATATAGAGATAGATTTATAGCTCACCTAGATGATGAAAGAGTGATGCATCCACCAAAAACGAAAATTGCCAGAAATTCAGCGGCATTCTTATATGACTTTCTTAGAGCCCACCCAGAAGCTAGCCAATCGCTTCAAGATGCAAATCTAACGGCAAGACAGTATTACGAGCGCCTATACAGACATGCATTTTTTGCTTATAAAAGTGGGTTGCAAAGAAATTAGTTTGATTAGTCAATCGCACACTCAATCGCACAGTCATTTTTTGACCCTTTAGACCATTGATTTATATAGGATTTTGAAGAGACACGACTTCTTTTAATCCGTTGGTCGCGAGTTCGAGTCTCGCCCGACCCACCAAATCAAGGCTTTTACCAAAAAGCCACCTAAAAGCACCCAAGCAACCGCTTCGGTGCTTTTTTCTTTGTCAAACGCACCGAAGCCATTAATTGATACCCATCAAATATGCGCTGGCAAACAGAGAAATCAACATAAATATGGCTTAATATGAAGGCGTAGGCGACAAACTAATTATTCAAAGGAGATTTGATGAAGGTTCTAGTATCGATCGACGGATCAAAACATAGTGCAAAAGCCATTGATTATTTAATTACCCACTCTGCCATGTTTGAAGGCAAAGGTTCAGGTTTAGTTGTTCTTCATGTTGAACCAGATGTCATCCCACCAGAAGTCACGCAATACATTCCTAAGAAATCGATTGCTGATTGGTATGCCGATCAAAGCAAGGCAGCGATCAAAGCAGCCACTGCAAAACTAGATAAAGCAAAAATTCAGTACAAATTAGTACAAAAGGTTGGTCATGTTGCAGATACCATCTTGGCAGAAGCCAAAACATCTAAAGCAGACATGATTGTGATGGGCTCGCATGGTCGCAGCTCACTGATGAATCTGATCATGGGCTCGATTGCAACCCAAGTTCTTGCCCAAGCAAAGCAACCAGTATTGATTGTTAAATAACTTTTAATTTAGTTACAAAAAACGCTGCCTATCAGTAGGGCAGCGTTTTTTTATTATCTTTTAATTTTTTTATTTTTACTTCTTACATTTCAATTCTTACTTTTTACTTCTTATTTTTTAGCCCCAATCCTACCCTCTTCGCCTCTTAACAGTTTTTGTATATTGGCTTTATGGCGCCAGATTAATAATGCACTCATGATTGCAATGGCAATGGCCATTGGTTGAACTCCAAACAAGAAAATGAAGTAAACAGGCGCGAATACCGCAGATACCAATGCTGCAAGGGATGAGTAGCGCAAGAAAACCGCCACAATCAACCAAGTCGATAAAGTTGTTAGGCCCAAGACCCAATCAATCGCCAACAAAATACCCAAGGCTGTTGCAACACCCTTGCCACCCTTAAAGCCGTGAAATACAGGGAATAAATGTCCCACAAATGCTGAGGCAGCTACTGCAGGTAATACCCAAGAATCAATTTCTACACCAATCAGCACTCTAGCCAAAACAACGGCAACATAACCCTTAGCTGCATCACCAATCAAGGTCAGAATGGCAGCCAACTTATTACCCGTTCGCAATACATTGGTGGCGCCCGGATTGCCTGAGCCATAACTATGAGGATCAGGCAATCGCATGACCTTACTAACGACTACAGCAAATGAAACAGAACCGATTAAATAGGCTCCCAAAATTAATAAAGTATTAGAAATCGATAAGTTCATATTTATGCTCTAGGGTGATGCTGTTGATGAATATTTTTTAAACGCTCGCGTGCAACGTGAGTGTATATCTGAGTGGTTGAGATGTCTGCATGACCTAATAATAATTGCACGACCCTCAAGTCAGCGCCATGATTTAACAAATGTGTTGCAAAAGCATGTCTTAAGGTATGCGGCGAAAGCGGCACATTAACACCCGCCACTGTGGCATAGCGCTTAATAATGTGCCAGAACGCTTGCCTGGTCATCCCCTGCCCTGTATGCCTTGCTAAGAATAAATCTTGCGTTGCTTTGTGCTGATTTTTTGTATCCAATAACTGAGGCCGAGCCTCCTCTAGATATTTCTTTAACCAAGTGGCTGCCTCAGCGCCAAAAGGAACTAAACGTTCTTTACCACCCTTACCGCTAATGACCCTGACAACACCTTCATTCAGACCCACTTCGATGGTTTTTAAATCGACCATCTCTGATACGCGCAAACCACTGGCATACATCAACTCAAGCATGGTTCTATCTCTGATACCTAGCGGTGTATCTGTATCTGGCGCGCCAAGCAATGCCTCTACCTGAGATTCGCTCAAAGTTTTAGGAAATCTTGGCGCTTGTTTAGCCGCTCTCAAATTAAGGCAAGGATCAGCTTTGACCAAATTTTTACGGATACCTAAACGATAAAAACGCTTTAATACCGTTAAACGCCTGTTGGCTGTGGTTGCTTTATCAGCTCTACGATGGGCAATGTACCCCATCACATCTGCTGAATTTGCCTCGTAAATAGTTTTAGATGTTTCATCAGCTAACCAACGCGCAAACAAGAGTAAATCTCTACGATAAGCGCTTAAACTGTTTTTGGATAAACCATCTTCTAACCAACAAGTATCACAAAATAGATCAATCGCTTCCATGCTAGCAATAAGCTTCTTACTAACAGGCTTAGAATCCTGATGATCGTCTTGCGTGCGAGAAGTTGATTTTTTAACTACCATTGAGGTTTCATTCTAAAAGAGACGCACTTGAATCCAGCTTTTTTATTACTTCCTGACTTCTTGCTCATTTTGCTTGGGTTCATCTTAGTGCGCTTTACGCATCTTGATAAGAATATCTGGACCAGCGCTGAAAAGCTTGTCTATTACTTATTATTCCCTGCGCTTTTGTTTAACGCCATTAATCAAACACGATTTGATTGGGGTGGCACCTACACCATGATTTTTGTGGCTGCCATCGCTTTTTTCTCAGCCATGGGTCTTAGCTTTATTTCCAAATGGATTTTTAAGCCAACCGACTTGAGTTGGTCTTCTGGTTTTCAAACAGCATTTCGTTTTAACTCTTACATTGCCTTTGCTGCCGCAGGTCGACTAGCTGGCGAAGAAGGTGTGGCATTAATGGCATTAATTAGTGGCTGCTTAGTGCCCATTGCTAATGCAGCAGCGGTATGGTCATTAGCCAGACATTCAGAATCTCATATCTTTAAAGAATTAATTAAAAATCCTTTGATCATCGCAACAGTTCTTGGATTAATCAGCAATATCCTCGGATTAAGATTGCCCGATTACTTAGCACTCAGCTTGTCACGCTTAGGAGCCGCATCTATTGCCTTGGGCTTGCTAAGTGTGGGTGCAGGACTCATGTGGGTTAAAAGTAAAAAGGATGGCGCATTGGTTGCCTACTGGACCAGCATTAAATTACTCGCTTGCCCTGCGATCGCCTTATTTTTCGGTAGGTATTTTGATTTGCCCCAAGCTCAACTTAATAGCGTGGTGTTATTTGCAGCCATGCCTACAGCCACTAGCGCCTACGTATTAGCCAACAGAATGGGCGGCGATGGCCCACTGGTGGCCATTTGTATTTCGGTGATGACTCTAGCTGCCGCTATGACTCTGCCGATGTGGCTGATGTTCCTCTAATAACAGCAGTGGTTAATTAAAGATAACGGGCTCGACGGTTAAAGAAACTCCAAAAGTTTCTTTAACCTTCTTTTTAATTTGTTCAGCTAATTTCAGCAATTCTTCACCAGTACCACCACCGTGATTAACAAGCACCAATGCTTGTTTCTCATAAACACCCACGCGCCCCATGACGCAGCCCTTAAAGCCACATTGATCAATTAGCCAACCAGCAGCCAACTTCCACTGATCTCCATTAGGGTACGCAACCAACTGAGGAAATTGTTGCTTAAGCTGTTGATACAAGTCATCACTCACCAACGGGTTATGAAAGAAACTACCAGCATTACCAATTGCCTGAGGGTCTGGCAATTTGCTTCGACGAATCGCGCACACCTGATTAAAAATATCGATGGGCTTTAATGATTGTTGATTGGCAAAGACTTTAGTTAATTCCGCATAGCTTAATTTTGCTTGCCATTGCTTTGGCAATACAAAACAAACTGAGACCACCACATAACGATGAGGCTCTTCTTTAAAAATGCTATGGCGATAAGAGAAATTGCAATCCTGTTTATTTAAAGTAACAAACTCTTGGCTATTTCGGTCAAACGCTTCAAGACTGTCAAACACCTCTTCAAGCTCAACACCATAGGCACCAATATTTTGTATGGGTGCTGCTCCAACCGTGCCGGGTATTAACGCCAAGTTCTCTAGCCCTGGATATCCGTTATTAAGGGACCACTCAACAAACTCATGCCAAGACTCACCTGCCATGGCCTGTATATAAAAATGTGTGGGGCTTTCTTTTAATAAAGACTTGCCTTTAATTTGCATTAAAGCTGTGTATCCTGGCAAATCTTTTGCCAAAACCAAATTGCTGCCCCCCCCAAAGACCTGCCAGGGTTGCTTACTTGATGAGGCTTGAGACACAAACTCCACCACATCTGACTTGCTTTCTAAATAAGCCAAATGCGAGGCGGATACATCAAATCCAAAGGTGTTGTGAGCACGCAAACTAGCGTGTAAATCGATCTTCATGCCACAATCTTAACTGTGATTAACTTTACTTTTGATTTTTAGGTGAACTATGCCCTCATTTGACGTTGTCTGCGAACCAGACATGATTGAAGTAAAAAATGCTCTTGAGCAAGCCAACAAAGAGATTTCTACTCGTTTTGACTTCAAGGGATCTGATGCCAGAATTGAGCAAAAAGGTGAAGAATTAACTCTATTTGGCGATGATGACTTCAAACTTAGACAAGTGCGTGACGTACTTTTAGCCAAGCTTGCTAAACGAAACGTTGATGTGCGTTTTTTAAAAGACGGTAAGCTCGAAAAAATATCAGGCGACAAACTCAAACAAATCGTTGAAATCCAAAAAGGTATCAGCACCGAATTAGCTAAAAAGATTGTTCGCATCATTAAAGATAGCAAGATCAAAGTGCAAGCCAGCATCCAAGGCGATACAGTGCGTGTGACTGGTGGTAAACGCGATGATCTACAAACAACGATGGCGATGCTTCGTAAAGATGTTGAAGAGGCACCATTAGGCTTTAATAACTTTAGAGATTAAAGCTAATAAATGGATGTAAAAAAAGAGGAGCCTAGGCTCCTCTTTTTTATTGATACTTAAGTTAATTACAAGCCAGCGTTCTGCTGAGCAACCATCATGTAAAGCATTGGCACTGACAACATCGTATTAAAACGTGAAGTCAACATCGCCAAACGTGCAGCAGCAGCTTTTTCTGCAGCTTCTACTTGAACGATACCCAAAGCCTTTTTCTGATTTGGCCAAATGATGAACCAAACATTAAATGCCATCACTAGAGCTAACCACATACCAATACCAATTGCCACAACTGGTTGTTGGAATGTCAATGCTTGCACTAGGTAGCCATTAGCTGCAGCCAACAATACACCAGTTACTACAGTGAACAATGCAGCGTAGCGGAACCAGAACAAAGCTGTTGGCGCAATAACTTTGCTGATAGCAGGTTTTTGCTCATCTGGAATCTTTGGCATTGATGGAATTTGCACAAAGTTAAAGTACCAAAGCAAACCAATCCACATAACACCTACTAGTACGTGCAACCAACGAACTACAAATGCACCCCAAGCATGATCAAAGTTAACTGATCCAACACCAAGAACGATCAAAATCAATAAAACAAAACCAGCCAAAACTGTGCGTTGTAATGATTGCAATATTGATGCCATATAAATTCCCCTTTGCAATATTTATAAAAGATTAAAAACCCAATTAGGTCTCTAAGTTATAGCAAGCCAAATTATCCATGATTTACGAATATTTCGCGCAAACCACCGAAAGACAATAATCACAGCAGCTATTTACTAGCTCGAATATTTTTAACCTCAGATACCGTGATATCTGACCAATCTTCAGCAAGGCGTAATTCATAGGCTTGCTGTTGCTGAATTTGCTGCGCACTTTTAATTGCATGACCTTGCTCATCCAATACAACAGCGTAGCCACGCTCAAGCGTGCGCTGAGGACTTAACAGCTCTAAATGATTGCGCCAAGCCTGATGTTTTTGACGATAGGCTTGCATATTGACCTGCCATGCTTGATTTAAGCGTGCGCTTAATTGCTCAGCTTTATCTCTCATTCGATCAGGATTAGGTAATGCATGATTCAAACGCAATGACAACTGATCTAAACGTTGCGCCTCTTTATCAATCCTCTGAGTCACTCTGACACTCATACGCTGCGCTAAGACATCTAGGTCTTGCAATAACGCATCCCTATTCGGAGTTGCTAACTCAGCAGCACCGGTTGGTGTTGGCGCCCGAAGATCGGCCACAAAATCAGCAATTGTGAAATCTGTCTCATGTCCAACACCAGAGACAATCGGCACTGGCGATTCGGCTATAACCCTAGCAAGCTGCTCATCATTAAAACACCAGAGATCTTCAATGCTGCCACCACCTCTGACTAATAAGATCACCTCAATGTCTCCACGCTTTGCATCGGCATACGCACGATTTAATGCCGAGATCAAAGCAGGCGGGGCATCAACCCCCTGTACTAAGCTTGGGTAAATGTTGATTGGTATATGAGGAGCCCTGCGCTCCAAGGTGCTTAAAACGTCTTTTAAGGCTGCTGCCTGAGCAGAAGTAATAACGCCTATGGCTTTAGGATGTTTTGGTAATGGGCGCTTCCTAGACTCGTCAAATAGTCCTTCTTTATTCAGCTTGTCTTTTAACTTCAAGAACGCCTCGTAAAGGCCGCCTTGACCCGCACGGCGCATCAACCCCACGTTTAACTGAAGATCACCCCTAGGAACATACACACCCAAGTTAGCTGCCACTTCTACCAAGTCGCCCTCTTTAGGTAGAAAACCAACCTGTCCGTTACGACCACGGAACATTACGCAACGAATTTGCCCTTCAGCATCTTTTAAAGAAAAGTACCAATGCCCACTGTCATAGGCCTTGAAGTTAGAAATCTCCCCTCTAACCCAGACACTACCGATGTGCGCCTCCAAAACACCAGTAATGGTGCGGTTTAGATCCCCAACCCCGATAATCTCTCTTGATATTTCTGTCATTTTTTACATTCAAATTCGTATTTATAAGGGTCTTAGCCTAAAAACTATCCACAAGCCTATTCTAGTCTTAGACAAAACTCGAAAAAACCTTCTGCCGTCCAATACCTGTCGTGCAACCAATTGATTTAATTAAGTTTAATAAAAATCAATATTTCTGAAAATCACACCCTCTACGAAGAATCAAGGGCTTAGAAAGCACCTTAAAGAAAGTTTTTCACAGAGTTATCCACAAGCTTGATGTTTGTTTTTAGCCATTCAATTCTGAGTGCTTAGAACCTTCGTTTAAAGTATAGGGTATGTATAGCATCCTGATCGCCGCTGGCTGGCCTGTATGGCCTCTTTTATTGACTTCTATTGTGGCTTTAGCCATCCTTATTGAACGAATCTGGTTCTTGCAGGCAAAACGCGTAGCGCCAGCTCATTTAATTGATGGAGCCATTCAGTTAGCAGACTCCGGCGCCTTAAAAAATCCCCAAAGCGCCCAACAAGCAACTGATACCCTCTCACAAGCAGCACCCTTAGGCACAATTTTGTCTGCAGCCCTTCTAGCAAAATCAAAGTCATTAGGTGAAGAAAAAATAGTTGAAGCCATGCAAGAGGCCGCCGCGGAAGTGACTATTTTGCTAGAGCGATACATGGGCGCACTCGCAACGATTGCAACAATCGCACCTTTATTAGGTTTATTTGGCACAGTGGTTGGCATGATCGAAATTTTTGGCAGTCAACAAGGCACAGGAGCCAATCCACAACAACTAGCGCACGGTATTTCGATTGCCCTTTACAACACAGCCTTTGGATTATTAATAGCAATTCCTGCGTACGCCGGATGGCGTGGTTTGAAAGCGATGATTGAAAAACGCCAACGCGAATGCGAAGCGGCTGCAAAAAAATTACTGCGTCATTTAACGAAGTGATTTAACTTAAATGATATTTAACAGCGCTAGTAAACGAAATATTTTTAATGGTACATCCGCTACCAACGATCAAACTGCGCCCGAAATTAATTTAATCCCCTTTATTGATGTGTTGTTGGTGATTTTGATTTTCTTGATGATTTCAACAACGTTTACACGCTATCAAGAACTATCAATCACCTTGCCAAGTGCGGAAGGTGCAGCAGCAAAAGGACAACCTAGAGACATTGCTGTTGCGATTTCTTCCGATGGTCGAGTCGCGATTGATGGCAAACGCATTGCCTTGGATCAGCTAACGAATGCCCTAACAGCATCTTCCAAAAATAGTGGTGGCGAGAATGGGCCCAATGTCATCATTGCTGCCGATGGGAAAGCCCCCCATCAATCAGTGATGCTAGTGATGGAAGCTGCACGTAATGCCAACCTACCCAACGTCGTTTTTGCCACCCAATCAAAAAGTAAATAATTAAGCTCATGAGCGCCAACAACACGCTGACACAAGCACCAACATATTGGGAACAGAAAGGTCTCAAAGCCTTAGCTTTGTGGCCACTCTCAAAATTGTTTGGGACAATCAGTTCGCTTAGAAGGTCTTTATACGATTTAGGTATTATCAAAAGTAGCGCTCTGCCTGTGCCTGTTGTGATTGTTGGCAATATTCGCGTTGGCGGTACAGGTAAGACACCCACTGTATTGGCCCTTGCAAAAACACTGCATGCTCAAGGCTTTCGCCCAGGGATTATTTCTAGAGGTTACAAAGGCTCGAATCAAGAACCTACAGAAGTAACAACCTCATCATCACCAAGCATCTGCGGTGATGAACCTTGTTACATGGCATCACAACTTCAAGACTTGAAGATACCTATTTTTATTCACCCCAATCGCGTGAATGCAGGACAACAACTACTCAAACAATATCCAGATGTGAATGTGATCATCAGCGACGATGGCTTGCAGCATTACAGTCTTAAGCGTTGGCCAGCAAGAGAAGGCGGTCACGATCTTGAATTGGTGATACGTGACGCCAGAGGCGAAGGTAATCAGTTTTTATTGCCAGCTGGCCCCCTCCGAGAAAGCGCAGAACGACCACGTGACTTCACTTTTAATTTGGGACTAAAAGAATCTGCTGGACCTTATTTCCAAGATGCTCCTAGCTTTGATTTAGACATCAAGATTGGCAACATCTACCAACTCAAACAGCCTAGCTATCAAATGCCACTGACGTCAGTAAATAACTTACTTGATGCCAATGCGCCTAACAAGCAACAATTGCTTGCAGCTGCAGGTTTAGGTAACCCCAAAAAGTTTTTTCAGTTACTGAAGGATGCCAGATTAGAGTTTGGTGAACTACCATTGCCTGATCACTATGATTTTTCTATTAACCCTTTTAAAGACAGGTCTGAAAAAGTGATACTCATCACCGAGAAGGATGCCGTAAAATGCATTCAACTCAACGATTACAAGGATGATGAGCGTATTTGGGTATTACCTGTGACAGTTGATTTGCCGAATGACTTTGTTAGTCAGCTGGTAGACATTCTGAAACGCCCTTAATCAATACATCAAACAATCATGGATAAACGTTTACTCGATATTTTGGTCTGCCCTATTTGCAAATCACCGTTGCATCATGATGTTGCAAATAACGAATTAATTTGCAAAGCAGATCAATTAGCATTTCCAATTCGTGATGGTATTCCAGTGATGTTGGTTGCTGAAGCTCGCAACATCAACGAGAAATAAGACTTCTGTCTATTTAAGACCTCTATCTGATGAAATCAAGCACACCATTTATTGCAGTGATTCCAGCGCGCCTGGCATCAACGCGCTTACCTAACAAACCGTTGGCTGATATTGGCGGTAAACCTATGGTGGTGCGTGTAGCTGAGCGTGCTTTGCAATCTGGCGCATCACGCGTGGTGGTGGCGGTTGATGATCAAAGTATTTTTGATGCTTGTAAAGCAAATGGCTTAGATGTGATGTTAACTAGCAAAGATCATCCAACAGGAACAGATCGCTTAAGTGAAGTTGCTAGCAAGTTAAATCTTGGTGATGATGAGATTGTGGTGAACGTGCAAGGTGATGAGCCACTCATCCCTCCTGAATTAATTACACAAGTCGCACAAACATTGGCAGAGCATCCACACGCACAAATCGCCACTGCAGCACTGAGAATTAATGATGCGGCCGAAGTGAACAATCCCAATGCTGTCAAAGTAGCGATGGATAAGAATCACCGGGCACTGTATTTTTCCAGAGCCCCGATTCCATTTACTAGAGACGCTGACAAATTCCAAGCTCAATGCTATCGCCACATTGGCATGTATGCCTACAAGGCTAGCTTCTTAAAAGAATTCTCTAAATTAGCTCCTGCTCCTATCGAAGAAGCTGAGTCTTTAGAGCAACTAAGAGCGATGTGGTACGGCTACAGCATTCAGGTGCTGTTAACTGACTCAGCACCACCTCCAGGCGTTGATACAGCAGAAGACCTAGAGCGCGTAAGACAAGTTTTTGCACAAAAAGTCTAAATCAGCGAAAAAATGTCAAAAATTACCCTAATTTAGGGAAATCCTGAGGCTCAAAAATTGGCTTTCAGGCCAAATAATGGGAAAATCACCAAATAAAGGCATGAGTCAGTTTTTTGTCAAAAAAAGAACCTACTCTTGTCTTTTTTCAATTTAACCAATACCTACAAACAAGAAAAAGGGAGTTAACCATGCGATTGATCCTGTTAGGCGCACCAGGTGCCGGTAAAGGAACGCAGGCTAAATTTATATGTGAGAAATTTGGCATTCCACAAATTTCCACAGGCGATATGTTGCGCGCTGCTGTTAAAGCAGGCACACCATTAGGTATTGAAGCTAAAAAAGTAATGGATTCTGGTGGCTTGGTTTCTGATGAAATCATCATCGGCTTGGTTAAAGATCGTTTAACTCAAGCTGATTGCGCCAAAGGTTATTTATTCGATGGTTTCCCACGCACTATTCCTCAAGCACAAGCGATGAAAGATGCTGGCGTACCTATCGATTACGTATTAGAAATCGATGTGCCATTTAGCGCGATCATTGATCGCATGAGTGGTCGTCGTGTACACGTAGCATCTGGTCGCACATATCACGTTACCTTTAACCCACCTAAAGTGGCTGGTAAAGATGATGAGACAGGTGAAGAGTTGATCCAACGTGAAGACGACAAAGAAGAAACTGTGAAAAAACGTCTTGATGTGTATGACGCTCAAACACGTCCACTAGTAGAGTACTACTCAAGCTGGTCTAAAAACGGCGATCCAGCAGCTAAAGTTCCAGCCCCTGCATACCGCAAGGTAGAAGGTACTGGCTCTGTTGAAGCGATTACAACAAGCGTATTTGCTGCTCTTAAGTAATTAGCCCCTACAGAGTAATAAAAAACCCGGTCATGACCGGGTTTTTTATTAGGCGTAATGGGTTGGATCAGCGATTTGAGCAGTTTTAAATCCTTCTCTACGCAAACGGCATGACTCGCATTGCCCACAAGCCAAACCTTCTGAATTAGCCTGATAACAAGATACGGTTTGCGAAAAATCTACTCCTAGCTCCATGCCAGTTTTAATGATTTCTGCTTTACTCATTGTGATGATTGGCGCATGAACCCTAAATCGGGTTGATGCTTCATGTGACTCAACTCCAACCTTAGTCGCCAGATTAGCAGTTGCCTCAAAAGATTGAACGTACTCAGGTCGACAATCTGGATAACCAGAGTAATCCACCGCATTAGCACCAAAGAAGATATCTAAACCACCTAATGCTTCAGCCCAACCCAAAGCAACCGACAACATAATGGTGTTGCGGGCTGGTACATATGTGATGGGGATTTCATCTTGCGGCCCAGGACTCGTTGGCACAGCATAAGCATCATCCGTCAGCGCAGAACCACCCACAAAACGCCTTAAATCCAAATCAATGATTTCGTGTCTAACAGCTCCGAGTGACTTAGCCACACGCACAGCGGCGTCTAACTCTGAAGAATGGCGCTGACCATATCTAAAAGAGAGTGCATAGGGTGCATAACCTAGTTGTTTAGCTATCGCTAAGACCGTTGCTGAATCTAAACCACCTGATAGCAATACCACCGCTGGGGCATTCGGCTGTCTGGCACGCATTGATTCAAAATCAAAAGACATAAGATGGGTACTTACTTAAGACGCTTCAAAGCCTGTTTTGCTAAGCCAGCAGCTTCACTCTCTGGATGCTTAGCAATCAAGCTTTCTAGAGTCTTTTTACCAGCTGGTTTTGCACCTGACTCAATTTGGCTATTAGCAAGCGTTAACAATGCATCAGGTACACGAGTATGTAAGGGGTAACGCTTCACCATTGACTGCAATGTGGCAATCGCTGATTTGTAGTCTTTTTGAGCATACTCAGAATTACCTAACCAAAACTGAGCCAATGGCCAATAAGGGCTGTTCGGGTACTTTTTAACAAATGACTGAAACCCAGTATCTGCCTTTTTAAGATTACCGTCCTGAAACGCCTTTAAAGCTGCGTCATAGGCTTCCTGTTCACCAGGTTGAACTTTGCCTTGCACACCCTCAATTTCCATAACCTGAGGCTCAAAGTTTTTCATCCGACCATTGAGGTCTTGATAGAAGCTTTTTTGCTGAGCAGTTAATTCTTGAACTTGCCTCTCAAGCAACTCCGTTCTGCCCCTCAACTTGGCAGTCTCTTGAGTTAACTCGTCGACCAAGCTTTGCATCTCCACTTGAGACTTTTGCGTAGCAGCAAGCTGCGCACGTAGATCCAAAATAGCTTTACGAGCTTCGTTATCCTCAAGCAAGGCTAAGGCAGGTTGACTAAAGCTACCCAATGCAACAAAAACAACAGCGGCCAAAGCCGCTGTTGAAGTGTGCAGAAAATTGAAACGTTGTAACTGCTGCATACGTATTATTTTCTTTAACAGTATTAGTAGGCGATATCAGCGCGGCGGTTTTCTTGCCATGCTGCTTCATTGCTGCCCTGTGCTTTTGGTTTTTCTTTACCAAAGCTAACTGCTTCCATTTGTGAATCAGAAACACCTAGCAATGACAATGATTTACGCACAGCTTCTGAACGACGTTGACCCAATGCCAAGTTGTACTCTGTTGTGCCACGCTCATCTGTATTACCTTCAATTTTGATCTTGCGATCTTTATTTGCTTTTAGGTAGTTAGCGTGAGCTTGCAAAGTTGCTTGGTACTCAGATTTAACTGCATAGCTGTCAAAATCAAAATAAACGCTGCGCTTAAACAATGGGCTCTTTGGATCGTTCCAAGGCTGTGAACTGTAATCAGTACCAGCACCACCCTTACCATCAACATCATCTAACTTAACGCCAGATGCACAAGCAGTTAACAAAGCTACTGACAACAACAATGTTGCGCGACGAGCAATAGAAAATTGTTTCATATGTTTCCCCAAATTTAATATTTAAATAATTTTATCAAGTCAAAAGACTGTTTTTCACTTAATTTCCATCTATCGTATCAAATCAAACTGAAATAAGCACTTTTTCAGCGCCTACTCATTTGATTAATCCATGAATGGGCCCCACGCAGGCTCACGAATATCCGCTCCCGGCAAACTCAACATTTGTTTATTTTTGCCATCAATGGATACAGCCATGAGAACAGGTTTATTGCCCGAACGAGTCGCATAAAGAATGTAACGACCGTTTGCAGCAAATGTAGGCGTCTCATCACGAATACCATCACTCAAAGCAACCACTTCACCGCTTGCTAAATCTTGTAAGTGCAAACGATAGGCGCCAGACACTCTAGCAATGTAGGCAAGGTTTTTGCCATCAGGAGATAAACGTGGGCTGGTGACAAAACCGTGCTTAAAAGTAATGCGCTGAGCAGTCCCAGCAGATTCACCCTCTACAGACATACGATAAATTTGCGGGCTACCACCACGATCGCTCGTGAAATAAATGGATTTACCATCAGGAGACCATTGTGGCTCTGTATCGATTGAATAGCCGCGAGTTAAACGTTGCAAGCCAGTGCCATTGGCATTGATCTTATAAATCTGAGTATTGCCATCTTTTGACAATGCCATGGCTAGTTGACTGCCATCCATCGACCAAGACGGCGCACTGTTGTTACCTTTCTGATTCGAAAGAACCGTGCGACGCCCTGTTGCTAACTCATGCACATAGATCACTGGTTTACGTGACTCAAATGACACATAAGCTACTTTTTTACCGTCTGGCGACCATGTTGGTGAAATGATCGGTTCATTACTTGATAAAGCAGGACGAGCGTTCTCACCATCAGAATCAGAAATCACCAAACGATGACTTTTGCCAGAGCGAATCACATAAGACAAGCGCGTCGAGAAAATACCTCGCTCACCCAAAATCTTTTGAATGATGTCATCAGCAATTTTGTGACCGGCTAAACGCAAGTCATCAGCAGTCACCGTAACTACTAAGCCACCTAAACTTTCGTTTTTACGAATATCAAATAAACGATAACGAATTTCAAAACGGCCATCTGATAATTTGGTCACGCCACCCACAGCCAGTGCATCAGCGCCACGCGCAGACCAAGACTTATAGTCAGGGTTGATATCCCAACCAAGCTCTGCAGAACCTGACTCGACATTACGAATAGCACCGCTTCTAGCCAAATTGGAGCGAACCACATCTGTTACCTTGAGTGGCAATTGGTTTTCACCAACGAAGCGCATCACCGCCACCGGGAACAATGACTGTCCAACACCCGTGATTTCAATATTCATTTGCGCATTGACGCTACCTGAAATAAGCATCATTGCTGACATACCTAGCCAAAATCTAGCGGATTTAGCTATTAATCTTTGCATCACTGAAATCAATTTCATCATGTGTCTCATTAATCTTTTGGCTTAAACGTTAAACGTACTTGCTTAGGCGCCTTACCATCATCATCCTTAGGCAAGGTTTGCGCGTCATCAATCGCTCTTAAAACAGCTCTATCCCATGCAACATCACCACTGCTCTTTAATACTTTCCGATTCACAATTGTGCCATCAGGAGCCAACTCTACTCCGACTTCAACTGCAGGGTTGCCCGATACCAACGATGGATTAAAAACAATTAACGGCAAGATCTTACGGCGTACTTTATCAGCGTAACCTGGCTTGGCATTACCACCACCGCCAACACCATCACCAACCACACCCCCTCGACCACCTGCCGCGCCTTCTTTGCCTGCTGCAGAGCGTAAACGAGCTAATTGATCTGCGCGAGCCTTATCTTGAGCCAAAGCTTCTTTACGTTCAGCCTCAGCCTTGGCTTTTTCTTTGGCAGCGTCTTGTTTTTGTTTCGCTAACTTTTCTTCTTCAGCCTTTTGCTTTTTTAGCTCTTTCGGATCTACTTTTTTAGCTGGCTTTGCTTCTTCTTTTTTAGGCTCAGGTTTCTTTAAAGCTTCTTTTTTCTTCTTAAGTGCAATGTCTGCTTTTTCATCAGCATCAATTTTTGGATCCACATTAGCTGGAGCACTTTTAATAACTGGGACGTTATCCCAAATTTCTGCCTCAAGACCTGCAGGGGTTTGGCTTTTCCAATTCAAACCCACTGTTAAAAACAAGATTAATATGAGATGCATTCCCATGGCCCACAAAAAGGCCTTACCGGTCCCAGGCTCCGCCTGAAAACGGTCACGCAATGGAAAACCAGGAAATGTTGCAGCGCTCACTCAGTCTCTCTTACTATTAATTACTCTTCACAGCCAAGCCAACACGTTTGATACCGTTTTCTTTCAGACGCGCCATCACATCCATCACGATTTCATACTTGATTGATTTATCTGCTGCAATCACCATCGGCTGATCTGGAGTTAGCTCCGCACGTTCACGCGCAAAAGCACCTAACTCTGCACGGCTCACAGTTTTATCTGCCTTGCCTTCGCTCTTAATCAAAATAACTTCTTCAGCAGAAATGTTAATAAGCACAGGGGGCATAGGTTGTATTTGTGCGCCACCCACTGTTGGCAAACTGACAATACCTGGATTGACCATGGGCGTTGTGACCATAAAGATGACCAAGAGCACCAACATCACGTCAATGTATGGAACTACATTGATGTCCGCCATTGCCCTTCTACGTCCGCCCGTTTTTCTAGAGATACTAGCCATGAGTGGATCCCTATTTAGCGAACTTGTTGTTGGCGTTGCAAGATGTTTGAGAACTCTTCAATGAAAGTTTCAAAACGAATCGACAAACGATCAATATCAGCAGCATTGCGGTTATAGGCCACCACTGCTGGAATCGCTGCAAACAAACCAATCGCTGTTGCCACCAAAGCTTCTGCAATACCAGGAGCCACACTTGCCAATGTTGCTTGCTGTACGTTAGCCAAGCCGCGGAATGAGTTCATGATGCCCCATACCGTGCCAAATAAACCAATATAAGGTGAGACAGAACCAACTGATGCCAAAAATGGTAAGTTAGCTTCTAAGGTATCCATCTCTCGTTGATATGCTGCTTTCATCGCACGGCGTGCACCATCAATCTCTCTACCTTTTTTAAACTCTTGCATACCGCTTTCAAAAATACGCTCTAAGCTGGCTGCCTGATCCTTGTTGCGCATCGCACCTTGTAGCAGGGTATTTAGATCACCGCCTGACCAAAAGTCTCGCTCAAAGCGCTCGGTATCTTGACGCACCGCTTTAAGCGCCAAGCCCTTTCTAAAAATAATTGTCCATGACGCTACTGAAAGACTTAGCAATAGGAGCATGACCAATTGCACCAGAACACTGGCATTAAGTACTAGCGACAAAATTGATAAATCTTGAGTAGCGTGCATATGGATTAATTTCCGTAGTGATGAATAGTGTTATTACTTTTTATGAATGTGTATGGCTATTTTAGTTTCTATGAACAGCCAACGGACCAGATGCTTGGCATGCCGGCATCATTTCAATCACATTGATGTTCACGTGCGCTGGCAAGGTAGATGCCCAGTAGACAGACTCTGCAATATCCGTAGCGGTTAATGCCTGAACGCCGTCATAGACTTTGGCAGCTTTCTCATCATCGCCCTTGAAGCGCACATTAGAGAACTCTGTACCAGAACACAAACCTGGCGATACGTCTGTGACACGAATCGGCGTGCCTAATAAGTCTGATTTAAGGTTCAAGCTGAACTGGCGGACAAATGCTTTAGTACCGCCATAAACGTTACCACCTGGATATGGGTAACGGCCTGCAATAGAACCCAAATTAAAGACGTGACCTCGACCACGCTCAACCATACCTGGCAAGAAAGCACGTGTCATGTACATCAAACCTTTGATGTTGGTGTCGACCATTCTTTCCCAATCAGTTAAATCTACTTTATGAGCTGGCTCCAAACCCAAGGCTAAGCCTGCGTTATTTACCAAAACATTGACCCCAACAAAGTCCCCTGGCAATTTTGCTGGCAATGCAAAAACGGCATATTTATCAGTCACATCGAGCACAACTGTGTGTAAACGAGCCTGTTGATCGGCTGGCAAAGACTTTTTTAACTCTTCCAAACGGTCTACTCGGCGGCCAGCTGCCACCACTTTGTGGCCCTCAGCTAAATAGCGCTTTGCAATCGCCTGACCAAAGCCTGCTGTGGCTCCAGTCACCAATACGGTTAACTTAGTCATTTTTTGGTCTCCTCACTGGTTTTTTTGTATCATTTAGGTCTGCAGAGTTTAGCGTATGCTAGCCGCAAAATAGACGATCCTCATAGAAAGCCCTAATCATGTTCCAACGTAGTCAAACATTGGCCAAAACTGATCCCGCATTATGGGATGCCATCCAAGCAGAAAATAACCGTCAAGAAGAGCATATCGAGCTGATTGCCTCTGAAAACTATACCTCTCCAGCCGTTTTGGAAGCCCAAGGCTCCCAATTAACGAATAAATATGCTGAAGGTTACCCAGGTAAGCGCTATTACGGTGGCTGTGAGTTTGTAGACGTTGCTGAACAATTGGCGATTGACCGTCTAAAACAGATTTATGGCGCAGAAGCTGCCAACGTACAGCCTCACTGTGGCGCATCAGCCAATGAGGCAGTATTTTTAGCGTTTTTGAAGCCTGGTGACACCATTTTGGGTATGAGCTTGGCTGAAGGCGGTCACTTGACCCACGGTATGGCTCTCAACATGAGTGGCAAATGGTTTAACGCTGTTGCTTATGGCCTCAATGAAAAAGAAGAGATTGATTACGATGCGATGGAGCGCTTGGCACGTGAACACAAGCCAAAATTAATCATTGCTGGCGCATCTGCTTACTCTTTACATATTGATTTTGCTCGTTTTGCCAAAGTTGCTAAAGAAGTTGGTGCTATTTTCATGGTGGACATGGCTCACTACTCTGGCTTGATCGCTGCTGGCTTGTACCCGAACCCAGTTCCTCACGCTGACATCGTGACATCAACAACTCACAAGAGTTTGCGTGGTCCACGTGGCGGCATCATTTTGATGAAAGCCGAACACGAAAAAGCAATTAACTCTGCTATTTTCCCAGGCTTGCAAGGTGGCCCTTTGATGCACGTGATTGCAGCTAAAGCAGTAGCATTTAAAGAAGCACTAGAGCCAAGCTTTAAAGACTATCAGCAACAAGTATTGATTAATGCCAACGCCATGGCACAAACTTTGATCAAACGTGGCTTGCGCATCGTGTCTTCTGGCACACAATCACACGTGATGCTAGTAGACCTTCGTGCCAAGAAAATCACTGGTAAAGAAGCTGAACGCGTATTGGGCGAAGCTCACATCACATGTAACAAAAATGCGATCCCTAACGATCCTGAGAAACCATTTGTTACAAGCGGTATTCGTTTAGGTTCACCAGCGATGACAACGCGTGGTTTTAAAGAAGCTGAAGCTGTTCAAGTAGCTAACTGGATTGCTGACGTTCTAGATAACCCTAACGATGCTGCGAACATTGCTAAAGTACGTGAACAAGTAGCTGCCTTAACTAAGCGCTTCCCTGTTTACAGCAACTAATCAACTTAAGGCTCATAAGAAAATATGCATTGCCCCTTCTGCAAACATTCAGATACGCAAGTTTTAGATACTCGCGTATCTGAAGAAGGTGACGTTATCAAACGTCGTCGCCGTTGCGAGAAGTGTGACAAACGCTTTACTACTTATGAGCGCGCAGAATTAGCGCTACCAGCCATCGTTAAAAAGAATGGCAGTCGAGTTGAATACAACCGCAGCAAGATTGTGGATTCCATGGGCATTGCACTACGCAAGCGCCCAGTGTCTGCCGAGGCCGTTGAAGAAGCAATCCGAAACATTGAAGAACGATTACTTGCCACGGGCGAGAAAGAGATTGCCAGCGATCGCGTTGGCGAACTTGTGATGCGCGAACTCAAACGTCTAGATAAAGTGGCTTATATCCGCTTTGCTTCTGTATATAAGAGCTTTGCTGACATTGAGTCATTTGAAAGCGCTCTTAAAGAGCTGAAGTAAGTCGTCAGCTCTTATTTATTTTCAGAAAACTCCTACATAAGAATCAGTAAACGCTGATTTTCAAGAGACTTTTGTATTGGCATCATGCATGGATGTCTTTACATACAGCTTCGAGCGGCTTTACTCTGATTGAAATTCTGTTGGCAGTTTGCTTGCTAAGCGGATCCTATTTTGTCATTTCATCCGCACAACAGTTCGTGAGTAGCTATTCACTCAAACTTGAACGTGAATTTTTTGAATTAATAGAACTTAGCAATCAACATGAGTTATCAATCGCCTTGCTTGCATGGGGTGATGAATGAACTTGATCGAGCTGTTAATTTCCAGCCTACTGGGCGGCATCATTTTGATAAGCATTACTCAATCGGGCTATCACGTCTATCAAAGCATTGAGGGTCAATTAACTCGAGTGACTTTGCATAACGAGGGATTACAGGCGATTCAGATGATGGGGCGAGCTATACAAACAGCGAGCCTACCTAAAGGTGCCACTTTCAGAGTCATGGCAAAAGACACCTCTGGCATGAGCAATAGTCAGACTGCCCAATTTCAGGTGCGCAAAGGTTCTGCCAGCTTAGATGGTTCTGATGCTTTTTATACACACCACGCAGATGAAGCCATTGGTTATCAAGCGTTTTTTGTTCAGTATCAAGGGCATTACGAACAACGTGAGGGGGTTTTGTATTTACAAACCAAGAACAAAAAAGGTCACCTACAAAACGATGCATTAGTTGGCCATGTTCAATCCATGCAAATCCAAGCTGGTATTAAGAATGGTCAAAGCATTGAATGGTATGAGCCTTACGAGTTAAGCGAACGTGTCACTAAAAATCGACCACACTGGAAAGAAGTCCGAGCATTAAAGATACACATCAAACTTCAAAAGAATAAGCATGCCCTTGAAATCAAGAAAATATTTGCATTGCGGCACTCGTGATGAACTACCCTCATCTAAAAAAGATGGCTACGTTATTCCAAGCATTCTTGGATTTATATTGCTCACCAGCTTAGCAATCGTCTTTGCTTTAAATGTTTGTGCAACACATATTCGGATGATTCAAAGTGAAAGTAATTACCTAAAGACTTTTATCTTGGCCGAAACAAAGCTAATTGAAGCAGAGAAAAATTTAAGTATGGGTCTTGATGTAAATAGTTCGATTAGTGTTGAAACATATAAACCAAAATACTTTCGCAATAAATCAGGTATTAGCAGCCAGCACTACAAAGTAAGCAGCTCGGCCATCAACCCTCTTACACATGTACAACTACAAAGCACTATTCGAATTGACACACCTCACGCCTCATCAAAAATTAAATCCAAGCAGATTGAACGACTTAGCTGGAAGAAGTTGTGAAAGTAACAGTTATCAGTGCGATTCAGACGCCGGCTTTACTCTCCTTGAAGTGTTGATGTGTACTTTTTTAATAGCCATTCTTGCAGGTACATTCGTGGAATCATTTAGCCGCCAAATAGCTCAACAACAATTAAATGAAGTCACACATACATTTATTCAGGATGCTCAGTTAGCAAGGCAACTATCTCGCCAACTAAATGTGAAGATCAGCCTAAAACCACTCAATGAAAATGATCCCCAGAATTGGTCTAAGGGCTGGGCAGTCATACGTCACACTGAAACATCCCCAAAAGTGACTTCACTAAAAACCTACTCACTTAACCAGGGGCATTTAAATGGCCAAGTACAAGTTGCTAATCATCTATTAAAAGATAGCCAACAATTTACGGACATGAGCGCGCCCAAAAAAGCGCGCCACATTACTTTCTCTGAGGGTGAGCCTGCGCTATTGCATAACGGCGGCTTTGTGGCGAATCGGATTATTTGGCAACATAAATCCTACCCAGAATTAATACGCCATGTGATTTTGGGGCCAGGCGGTCGGTGGCGAATTTGCGACCCAGAGAAAGATTCTCAAAAATGCCTGTAAAGTGGATATCACCTCTAAAATGAGACACATTGTTATTAATTGTTTGCTATGTATACCCAAGAAGACCATGACTATATGAATATGGCCTTGGCAGAAGCCAAGAAGTCACTGTTCATCAGCAACCCGAATCCTCGGGTGGGTTGTGTCATTGTTAAAAATAATCAAATGATTGGTCGTGGCCACACACAAGCCGCCGGCTCTGATCACGCTGAAATCGTCGCACTTAAAGATGCAAAAGCCAAGGGTTTTGATGTGAGTGGTTCAACGGTGTATGTCACTTTAGAACCATGTTGCCATCATGGTCGCACGCCCCCATGTACGGACGCTTTAATTAATGCCAAAGTTGCAACAGTCATTGCAGCAACAACAGACCCCAATCCATTGGTCGCAGGTCAAGGACTGGAAAAACTACGTACCGTAGGTATTGATGTGCGTTGTGGCTTATTAGAAAAAGAAGCCACTGAATTAAATATCGGTTTTATTCAGCGCATGACTCAAGGAAAACCTTGGGTACGGTTAAAGATTGCCGCCAGTCTTGATGGTAAAACTGCGCTACACAACGGTGTGAGTCAGTGGATTACTAGCAGTGATGCACGCCATGATGGTCATTTATGGCGAGCTAGAGCCTGTTGCGTTTTAACTGGCATAGGAACAGTAAAAGAAGATAATCCTCAACTCAATGTCAGAGGCGTTGAAACACCAAGACAACCCATCCGAGTATTGATTGATTCTTTCTTAGAGGTTCCGCTAGACGCAAAGATACTTGATGACTCAATTGGTGGTCATACGGTAGTCGTTTGTGGTCAAGTTAATAATGAGCATTTTGAAAAAATGTCACAAGCTTTACGAGAAAAAAATGTCACAGTCGTTTCTCTACCGGATGCATCTAATAGCAAAGGTAAAGTGGATCTTTCCGCACTATTTAAATATTTAGCAGAAAAGTTGCACATCAACGAAGTACACGTTGAGGCAGGCTTTAAGCTTAATGGCTCATTGATACGCGAGGGTTGCGTCGATGAATTACTGATCTACATGGCGCCTAAGCTATTGGGAGATGCGGTTGGCATGGCCAATCTACCTAGCCTCAGCACCTTAGATGATGTTAAGTCTTGGGATTTGATTGACCATGTATCTGTTGGCGATAATCTACGGATTAGGCTAATAAAACCTCATTAACCCTACTGGTTCAAATGAAGATTAAGCGCCATTAAAGATTGGTCGACAACCTCTTTAGGAAAGTACCTCATTTGCTTCGGTTCAATTGGATAATTGGGTAAATACTCTTTCAATAAATAAAAAACCATTGCAGCTTGGTTAAAGTCACGAGATTTTTTTACAGGCTCTCTTTCTTTTTGTTTAGATAGCCATGCCTTATGCACTGCGAAAGCCCGAGGATCTGGCACTGGCATCATCACTGGATGTCCATTTGCAGCAATGACTACCTGATCAATTCTCGGAGAGTTAACTAACCACTCCAAATTAGGGACTTCTACAAACTCAAAATCCTTATCCACCAGTGGTTCTGGTTTTGTGTATTTCATACCCCGGTCTTGAGTGATCATATCGACCATGAAACCATCTTTATTGACAGCTCTAAAACGCTCAAAATCATTAATCTCGAATGTTTTATCTACTTTTTTTAAAAGATCTAATAAACCATGACCATCAATTTTTTTCGCAACTATCGATATAGATCGGCGATTGTCATACAGCAAATCTACATCGCCAGATGCTAACAACTCAATTTTGAATTCAACTGCAGCTATTGCTTCATAAGCAAATAAAGCATGCGTTCCCACAACCCTAAAATCATCCAGTGCATGAACTTTATCCAAGGCCAGCAAAATATTACCTATGACGGTTGGCATGCGCCCCAAACGCACCGCACGATTGATACGCGTTTGTTCCTTCACTCTGACAGTAAGGCCTGAATATTTTTCATCAGCCAAACGTTTACCTTCATGAAACTGATCATGAATTCGCTCTGTCTCAATTGATTTAGGCCCCAAGGATCTTCCATGACCTCGCGCATCGCTGTATCTAATCAAGTATTCTTTACCGCTGACAGACTTCCAACGCATGCCATATTTATATTCTTGCTGACGCCACACCGCCTCACGCCAAGCGCGATATAACTGATCTGACTCAACCAAATAAAGACGCTGCTGATCGGATAAGAGTTTCATTTTTTCTCTGTAAATTATTATTTTTTAATATTACAGGGAAAAATTATTTAAATCAATTACTTAAATGTTAAAAAAATTACTTTTTTATAGATATTTAAGTATTTTTTCTATAAAATTCAACAAACAATCCATTTTTTAATTACGCATACACATCATGTTTACCGGAATCATTCAAGCCGTAGGACAAATCGAAACAGTTGAAAAACTGGGTGATGGCCTACGCCTTCATATTAATG
>JAOAUK010000007.1 GCA_030157655.1 Polynucleobacter sp. | reverse complement strand
GATACACCAGCAGTTGCACCATACACAATTAGCATCACTGATGGCGGAATCAAAATACCCAAACAACCACCAGCCGTAATTGCACCAGCAGACAACTTAACGCTATAACCCGCCTTAAGCATTGATGGCAAAGCCAATAAGCCCATGAGTGTCACAACGGCGCCCACAATACCTGTTGCTGTAGCAAAAATTGCACATGTCACTAAAGTAGCAACTGCTAGAGCACCTGGCACACGAGCCAATGAAAGATGCAAGCTTTTGAAAAGCTTCTCAATCAAGTTGGCACGCTCAACTAGATACCCCATGAACACAAATAATGGAATTGAAATCAATACATCATTGGTCATCACGGCAAATGTTCTTTGCACCATCAGGTCCAAGGTTCTGGTCAATGCTTGCGCATCACCCTCGCCTTGATTGTGATAAGCCATGAAGGCAAAGATCATGCCCATGCCCATTAATGTAAAGGCCGTTGGGAAACCCAACATGATGGCAACCACCACCAAACTCAGCATCAGTAAACCAAGATGGCCATTACTCATTTCCGAGAAAGATGGCATAAATGACAAAGTGCCAATAACAATGGCCGCCATGATGGCAAAGCCGAAATAAAGTTCCTTACGCATGATTAAGCACCCTTCTTGTCATCTTCATGGCTCACCATGGCTTTTAATTTGTCAACGTCAACTTCTTCAACATCTTCCTCACGTTTTGGCCACTCACCATCACGAATGCAAAGAATGCAACGAATAATTTCCACAAAACCTTGTAGCAACAACAAACCACCAGCAATTGGAATGATCATCTTGAATGGCCAAATTGGAGGGCCATTAGCTGTTTGAGTGGTGTGCTCATTGATCGCAATTGATTCTGAGGCAAAACTAATGCCTGCATAGACCAAAGCAACGATGCCAGGGATGAAGAAAATGATGTACAAAGCCAAATCAAGTATGGCTTGAGTTCTTGGCGTAAAAAAGCCGTATAAAACATCACCGCGCACATGACCATTTTTAGACAGGGTATAAGCACCCGCCATCATGAATAACACGCCATAAAGCATGTAGGTCACATCAAATACCCAATCATGCGGGGAATTAAAAAAGTATCTAGACCCAACTTCCCAACAGATCACTGCAGTCAAGACCGCGATGGAGTAAGCAGAAAAGTGGCCGAGCTTAGTCGACAAGTTGTCGATCGATAGCAAAAATTTTTGCATATGTCTCTTCCGTATTATTTTTATATAACTGCTAAACAACAAATACCCACCTAGCCATCTAGGTGGGTATTTGCCTTACTTCATTGAACTTAAGATTTAGCTTTACGACCGAAATAATGGTTGTAAGCCATCTTGTAATCAACGCTTGTGTCATTTTGCCAACGGCATGCACGTTGAGCAAATGAACGCATTGATTCAAGAACACGTTTGAAGTCAGCATTTTCTTGTGACTTCGCATCAATGATCTTGTCCCAAGCAGCTAATTGAGCACGCAAGATAGGATCTGGCGTTTTGTAGAACTTAACGCCTTGCTTCTGCTGCATCTCAATGTAGTCTTTTGAGTAACGATCGATTGCCTTCCAGCTCATTTCAGCTGAAGAAGCTTGAACAGCTGCAGTGATCATTGCACGCAATTCAGCAGGCATAGAGTCTAATTTCTTCTTGTTGAAAAGAATTTCGAACTGCTCTGAACATTGATGGAATGATTGCAACATACATACTTTAGAAACGTCTGGGAAGCCCAATAGACGATCTGAAGACGCGTTGTTAAATTCAGCAGCATCCAAAAGACCACGGTCCATCGCTGGAACAATCTCAGCACCTGGCAATGCGTTCACTGAAACGCCCATGTCTTTGAAAATGTCAATTGAAAGACCTACTGTACGGTACTTAAGACCCTTCATGTCTTCAACTTTAGCCACTGGCTTTTTGAACCAACCTAAAGGTTGTGTTGGCATTGGGCCATATAGATATGACACCACATCCAAGTTCAATGACTTGTAGATGCCTTCCAACATGGCTTTACCACCACCGTATTCATGCCATGCAAGCACCATATTTGGGTCCATACCAAAAGCTGGACCTGATCCCCATAGCGCTAACGCTGGGCTCTTACCGTACCAATAAGCAACAACACCGTGACCACCGTCCAATGTACCTTTGCTCACTGCATCTAATAAGTCAAAAGCTTTAACCACTGAACCAGCTGGTAGTAGCTCAATCTTTAGACGGCCTGAAGACATTTTATTGATCTTGTCACAGAAGTCCTGTGCATACTCATGGAAAATATCTTTTGTTGGCCATGTTGACTGAAAGCGCAGATTAACTGTTTGCGCATTAGCAATCATCGGGAAGCCAAGTGTGCCAGCACCAGCAGCAGCTGCTGTAGATGTGGCGATAAATTTACGACGTGATTGAACTTTATTGTCTGACATATATGTCTCCTCTTTTATTGATCGATCTATCTAGCTTGAGAATAAATTTCACAAGTTGAGATTAATTTAGCACTCTGTGAAAAAATACGCATCTAAATCGACGTAATATTTGCTAAGGGTTTTACCTAATATGAGCTTTACCCTCTCCTCAAGAGATAAGAAGAATATAGGCTGGGCGCGGATTTCCGGTCTGGCCATTGCTATTTTTCTAATTATTACCCTTACAACTCTTAGTGTTTATTGGTTATCTACCAAAGAGAAGTTAAACGCAGAGCTAATAGCTCCGGGCATCAATAATCCTGTGACCGTGAAGTTTGACGACAACGCCATACCCCACATCAGCGCCAGCAACATAGAAGATGCTTGGTACACACTGGGGTTTTTACATGCCACAGAACGCCCCTGGCAGATGGAATTCAATCGCCGCTTAGCCTCTGGCAAATTATCAGAAATTCTTGGTCCAGAGACGGTTGGTGTTGATAAGTTCATTCGTACCTTAGGTGTTCGTCGCGCCGCAGAAAAACAGTTTGAAAACTACCCTATCGAATACAAACGCCAGATACAGTCATATGTAGAAGGCGTGAATGCTGGATTTGCACGTCTAGGCTGGGCATTGCCTGCAGAGTTCTTGATTCTGGGTGCCAAGCCTGGCACTTGGGGTCCCGCCGACTCGGTGGCCTGGTCATTGATGATGGCCTTAGATTTAGGAGGCAATTGGCATAAAGAATTTCTGCGCCTTGAACTGTCAAAGACTTTAGATACAGATCGCATTTGGCAAGTATTGCCACCATACCCAGGTGAAGCTCCTCCTACATCTGTGAACTTTGCCAAGATGTACAGAGATTTAGGCGTATTTAAATCTAACAGTCATCAAACTAGCAGTTTGAATAAAGACCTTTTGCAATCACTCCCTGGAGGCTTCGAAGGAGTTGGGTCCAATAACTGGGTTGTGGCTGGTGACAAAACAATTAGTGGCAAACCACTATTAGCCAACGATCCTCACCTCAGCCTCACATCTCCGGCCATTTGGTACTTTGCGCATATTGATGCGCCTAAATTACAAGTGATCGGCGCCACCGTTCCTGGTATCCCAGGTGTTGTTTTGGGACGCAATGCAAATATCGCTTGGGGTTTTACAAACACTGATCCAGACGTTCAAGATTTGTATATTGAATCGCTAGACGAAAAGAATCCTGCGCGCTATCAGACACCAAATGGCTTCGCTAATTTTGTTTTAAGAGAAGAAACGATCTTAGTAAAAGGTAAAGAGCCTGTGCGCTTCTTGGCTCGCGAAACCAGACACGGCCCCGTGATCTCAGACGCCTATGAGCGTGCTCAACAATTAATCGATACCTCACGCTATGCCATATCGATGCGTTGGACTGCGCTAGATGATGCTAACCAAACATTGGTGGCAGGATTCTTAATGAATCAAGCGCAAAACTTAGATGAATTTAAAGGTGCGCTTAAGCACTACTACGCACCTATGCAAAACGTAGTGATGGCCGATAAAGAAGGACAGATTGCTTATCGTGCGGCAGGTGTTACCCCTAAGCGTAGTAAAGGTCATGGTTTATTTGGCTCTGCCCCTGCTTTAGGTTGGGATAAACAATACGATTGGGGCCCATACCTAAGTGCAGATCAACTACCCAAAGATAACAACCCAAGCAAAGGCTGGATTGCCACAGCCAACCAAAGAGTTCATGCGGCCAATGACCCTAATCCATTAACCGCAGATTGGCACATGCCTTATCGCCAAAACAGAATTGAAGCCCTACTTCTCGCCCAAGAGAAACATGATCTCGCCAGCATGAAAGCCATGCAAGCAGATACGCTGTCATTGTCTGCCATAGATTTACTACCACTGTTGCAACAAGCCAACTCCAATCACAAACATGCCAATGATGCAAAAGAGTTGATTACAAGCTTTAACGGCAATATGAGCATAGAAAGTACAGGCGCGACGATTTACAACGCCTGGGCTCACCAATTAACTCGTCTACTCTTCGAAGATAAGTTGGGCAAAAGTTTTGCCACAGAGTATGGCAAGAGAGATTTCCGCTCTGGAGTACATCACGTGATGGAACTACACCTTGCTGGCAAAACTCAGGCTACATATTGGTGTGACCAGTCACCTACTACTGAAGTTGAAACCTGCGAGCAAATCATTGACCTAGCCTTCACTCGCGCGCTAGATGATTTAACAAAACAATTTGGTGGCAACCCTAAATCATGGACTTGGGGCAAAGCTCACATAGCAGTGTCTGAGCATCGTCCGTTTAGCAAAGTGTCATTACTCAAAAGACACTTCGAAGTTAGTCGACCAATGCCTGGTGATGGATTTACGATTAATGTTGGCTTTATGGATTTTAGCAACAGCAATAATCCCTACACCGTCACTAAAGCTGCCAGCATGCGGGCTGTTTATGATTTGGCAGATTTAGATAAATCACAATTCATTTATCAAACTGGTCAATCGGGTTGGGTCAATAATAGAAATTACTCTAGCTATGCCAATGCTTGGGCCAAACATGAGTATCTACCGCTCAGTATGAATCCAAGCAGCATCACGCATACCTCTGTTTTAAAGCCAGATCCGAATCGAGTAACAGAACCTCAGAAAAAGAAGCCTGAGAATAGAGCTCCTGACAGAAGAAAATAATGAGTACACATAACTGGCTCAAACGCATCTTCAGCATCCTATTGCTCGCGTCAGCAACAATGACACAAGCAGCACTCGTTGATGATTTAAGTGAAGGCCCCTATGTGCTAATGATGCGTCATGCTGACGCTCCTGGCTATAGCGATCCATCAGGATTTGATTTAAACAATTGCAAAACACAACGCAACCTTGGCGAAGTTGGCATTGCTCAAGCCAAGCAGATTGGTGTGTGGTTATCTGAACAAAGAATCAGTGATGCTCAGATACATAGCAGCCCGTGGTGTCGATGCAAAGATACAGCTCAATTACTAAATATCGGCATGGTTCAGATTGAAATGTCTCTAGGTTCCTTTTTTGAGAATCCCAAAGATGGCAATGCACAAACCTTATCTTTGCAAAACAAGATCAGCAAACTAATTCAAGTTCGCCCTAGAAAGCCCATTGTGATGGTGACACACCAAGTCAATATTCAAGCATTTACAGGGCAATCAATCGGATCTGGCGGGATAGTATTGGTACGAGTTAATAAAGACGGCAAGTACCTATCGCACCAACAAATACGCTAGTCATTGCCAATGATTATTGGCCGCTATTTTGAAAACCTTGACGCCTAAATGTCACCACTAATGTGTCGCGCCAAGCATGCGATCCATTGTCAGGGTCGATAGGCTGAATTGGCGTGCTCTCATGAATCACTCGCTCATCATCCAAGACCATTAAGCTAAACGATTGATTCAGCGTAAAACGCTGCCCCTGAGGACCATTGGCTTCGAATACTCGGGTTTCGCCACCCTTGATTTTATTTCTACCCAACATTAAGACAGCCACAAAATCAACGCCATCTCTGTGAGCACCCTCAGGAGTTGGTCGACCAATACCATCTGTTGTATCAATCCTAAATTGATGAACTTCCACATACCAAGCGTCATCTGTTGCAGGCTTTATTTGATTGAGTTGACGGCCCAGATTGGCCAAACAATCTTTTAAAGCATCAGAATTAACAAATTCTTCTTCGCATGGCTCAAACCAACGATCAATACCGCCATGTAATGCGTTGTAGGAAACTGGTTGCCAATGAGCTCGATGAGGCGCCAATTGAACAGAAGTGTTTTTAATCACAAAGCTCGCATGTCTTCTTTGGCGATAACGGCCACCATCTCTTAAGTACTCATCTGGCGGCAGATGCTGCCAAGTTTTGGCTAATTGCGCCCAATCATTTTCTTGATGCCCTGATAAGGCATAAAACTGGTCAGGTGCGACCACAACATAACCATGTTGCTGCAACTGAGCGGGCAAATCATTTAAGGATGAATACGGTGGTTCTAACAACATAGCCAATTAATATCAAAGAGCTTTTGTAAGGGTAATGAAGCCTTACTCAGCAGAGTTCGCAAAACATAATTATGCTCTTGTATATGCAAAAAGTATTAACAGCTCTTTTCAAGGTCTTGATGGCTTGCCTCATCATTTGCTCTGGAGCAAATGCCGACCCAACTCATGACAACGGTCAAACCCATCTGCATGGAGCCAAACTTCAAGGCCAGGGTCGTATGACCTATTGGGGATTTGACTTATATGATGCTCAGTTGTTTGTTACAGGCAACGGCAATCAAGCAAGCTACGCCTTAAAAATTAACTATTTAAGAAACTTCAAGGCAGATGCTCTCAGAGAGCAAACCATGAAAGAAATGCGTCAATTGGGCGTTTCTGATGAGAATCGTCAGAAATGGTCTGTCAGTTTAGAAAAGATATTTCCCAATATTGCGCCTGGCCATTCACTAACAGCCATCTATCGACCTCAACGTGGCACGCTGTTTTTACACAATGGGCAAGTGGTCGGTGAAGTACCTGGCGATGATTTTTCTAAATCCTTCTTTGGAATTTGGTTAGATCCTCGCACCAGTGCTCCGCAACTTCGTACTCAATTACTATCTCAGGGTTGCACCCCTAGCTTCATCAACCAACAGTGTTAGCAAGTCAATTAAATAAGGTCAACATGAAATACTCACTACGTCGCATGATTTGTTCAGGCATGGCCACTCTCACAGGCCTGACCTTATGGGGATGCTCAGGACCTCAAGTACAACGGTATGCCAATGAGTCCCCTAAGCTTGATATGTCTGAATACTTCAACGGTACGATTGATGCTTATGGCATCTTTACAGGTCGTCAAGGTGAAGTTGTGAAGCGCTTTAAAGTGATCATTGATGCCAAATGGGAAACCAAAGATGGCAAAAAAGTGGGGACACTTGATGAGGACTTCACTTACTCAGATGGCACCAAACAAAGACGTGTTTGGACTTTGACAGAAACTGCCCCTGGCGTGTACTCAGGCACGGCTGATGATGTGATCGGTCAAGCCCAAGGCAATGTGGCGGGCAATGCCCTGAATTGGCATTACACACTGGCATTACCAGTCGATGGCACAACCTACCATGTGCAATTTAACGATTGGATGTATTTGATGGATCAGAAGGTCATGCTTAACAAAGCTCAAATGAGTAAGTTTGGCATTTACCTAGGTGAAGTGACTTTAAGTTTTCATAAACGTTAATCAAGAAAAATCTTGTCTTACTTAATTAACTTTGTTTTATTTCAAGTGGCCTGGTTTGCAGGCATCTTAGGTGCCGCTCACCAAATGGCCAGCCTTGGTGTGGCCGTCATTTTGTTGTGCTTAGGCATTCATTTTGGGCGCTTACCGAAACATCAAATCAAAAATGAGGCTCTATTGGTCGCCAGATGCTTAGTGCTTGGTTTTGTTGTAGATAGCATTCTCTTACAAGCGGAATTGATGACGTATGCATCGGCTGGATTGATAAGTGGCATCAGTCCTCTATGGATGTGCCTGTTATGGGCAGCACTAGCAATCACATTAAATCACTCTATGTCGTGGATAAAAAGAAGTTACTGGCTAGCCGCTATATTAGGCAGCATCACTGGCCCATTGTCTTATTTAGCCGGCGTAAAACTGGGCGCAGGAACAATGCCTAATCAATCTATATCTCTTATTGCACTCGGATTGATTTGGGCAATGGCGATGCCACTGATGGTGAAGTGGTCAAAACTTGCGACGGAAAAATCTAGTAAATTGAGCGGCTGATTAATCTTTCAAAAAGTTAGCTTTGTGCAGTTGCTTGTACTCGCAACCGACCCAACCTGAATAATCTAAGTCATCTAGCAACATAAAGAATTCTGAATAAAGAATTTCTCCTGTGCCTGGCTCATTTCTACCAGGATGATCAGCAATCTGAATGTGGTCAATAAATGGCATGAGCTCCTCAATCTCTAAGATATCCTCACCCATGCGATGCAAATGGTAAGCATCGTATTGCAAATAGAGATTGGAGGACTTAACTGCCATGATGATTTCAATAGCATGGTGAGAGCTCGCCATAAAGAATCCAGGAATATCAAAAGTATTAATTGGCTCTATAAGTAACTTGATATTTTCTTTTTTAAGTTCTTCTGCTGCATAAGTCAAATTAGATACCAAGGTAGCTTGCGCCAACTCTGGTGATAGCCCTTCTGGCAAGATACCCACAATACAGTTAACGCGTGGCACATCAAGAGCTTTGGCATATTGAATAGCTAAGGGCACACCTGCCCTGAACTCATCAACACGAGTTGGATCACAGGCAATACCACGCTCACCATTGGCCCAATCCCCCGCGGGGAGATTGTGAAGCACCATCGGCAACTCCAACCCTGCCATAGTCTTTTGAATATCTGCCAGGCTCGCTTGCGCATACCATTCATAAGGGAACTGGCACTCGACTGCTTCAAAACCATCTGCCTTAGCAGCTGCAAAACGGTCTAAAAATGGCAAATCGGTGTAAAGCAAAGATAGATTGGCGGCAAAACGTGGCATGAATAATGACTCAAGATTCAATAAAGTGATTTAATTATGGCATGCGCATCCTATCTATCTCCACTGGCAAGATCAGCCCCCTTTTCGGCATTGATCATCCTGACCACAAAGTAGTGAACTCGGGCATCAAAAAAGATGTGGTGAGCTCTTTAGAACAACCCAATCTTGTTTTAGTCAGAAAGATTGGTATCGACGGTGATGAGCAAGCTGACTTTAGCGTTCATGGCGGTCTTGAAAAAGCTATCTATGCTTACCCTGCAGAACACTACGATTTTTGGAATGAATTACTCTCAAGAGAAGTTAAGAGAACGGAACCCATTGGACATGGCTTTGTGGGTGAAAATTTAACTGTTGCTGGTTTTGCTGAATCTGATGTCTGGGTAGGTGATATTTGGCAAATTGGTGAAGTAGAACTAGAAGTCGTCAAACTGCGCGAACCCTGCTTTAAATTTAATGCTCGCATGGGTTACAAAGGCTCTGCCAAGGCCATGATTCAATCAAGACGCTCAGGTTGGTATTTAAAGGTTCACCAAGGCGGCTCTATGAAGGCTGGTGACAACATTGTTATCACCCCAGGTAGACGTGAGACCAATATCGATATGCAAAACGCCTTTTTATTGCGCAAAGAGCAACAAAAAGATTTGTTCTAAGCAGCCTGTTTGTTAGCGCACTGCAATAACAATTTCCACCATAGGGTTATTGGCCAATCAGCAGTAAATGTGATTTCAGAGTAGATTGTCATTAAATCATTCCGAGGAGACATCTCATGAAAAAATGGTTAATCGCAACAACTCTGATCTGCACCTCAGGTATTGCATGGGCTCATGGTTGCCCAGGTGAAATGAAGAAAATTGATACTGCTTTATTAGCAACTCAGCTAAGTCCGCAAAATATGACAAAAGTAAAAGACTTGCGCGCTAAAGGTGAAGAGTTTCATAAAGCAGGTAAGCACACAGAGTCCATGACTGCTTTGGCAGAAGCCAAGAAAATCATGGGCATTCAGTAAATATTATGTAACTCCCTAGTCACGCAAGTGACGTTCAACTGGTGGCAGCATTAGCTGCTACCAGTTTTTTTATATCATGTACGCTTCAAACATGATTCATTCAATAGCGCAATCAACACATGAAATTTAAAGTTCTATTTATCTGCATGGGCAATATCTGTCGCAGCCCCACTGCTCATGGTGTATTTAGACAATACATCAACGATGCTGGCTTATCTCACATCATTGAGGTCGACTCAGCAGGCACCCATGCCTACCATGTGGGCGAAGAACCCGATGCAAGATCTCAAGCACACGCAATCAAGCGAGGCTATAACTTATCGGATCTGCAAGCACGACAAGTATGCGATAAGGACTTTGATCATTACGATTTGCTATTAGTCATGGACTGGGATAACTACGCCCTGACCGAACAAATGTCACCGGACAATAAGAAACATAAGATTCGACGTTTAACGGAGTTCTGCAAAATCATGCAAGCTGCAGTAGTTCCAGACCCTTATTACAAAGGGGAAGAAGGCTTTGAAGAAGTCTTAGATTTGGTGGAAGATGCCTGCGATGGCCTACTCGAACATATCAAAGCAAGAATATCTACATAAATGCTAGCCAAATAATTATTTATCACCACACTCCTACTAACAGTAGGAAATTTCTGACATAAAAATAAGTATTTGCTGATATTCATCGGCATCAATTTAAGGCAAGCTCTTGTTTTTACCGAGTTAACTCAATTGAAAGCAAAGCATGCCTAATCGCTTCGAACCATTAGCCCCTCAAGAACCATCAGAATCAGTGTGTCGCCAAGGAAAGCTGATCTTTAATCCAGATGACCATCATGTGTTCACGCTAACTTGCCATCAGTCATCTGAAAAATTGATGGTGAAAGATAGCGGCATCGGCAGCAATCAATACAAAAGCAAACCAATGAAGATGATTGATATGAAATATCTTGATATCAATAAAAGAGAAAATGATTTGAAATCAGCCCTCTTTGAAGATTTGTACAGAAAGATCTCTATGGATCAACTCAGTGACCCACAGAGCCTTTCTGAAAAAACACAACTACCACTAAAAGAAACCTTAGCCATCTATAAGGGCGATCTTAAAAAATTAAGTACCTACATGCTGTTGCATGCCCTCACTCAATTTGGCTATGACATTAATATTTGTATGCGTGCGCGAGAAGCCTATACCCCAGGCTCGATTCATTTTGAATAATGATTAACGTCGCACTGGAGTTTGCCTATAGAACCATCGGCGCAAAAATGTAGCCAAACCTCCACCAATCAACATGCCAAAAGCCATGGGGTTATCTAATAAAAAATACCAAATGCCTTGCCCAGACTCCAATCCACTCTGAATAGTTTGAGCCATTTCACCCAACTCATCAGAGTTAACCAACTTATCAACTAATAATGCGCAAACCTCTTGGCTCATACATCACCTCACAACCTGCCAATCAAAATCAAGGTAGCTAACCTGCCCAAGCCCACAGTAGCTCCAACAGTTAATCTGGTCGCCAACCTAACGCCACGGGCAACAACGCTGCCGAGTCTTTTTCTTGGTCGTTTTCTTGGTATTGTTTCTACGCCAACCTCCACGTTTTTTCTAATGAGACGCTTAGCGCCCAACCGAGCGTTAGGCCTGTTACTTTTTGATGATGATTTATTAACAAACTGATTCAAAATAAACTCCATGCATGACCTCCGTAAAAGAAATCATGATGAATGTAAATTGAACTGTCTGGGGCTGATTATTGGGTCAGGGATTTCTGAGTTTGATACAGAAAAATCTGACGTAAGCAACTAGGTCTGGGTGCGGCTATTTTGTAGTGGTTTTAATAAATCGCGCAAATTATTGTGGTCAATTTCGTGCATGAGCTCTAACAACTCACCCATCTCCCCCTTAGGAAAGCCCTCTCTTGCAAACCAAGCCAAGTAGTTGGCTGGTAAGTCACACAACAACTTGCCAGCATGCTTACCGAAAGGCATTTTCATACTGACAAGTTTTTTTAAGGACTCAGGCGTCATCAAGATTACGGCGCCAAATCGAAGAAAATAACTTCAGCATCTTCAGGATTGGTGAGTTGCAACTCCGACTCTCCATCCATCAATACAGCATCACCACCTTCAATGGCGTGACCATTGACTGTAATTTTTCCACGCACCAAGTGCAAATAGGCTTTTCTTTGCGGATTTAAGTGCTGATGATGACTATCACCATGGTCAAAAAGACCTGCATACATTTTGGCGTCTGCATAAATAGTGACTGATCCCTGCTCTCCAGTTGGAGATGCGACCAAGCGTAGGGTTTTTCTCTTTTCCTCAGTTGGTATGGTGATCTGTTCATAGCTAGGTGGAATCTCATCTACGCTTGGCTGAATCCAGATTTGCAAAAGATGCGTTTCTTGATCTTTGGCGTATTGAACTCACTATGCATCACCCCTGTACCAGCACTCATACGCTGTATATCGCCCGGCGGTATACCCTTCACATTACCCATACTGTCTTGATGAGCCAACTCACCCGCCAATACATAGCTAATGATTTCCATATTGCGATGGCCATGCTTACCAAAGCCATAGCCAGCAGCAATGTAATCGTCATTGATCACCCGCAAATTACCCCAACCCATGTGTTCTGGGTCGTAGTAACTGGCGAATGAGAATGAATGATGGGTTTTTAGCCAACCGTGGTCAGCATATCCCCGATCTTCAGATTTTCTAATTTTCAACATGTTACGGCTTGATATAAGCGGCTTTATCTTTGATTTGCAAGCTTGCTACACGAGCAACTCCAGATGGCGTGAATTCAGCATCCATAATGAATACATCTCGTTTGATATTTCTGTTCTTAAGAGTAATTTCACACACCTCAAATGTCACTCCTCTAGATTTAAGCGCTGAGACCAAAGAAGCATAGTCAATATTTGGATTTTTCTTATCTTTTGCGCCATCCATTAAAAAATCAACGCCCTCTGCATGAGTCACAACATAAATTTTGGTTTGTGGTGCAATGTCCAAATGATTGCGAATGTTTCTCAAACCCTTTGTGGCCTGGTTTTCAGCATGATCAATGTGATAAACAACCGTATCTTGTGCGCTAGCCAATGAAGCCAATCCCATTAGACCAACAGCACCCAACATCAACAATACCTTCTTCATAGTCATCTCCTGTTATTTATCAACTACTTAGGCAGTTTACAGAAAAAACATCATTCACAAAAACACTAAATTTAATTCTTGAATACAATCAATCCATGGTCACTGATTTAAAAACCATTCCACTGTTCCCGTTGGGGCAAACCTTATTCCCCCAGGGTGCCATTGATTTAAAAATATTTGAAGTGCGTTATCTAGACATGATCAAAGATTGTGTCAGTAAAAACAGTTCTTTTGGCATTGTGACCCTGGACCAAGGCACAGAGGTAACGGTTGCAGGCCAAGAGAGTGTGATATTCATGCCAACTGGCACAATCGCAGAAATTACCTACTTTGACGCTCCACAACCGAGCCTCTTCTACATTAAGTGTCAAGGTGGGCAACGATTCAGAGTTCACCATAGTCAACGACAAAAAAATGGGCTTTGGATGGGTGAAGTTGAGTTCATCAAAGATGATTTAAACACTGAAATTCAACCAGAACATCAAAAGCTAGCCGATGACGTGGGCAAGATCATTGCATCATTACAAAGAAAAGGTGTGCGTGAGGACCAAATGCCATTTGTTCAACCCTATCAACTTGATCAATGTGGTTGGGTGGCTAATCGTTGGTGCGAAATCCTACCTTTAACCCCCGCTCAAAAACATCACTTACTCAGCGTAGAAAACCCTCAAATACGCCTAGACCTGGTTAAAGAACTCATCGAAGAAATGACTGGTCAAAGTCAGTAAAGATAGAACAGCCGCTATTAAATAGTTTTACAAAGTATTAGGTGTATTAATTTCTAACAGGCATAAAAAAACCCAGCTCTAAGAGCTGGGTTTTCACTTTTTAATAACTAAGTTATTAATTAGTCGTTCGCGTAGATATCCACGTCTTTTGTTTCACGTACAAACAACATACCGATTACAAAAGTCATAGCTGCGATCGCGATTGGGTACCATAAACCGTAGTAGATGTTACCGTTTTGCGCAACCAAGGCGAATGAGATTGTTGGTAGCAAGCCACCGAACCAACCGTTACCGATATGGTATGGCAATGACATTGATGTGTAACGAATACGTGTTGGGAACATCTCAACTAACATCGCTGCGATAGGACCGTAAACCATCGTTACATAGATCACCAAGATTACTAACAATGCAAGAACAGCTGGTAGGTTAACTGCTGCAGGGTCAGCTTTAGCTGGGTAACCTGCTGCGTTCAACGCTTCACGAACTGCTTTCTTGAATGCTGCATCTTTAGCTTTAGCTTCATCAGCAGGTAAACCTTTTGATGTGTAACCTTCGATAACTGTTTCACCAATCTTAACAGTAGCAACAGTGCCTGCTGCAGCTGTGATTGTTGAGTAGCTAGCTGAGTTAGAAGCCATCACTTGCTTAGCGATATCGCATGAGCTTGTGAACTTAGCTGTACCAGTTGGGTTGAATTGGAAAGTACATTCAGCTTCGTCAACTGTAATAGTTGCTGGAGCTTCTTTCATAGCCTTTTCCAAAGCTGGGTTAGCAAAGTGTGTCAATGCATTGAAGATTGAAACTGGTGTATTTGGGATGTAAGTAATGATCGCCAATAACAAACCAGCCATGATGATCATCTTTCTACCAATCTTGTCTGACAATGAGCCAAACACGATGAAGAATGGTGTACCAATTACCAATGAAGCAGCGATCAACAAGTTAGCTGTCTTAGCATCTACTTTCAACACTTGTGTCAAATAGAACAATGCGTAGAACTGACCTGTGTACCAAACAACAGCTTGACCAGCAACTAGACCAAAAAGAGCCAAGATAACGATCTTCAAGTTTTTCCATTGACCGAATGACTCTGTCAAAGGAGCTTTAGATAGTTTGTTCTCTTCTTTCATCTTCTTGAAAGCTGGAGATTCATTCATTGACAAACGAATGTATACAGAAACAGCCAACAAAGCGATAGAAAGAATGAACGGAACGCGCCAGCCCCAAACTTCAAAGTCTGGACCAGTGAATTCTCTTGTGAACAAAATTACTAACAATGAAAGGAACAAACCTAATGTAGCTGTAGTTTGAATCCAAGCAGTGTAAGCACCACGACGACCGTGTGGAGCGTGCTCAGCAACATAAGTTGCAGCACCGCCGTACTCACCACCAAGTGCCAAACCTTGCAACATACGCAATACGATTAGGATCACTGGAGCTGCAACACCAATAGTTGCATAAGTAGGCAAAATACCAACCACGAAAGTTGCGCCACCCATAATAAGAATTGTTACTAGGAATGTGTACTTTCTACCGATCAAGTCGCCTAAACGACCAAACACCAAAGCGCCGAATGGACGCACGATGAAACCAGCTGCGAACGCTAATAAAGCGAAAATGAAAGCAGAACCAGCATCTAGGCCAGAGAAGAACTGCTTAGCGATAATAGCTGCAAGTGATCCGTACAAATAAAAGTCATACCACTCAAATACCGTGCCAAGTGATGAGGCAAAAATAACCTTGCGCTCTTCAGCTGTCATCGGTGCGGCTTTAGTTGTAGACATAAAGGCTCCTATAAAAATTTATAAAAATAAAACTGCAGGGCGATTATGCTTTGGAAAATCCTTCATTTTTCTTACATAGTTGTTTTAATGAGGGTAATTCCTAAGGTTTAAATGTGCTTAATTAGGGTTACCCCTTAGATATTGATGTTGATATCACCATTAGTGTGCATTGATGCTAGAAAAAAGCCTTCATTTTGATAAGGTTATTGCAAGCACTTCAAGGTAGAATCTGCATTCACTTAAATCAACAAAGTAACAAGACATGACCATTCTTTTAGGCATCATCGCCATTCTTCTACCAGTCGCTGCAGGTGTTTGGGTCTGGAAAAACTTTGATCGCATCTTTCTTAAAACGGCAGAGATCGACAGCAATGATCATCTACCAATTTACTTAAAGAAATTAGCTGCTGTTTTCTTAACAACAAGCTTCTTACTCTTTATTTGTTTTCAACTTGTTTTTATTGTTAGCAACCCAGCATGATTTTTATTAAAAAAATATTTCCAAACCTGCTTGTTCTTTCAAGCATTGTGATGATGTTTGTTTTCGCTCGCGCCACAGGCAACGATGATATTCAAAACATTTTTAAATTAATTGATGATTTGGCTACAAATTTAATTTTGGTCATTGTGGCTATTACAATAGGCTTGTTCATCAAACAATATCTGTATGTTCTTGTAGGTCTTGTTGCTGCTATGGCAGTGGTTATCTTGGTACCAGCTATTAGTACAGCACTTAATTTGACAGGTGAATATGTTTTAGCTTGTGGCTTAGTAAGTTTAGGCTTTTCAGCTGTTTCTAACATCTACGCGAATTACAGAGAATTTAATTAATTTTTATTTACAACTGTTATTAATAAGGGAGTAGTACACATGAGCAATCGCGCAATCGCAATCACAGTATTAGTTTTGATCGTAGCTACTGGCTATTTATTGGTTAAGGGTGATGGCGACATCGATATGGGCGGCGAAAAGCATGGCGCTGAAGCAGTTCACGTTGAAGACAAAAAGCCAGCAGAAGCTCCAGCAGCTCCTGCACCAGAAGCTAAGAAGTAATTTTTAGTTCATCCGTAGGCCCCAGTAGATACAATACATCTACTGGGGTTTTTCTTTTTTAAAGGCAAGATGACACAAGAAAAAGCATTGGTTCTATTTGGACATGGCGCAAGAGATGAGCGCTGGAAAGAACCATTTATCAAGCTACAAGATTTAATCGCGCAAGAGAGCAATGTGCGCGTTGAGTTGTCATTCCTAGAATTAATGAGCCCTAGCCTACCTGAGGTCGTCGATCAATTAGTCGCCGATGGCTTTAGGACAATAGAAGTCATTCCGGTATTTTTTGGCCAAGGCGGTCACATCAGAAAAGATTTTCCAGCCATCCTAGGCGCCTGTCGCAACAAACATCCAGAAATACAGTTAAGCGCTAAGCCTGCTGTTGGTGAGGACCTCGGAGTTTTGCAAGCGATTGCCAAATACTGCACCAACTAATAATAGTGCTGGGGCTTGGCCATCAAACCAGTCTGTCGCCTGACCAGCAGCCATCTCACCCAAAGTCAATGCCAGACTTCTTTCTCGCGCAGTACTAATCGCTTCAATAATACGAACTGGCAATGTCGCAGGACGTCCCTGCTCGATCAATTGATGGGCAATTGTGATAGCCTCATCACGCCCCATATAAATAACAACTGTGTCAGCTGTTGGCAAAGGTAATGATGTGGAGTCGGTTACTTTTGCTTGCGTACTGAATGCAACGCTTCTAGCTACACCACGTAATGTCAGAGACTGCTTCAAAGTAGCTGCCGCAGCCAATGCAGCTGTAATACCAGGAACAATCTCTACCTCAATACCAGCTTCTTCTAGCTCTGCAATTTCTTCGTCGGCACGCCCAAAAATCATTGGGTCACCACCTTTTAAGCGCACCACTACCTGATGCTTTTGTGCAGCATCCACCAAACGCTTATTAATAAACTTTTGCGCTGTTGAATGTTTGCCACAACGCTTACCTACCGCAATTTTTTCTGCTTGCGGGCAGTAAGCCAACATCGCCTCCTCAACCAGAGCATCATGAAAGACCACATCCGCTTTAGCCAATAAAGCAGCTCCTCGCACAGTGATTAAATCAGCTGCACCAGGGCCTGCACCTACCAAGTAGACTTTACCTAAAGCGGATGAAGAAGATGTCATATTTAATTGAGTGGGTACTTTTTAAACTGTTAACTCACGCAACATGCCAGCAGCCACCGTGTGATTAGTTGCTTCATCAATCAACACAAAAGCACCAGTACTAGATGCTTGATCAAAACGGTCAGCCACAATCGGCTTTTGCAAGACTAAATCTACACGACCAATCTCATTCATATTCAATGCATGAATATCTGTAGCGTGTGACAAAGTTTGCACATCCAATACCTGCTGGATACCTTTTACCTTAGCAAATACAGTATTTGTTGTATGACGCAACACATACTTGCGCGACAAAGATAAAGGTTCGCTATCTAACCAGCACAAATCAGCTGATACTTGCTTCGTTAAGCTTGGTTGATCATGTCCCTCTGCAGCAATGATCATGTCGCCACGAGAAACATCAACATCTTCAGCCAAACGTAGTGCAATCACTTGCCCTGCTTTAGCCACAGCAACACCCGATGCATCGTTGTTTGCTTGATGATCATTGGATACATGAATCTCAGCCACAGTTGCCTCAGAACCGCTTGGCAATATAGTTACTTTTTGACCTTTTGAAATAGTGCCTGCCTCAACACGCCCCAAGTAGCCACGGAAATCATCAGCTGCACTTCCGTCTTGACGCGCCACATACTGCACAGGAAAACGTAAGCCTTCAATTTTCTGAACAGGTGTTGTATCTAATGACTCTAACCATTGCAACAAACTTGGGCCTTGATACCAAGGAGTTTTATCACTCTTTTCCACCACGTTATCACCTTGTAAAGCAGATACAGGGATTAAGTGTGGCGTTGGCAAACCTAAGGTTGTTGCCAAACCTTCAATAGATTCTTTGATGGCATTAAAAACATTTTCATCAAAGTTCAACAAGTCCATCTTGTTTACAGCCACAGCAACATGGCGCAGACCCAATAAACGCACAATCGCTGAATGACGTTTTGTTTGCGCCAACAATCCTGCTGGCTTAGCTGTTAAATCAACGCGGGTCGCATCAACCAATAAGACAGCCACATCAGCTTGTGATGCACCTGTTACCAAGTTACGGGTGTACTGCTCATGCCCCGGGGCATCAGCCACAATAAATTTACGCTTAGAAGTTGCAAAATAGCGATAAGCCACATCAATGGTGATACCTTGCTCACGCTCAGCCTCAAGACCATCAGTTAATAATGCCAAATCCACTGCAGCATCAGATGCTGTAACACGTGCATGCTTGGTTTTTGATAATGCCAATAATTGGTCCGCCAATACTGCCTTGGTGTCATACAACAAGCGGCCGATCAATGTGCTCTTACCATCATCCACGCTACCTGCCGTGATAAAACGAACCACACCTTGATGAGTGTTTGTTTGCTGATCTAGGCTCATCAGAAATACCCCTCTTTTTTACGACGCTCCATAGAAGCTTCACTTGTTTGATCGTCCATACGTGTAGCACCACGTTCTGTGATTTCTGAAATAGCTGTTTCTTCAATGATGTCAACAGCTGTTGCTGCAGTACTCAAGACCGGACAGGTACAACTAATATCACCTACCGTACGGAAACGCACACTAATTACTTCGCTCACTTCGCCTGGGGCTTTGGGTGTCACATTAGTAACAGGTACTAGCAAACCATTTTTACGTACCACCTCACGTTCGTGAGCGTAATAAATACTTGGTAAAGCCAACTCTTCACGAGCAATGTATTGCCACACATCCAACTCAGTCCAGTTAGAAATAGGGAACACACGCATGTTTTCACCTGGTGCAATTCTGGCGTTATATAAATTCCACAACTCTGGTCGTTGCGCTTTAGGATCCCATTGACCAAACTCGTCACGGAAAGAAAAAATACGCTCTTTTGCGCGCGCTTTTTCTTCATCACGACGCGCACCACCCATTAATGCATCAAATTTATGCTCAGCAATTGCTTCTAGCAATGTCGTTGCTTGAGCAGCATTACGAGAATCAGTTTCTTTACGCAAACGCACAGTGCCTTTGCGAATAGAGTCTTCTACGTGCCCAACAATTAACTTCGAACCTGTCTGGGCAACGATGTCATCTCTAAACTGAATAACTTCAGGATAGTTGTGACCTGTATCAATATGCAATAACGGGAAAGGCAACTGAATCGGTCTAGCACCAAAGCGAAAAGCTTTGCGTGCCAAATGAAACATCACGATGGAATCCTTGCCACCTGAAAACAACATCGCCGGATTAGCTGATTGCGCAGCAACCTCACGAATAATGTAAATAGATTCAGCTTCAAGCCAATCTAAATGCTCGTTCTGTAATTTTTGGGATTTTTCTAATTGTGTTTGACTCATAATCTTATTTAACGTGTAAACCACACTCTTTACTGTCTTTTTGCAACCACCACCAGCGCCCAGCTCGAATATCTTCGCCAGCCTTCACTGCTCGTGTGCAAGGCTCGCAACCAATACTTGGGTACCCCTGGAAATGCAACGGATGAATAGGTACTTGCTTGCCCTGCAAATAAGCCCAAACCTCAGGCTCCGTCCAATCAAATAGAGGATTGTATTTAGCGATATTTCTAGCATCATCCAATTCGCGCAAAGGCAAATCAGAGCGCGTTACCGCTTGCTCCCTTCTTTGACCGGTTAACCAAGCATCAGCACCTACCAAAGCTTTATTCAAAGGTTTGATTTTACGCGCACCGCAACAGGCCTTCTTAGCTTCTTCAGTGTCATAAAAACCATTTAAGCCATATTGAGCAATAAAAGCATCGACATCCCCTGCTTCTGGAGCAACACTAGCTATAGAAACACCATAGTGTTTTTGTACTTGTGCAGTCATCTCAATAGTTTCTTGATGAAGACGGCCAGTTGCCAAAGTAAATAAGGAAATCTTCGCGCCTGACTTCACGATGGCATCAGTCACAACCATATCCTCTGCCGCTAAGCTCGTTGCAAAACGAACATCTTGATGTTCAGCAGCAATCGTCTTTAAACGCTCGTAAAGTACTTCAGCTTTAGCATCCAATGCTGTCGCTGTGATGTTGTGCTGAGGAATCGCCCAAAGCTCAGGTCGTCTCAAGCCACTGCTCGAGTTGTTCTCTGTATTACTCATGCTGATGTCGCATCCTTTTGTGAACGACCTGAACGCCAGTCATCTTGGAATTGATGTGCCACTGAACCAAACTGAGCCAGCGCTGTGTCAACAACCTGATCATTACGCAAAGCGAATGAATCAAAGCCAACTCGAGATAGTGGCAATAGTTGGTCAATCAATACATCACCAATCGCACGCAACTCACCACTCCAGCCAAAACGATCGCGTAATAAGGCTGCCGTACTGTAGCCACGACCATCTCTGAAGATCGGAAAATCAACTGCCAAAATTGGCCAAAGCTTCAAACCAGCCAAAATCACATCACGGTGAGCTTGCACATCATCTTCTGGCGCAAACCAAACCCCAATCTCACCTTTTAGCGCGCGTTGCTGAAATTGCTCTTTAGCGCCACGACTGGTCCACCAAGACAAAGGCACAATCACTTTACCAGGCGGTAATGCTGCAGATTCTTCACCTTCTGTTGAGCGAAATACTTGCCAATCATTGGCCACTAATTGAGCTTGACCGTTTTTTGGATAACGAATTAACTTAGCCACGTTTCACCTCCGCATATACACGCTCTTTAAATGGTGCAATACCAATACGATGAACTGTGTCTACAAACTTTTCATTGGGCTCACGTTTTTCAACGTAAATATCAATAACTTTAGAAATAACATCTGGCATATCCTCAGCAAAGAAAGATGGGCCAATGACTTTGCCGATAGCAGCATTCAAGCCTTGCTCACCACCCAATGTCACTTGGTACCACTCTTGACCATCTTTATCGACGCCCAAGATACCAATATTGCCCACATGGTGGTGACCACATGAGTTCATGCAACCAGAGATGTTCAAACTGATATCACCAAGATCATGTAAATAATCTAAGTCATCAAAACGTTTTTGAATGTCATTAGCAATTGGAATGGACTTTGCATTCGCCAATGAGCAGAAGTCGCCGCCAGGACAAGCAATGATGTCTGTTAAATAACCAATATTAGGCAATACCAAACCTTGTTGTTTGGCTTCTTGCCACAAAGCATATAGTTTTGACTGCTCAACATCGGCCAATACTAAGTTTTGTTCATGCGTTGCACGAATTTCGCCAAAACTGTATTTGTCTGCTAAATCTGCAATAGCCAACATTTGTGCAGTTGTCACATCACCAGGAGCCACAGTGCCGTGAGGCTTCAATGAAAGTACCACACTGGCGTAACCAGGTACTTGGTGATCCTTCACGTTACGATCCAACCAACGCGCAAAGGCTTGCTGATCTGATGCACCAGGTTGGGCTAATAACTGCTCTTGACTGACCTTATTTAAGGTTTGGTACGCTGGGCGTGTGAAATATTGCGCCACACGTTGCCACTCAGCATCAGTAAATGTGCTCTTACCACCTACCCAATGCTCATATTCAGTTTCAACTTGTCGTGCAAATTCTTCTGGTCCCAAAGCTTTCACCAAAATCTTGATGCGAGCTTTGTACATATTGTCGCGACGACCAAAGCGGTTATACACACGCAATACTGCTGATAAATAGTTAGGTAACTCTTTCCAAGGCAAATCATGCTTGATGATCACGCCCAAAATAGGTGTGCGGCCCATACCACCACCAACGAGAACATCAGCAACCAACTCACCTTGAGCATTTTTCTTTAGGTACAAGCCTAAGTCGTGAGCCGCCACAATTGCACGATCTTCTTTAGAAGCACTCACGGCAATCTTAAATTTACGCGGCAAGTAAGCAAACTCAGGATGCAAGGTAGACCATTGGCGTAATAGTTCGCATACAGGTCTTGGATCTACAACTTCATCGCCCGCCACTCCAGCGAATGGGTCACTGGTGATATTACGAATGCAGTTACCCGATGTTTGAATCGCATGCATTTCCACCTTAGCTAACTCAGCCAAAATTTCAGGCGTATCTTCAAGTGTTAACCAATTGAACTGAATGTTTTGGCGAGTGGTGAAGTGACCATAACCACGATCATATTTTTCAGCAATCTTGCCTAATGTGCGCAATTGCGCAGAATTAAATACTCCATAAGGAATTGCCACACGCAACATGTAGGCGTGGCGTTGCAAATACAAACCGTTTTGTAAACGCAGTGGACGAAACTCTTCTTCGCTCAACTGATCATCTAAGCGACGTTTAACTTGATCTCTAAATTGATTGACTCGATCATCAATTAATCGTTGATCGATGGCATCGTATTGATACATATGAACCCTTAAAACCTATTAATTAGCTTTCTACGAAAGCTCTTTCGAAAACGTAGTCACCCAACACGCCTAAACTTGGAGACACCTTAAAGCCTTTGACATTTAGCATTTCTGATGTTTCTTTCAACATCGATGGGCTACCGCAAATCATCGCTCTATCCACAGCAGGATCTAGTGGCGGCAAACCGATGTCTTTAAATAATTGTCCAGTCTCAATCGCAGTTGTGAGGCGGCCTGTATGCTTGAATGCTTCACGTGTCACAGTTGGGTAGTAAATCAATTGATTACGCACCATCTCACCCAAGAACTCATCATTAGGCAACACGTTACGGATGTAGTCTTCATAAGCTAATTCGCTGACCAAACGCACACCGTGAATTAAGACTACTTTTTCAAACTTTTCATAAGTTTCTGGATCACGAATGATGCTCAAGAATGGCGCCAAACCTGTACCTGTACTAAACAAGTAAAGATGTTTACCTGGGTTCAAGTCATCGATGACCAAGGTACCAACAGATTTTTCGCTAACCAAAATAGAGTCGCCTACTTTGATATTTTGTAAACGTGAAGTTAATGGACCGTTCTCAACTTTGATGCTCAAGAACTCTAAATGCTCTTCATAGTTTGGGCTAGCAACACTGTAAGCACGCGATAAAGGTTTGCCATTGACTTCCAAACCAATCATCAGGAAATGGCCATTACGAAAACGCAAACCCTTATTTCTGGTGGTAGTGAAACTAAATAATGTGTCATTCCAATGATGAACACTTAAAACTTCTTCTTTATTAAACGTTGCCATTTCTGATAAATCTCTAGATGTTGATAATTAAAATTTGGTACCCAGCTCTTAGAACAAGGCTTTGTACAAGTTAAAGCCACTCAAAGAACTGATCAACAATCCCACAGCAACTAACAAATAACGAGTCGATAGTTTACTGGTTAAAAATGCTGCGAATGGCGCTGCAAACAAACCACCCACAATCAAACCAGCCACAAAAATCCAATGATCGATACCACCTAATAATAAAAAGCTGGTTCCTGTAGCAAGTGCCACAAAGAATTCAGCAGTATTAACCGTGCCAATTGTTTTACGTGGGTTATTACCTTGGCCAATTAATGATGAAGTCACAACTGGGCCCCAACCACCACCACCGACTGCGTCTAAGAAACCTCCACCAACAGCTAATTTGCGAACGTGTTGCAATTCATGCGACTGCTTTTCTTGACGGTGCACAAAAGCTTTTCTCAAAATCACAATACCCATGATGAGCAAATAAGCCGTCACATAAGGCTTGATTAACTTGCCGTCGATGGATGTCAAAAATACAACGCCAACAACTCCGCCAATCACACCAGGTATCACAATCTTTTTGAATAATTCTTTATCAACGTTACCAAACTTAATATGAGAAACACCTGAGAAGGCTGTAGTGAAAATTTCAGCCACATGCACCGCTCCAGATGCAGCAGCTGGTGAGGCACCAATACCAATTAAGAATGTATTTGAACTAATACCGTAGGCCATGCCTAATGCACCATCAATCACCTGAGCTATCAAACCAACTACGACTGCTTGCCAAAAGAATGGTGAACTAACAAATTGATCTACTAATACCGAAAAGTCATGTCTGATTTGAGGTTGTGCTTGGCTAAACCAAAAACCTAAAAATGAAATAAGGACCAAAAAGCTAACGGTCACCACTCTCTTGTCTAACAAGAGTGTTGATTTCTGAACTTCTACTGGCGGAATACCAATCTCTAGATGCTCTAGATTCTCTGGGGTATCGGCAAACTCAGTATGTCTATTGGTACGCATGTCTAACTTTCTATGATTTTCCAAGCCCATCAAGGACTTAACATGCCGAAACTATAAAGATGGATTTATATATCTGGAAATAATATTTAATTAATTCTATATTACCAAAAGTAATATATAGGGATTCAGACAAATAATGGTATTAAGGCTGGTGCCGGCTATTGCCAGGCAAATACAGATAGAATCTGTCACATCAATATAAAAACACTAAGCCCATGATTCCTAAACGATATTCTGCAGCACTAGCTGGAGCACTAGGCAACACTCTAGAGTGGTTTGACTTTGCTGTTTATGGCTATTTTGCAACCGCCCTAGGCAAGGTATTTTTTCCATCAGATGATCCAAGCTTCCAAACCGTCGCCTCATTTGGTATTTTCGCTATTGGTTATTTAGCCAGACCCATTGGTAGTTTAGTTTTAGGCCCTGTTGGCGACCTATTAGGTCGAAGAAAAATGATGACAACTAGCATCATCATTATGGGTTTAGCTAGCTTTTTGGTCGCCCTCTTACCAACCTATGCTCAAGTAGGTGCCATTGCGGCGTATGCTCTGATGTTATTAAGAATGACTCAAGGATTTTCAGTAGGTGGTGAATACACCGGCAGCATGGTTTATGCCACTGAAGCATCCCCTACCGGCAAAGAAGGTTTAATGTCAGGTATTGCTCACGCAGGAGCACTACTTGGATTCTTCTTAGGATCTTTGGTTGCAGCACTGACCGCACACTTTTTTGGCGAAGAGAATGTCAGCGACTGGGCATGGCGCATGCCTTTCCTATTGGGCGCTTTTGTGGCCATTGCTGGCTGGCGCCTTAGAGCTCACATGCCAGAAACTTTTGAAGATGCGATTGAACACAAAATTCAATCAAGAGAATTAATTAAATTAATTCTGCAAAGGCTCAATGAAGTCATCAAAAATTGGCGCATCCTGCTACAAATTGCATCGATTATTTCATTTTCAAATGTTCTGTTCTATGTTGAATTTGTTTACTTTGTAGATTACGTCGCCAAACATGGCGGCTCCATGCAATCAGCAAATACCGTTGCCACAGCAGTACAACTAATTGGCATCCCGATCGTTGTATTAGGAGGCTGGCTAGCAGACAAGATCGGCCGAGTAAAAATTACCAAGTACGCTACTTGGTGCGGCGCGATTCTGACTATACCTTGCGTGCTAGCTTCGCAACTTGGCGGGGTAACGGGCTTGGCAGTTGGTCAGTTATTAATAGCCATACCAGTGATGCTACTTTTTGGCGCTCAGGGTGTATTAATTAGCAAGATGGTTCAACCAGAACAACGTTGCTCAGTATTTGCTATTGGTTACAGCTTGGCTGTAGCCATATTTGCCGGCACCTCACCGATGGTGACATCATGGTTGTTAGAAGTGAATAAGTGGACTTGGGGTCCTGCAGCATATTGTTTTATTTATGCTATTCCTGCCATGTATGCTTTACGCACAATGAAAGACGATTAAATGACTAAAGTTTTTAATGCTGAAGAGTTAAAAACTTTAGTGGCAACACAACAGTCTCAGCAATGCCCCAACTGTGCAAACCATAATTTTTCATGTTGGGAAACTATTCTGAGCACGTTTGATCGGGATGCTCTCCAGATGGTGGGCACATTACAAGTGCCCGACGCAATCGAGAACTGGGATGAATACCACCCTCATGGCACAGACCAATGGTCAGCGAATGCCCCCATTGCAGTGAAGTTTCATCCATATAACAGCAGTGATGTATATCAGTGCCAAGAATGTCAAACGGTTTATCTACGCTACACAGAGTATGGGGGTTACTACGTCGATGAACGTATACGAGTTGTCAACCCAGAGCTGATTGTGGATCCAGAATAATTAGCTTTGGGTTTACTCATGCAATCAATGGGCTTATTCAAATAATTTGAAATTACATTAAGATAATTTTTATCATGTTAGGGAAAATTCGCAAGAAGCTCATACCAAATTACTTTTCCAGCGACTCGTCGTCAGTGGAATTAGTCTGCCCCATTTGCGAGAGAAAGATTCCCCACTCCCAAAAAGATGCTCATCACCTGGTGCCAAAATCTAAGGGCGGCAAGACAACTCAGTATTTGCATCGTATTTGCCACAGGCAAATACATGCCCTATTTTCTGAAACTCGTTTGGCCAAACAGTTAAATACCGCTGAAGCAATCAAGGCAGAACCTGAAATGCAAAAGTTCATTGACTGGGTTAAATCCAAGCCAGATGACTTTTACGAACGTACCTCTAAAAGCAAGATGCTCAAGGGTTAGCAAGATCTCCTAAGCAATACATCCTCTAATTAGCGACTCTTTTTACCCCCCCATCAACCCCTTCAAAATAAATACAAATGAGAATAGTTATCATTTGTGTTAATATAAAAAAGAGCGTTACAGATCACCAATGTGTGACGTCTATCAAGTTTTAATATTTACTAAAGAGAGATGTATGAAACAAAAGAAAATAGTATTAGCCGTTATAAGCGCACTATCAGTCATGGCAACAGCCACAGCCCAAACCAACTCTAGAGATATCGAACTCCCCCGCATTGACGTTGTAGGTAGCACTTATGACGACATCAAAAAAACGCCTGGCGCGGTATCCATCGTGACCAAAGAAGAAATGCAACTCAAGCAACCAATATCAACAGAAGCTGCCCTCAAAAATGTGCCAGGAATCACCATCAAACCAGAAGAAGAAAGCTCAATCGTCTCCAACATAGGCATGCGAGGTCTTAGCTCAGGTGACGGCAATAAGTATGTGGTGATATTAGAAGATGGCGTACCCGTGGCCCCGGGAGCATTTACAGGCAATCAACGTTACTACAACCCAAGAATCCAAAGAATGGAGAGCATAGAGGTTCTTAAAGGATCATCTGCTCTCAAATACGGCCCCAATAACGTGGCAGGCGTGATTAACTTTAAAACTAAACAACCTGAGGATGGCTTTGCTGTAACAACACGATTAGGCTCTTTTGGTTACAAAGAAGGTCTGATTGAAGCCGGCGGCAAAACAGCTGATAGCAACTTAATAGGTGGAATCAATATTGTCAGCATCAATAGTGATGGCTTTCAAAATAAAGGTTACAAAACAGATGATGTCATGCTTAAGGCCGGGATGGCTCTAGGTGATAAGCAATGGTTAGGCGTTAAATTAACTCACTACGACAACGAGGCAAATATCTCATACAGAGGGCTCTCTTTGGCTCAGTACCAGAATGGAGCGACCAATAACCCGGCTCCAAAAGATTATTTTTATACCCAAAGAAACTCAATTGATTTCAATCACGAGTGGAATATCGACCCAGATATCAAGCTCAATAGCTTGATGTACTACACAAAAATGAATCGTGACTACCATCGCTATGGCGTGACATCAAACTTAGATCTGAACTCTACAACCGGCTGGGTTTTCAATGACACTTTAGGTAAAAACGATCGAGACTTCGAACGAAGAGGCTTTGAGTCGCGCCTAAAAATTAATCACAATAACCTTGGCATGAAGAATGAGCTTGAAGTAGGCATCAGACTTGCTGATGAGAAATTCGCTCAAGATGGCAGCACGATCGGTTACACAGCAAATAACTATGCACTATTCGCTGAAAATAAATTTTTTATCAGCGATAAGTTCGCACTCATCCCAGGTGTGCGTGTTGAAAGTTATGAACTGAAGAGAACAGGTTCAAAATCAGGCATTACAAAAGATACAGTGTTAGTTCCTGGCTTAGGCAGCATCTATCAAATTAGCCCCAATTCACAATTGTATGGAAGTGTTTATAAAGGCTTTGCGGCCCCTTCAAATATTTCCGACTTATCACTCGATGACAACACATTGGCAGATTTGCCCGCCCAAGAATCAACCAATTATGAAATTGGTATACGAGGTTTAGAGTCAGGCCTTCGCTACGAATTAACAGCATTCCTAATTGACTTTAAAAATCAGAATGTGACTAGCAATAGTCAGAATGGCACCCCCACCACTGCAGGCAGCACAATTCATCAAGGCTTAGAACTTGCAGCAGGCTATGGGTTTAAAAATGGTTTTAGTCTAGATAGTGCTCTAACTTATATTCCAATAGCAAAGTTCAGAGGAACACGAGGCACATCTGCCATAGATGGCAATCGAATCACTTATACCCCCGAGTTCACTGGCAACATAACGATTGGATATAAATACGACAAATTTAAATCTGCTTTAGTTGCCTCCTATGTAGGCTCACAGTTCACAGATGTTGCCAACACTACTGCGATTGCAGCCGGATCTAGCTCTGGTGGTTTTTGGACGGGTAAATTAGATTCATACACATTACTAGACTTGCATACTAGCTATAGCATTGATAAACAATTATCTTTATATGGCACTATCAATAACATCACGGATAAAAACTATATTGCTAGCTTGAGGCAAGGTATTTATGCCGGCACATCAAGAAGTGTGATGGTTGG
>JAOAUK010000006.1 GCA_030157655.1 Polynucleobacter sp. | reverse complement strand
GTAATTGAAACTTGCGTTGACTCAATCACAAATTCCAAATAACCACGATTCAAGTAGAAAGAGCGAATCGCCTCTAAGTCAGCTGTTAACTTTTGCTTAGAGTACAAGTCATTCTTGGTATACCAAGATAACCAGTTAGGCGTAGAGAGTTGCATCTCTTCGCGCAAATCTTTTTCTTTGAAAGCTTGATTGCCAACAATGTTAATTTGAACAATCTTAGAAACTTGGCCCTCATCCACGTTAAACACAATCGCGACGCGATTACGCTCAACTGGTGTTACTGTCGTAATAACTTCTGCTGCATAGTAGCCACGAGATACGTACTGACGCTTCAGTTCTTGCTCAGCTTTATCAATCAGAGCTTTATCGTAATAACGAGCTTCAGCAACACCAACAGCTTTGAGGGATTTCTTCAAAGCATCTTTATCAAATTCTTTAATGCCTGTGAATTCAAGCTGCGAAACAGCTGGTCTTTCTTCTACTGTAACAACTAGCACCTGACCATCTGATTCAACTTTAACGTCTTTAAAGAAACCAGTGTTGTACAAAGCACGAATGGCATCAGCACCCTTGTCATCGGTAAATGTCTCACCCACTTTCACTGGCAAGTAGCTAAAAACGGTACCAGGCTCAACCCTTTGCAAGCCTTCGACACGAATATCTTTCACCACGAATGGATCAGCCGCCCAGACAGGGCTACATAGAAGACCTGCTGCAATAGCAGCTAGAGGTGTACGAATAAATTTTTTACTTGGTTTCAACGTAAAAACAATCTAGAAATATCGTTAAACAAAGCCAATATCGTTAATAACATTAGGCTGCCAACACCAACTCTTTGAAGCACATTTTGCCATGCTTCAGGAACCTTACTACCCGTGAGCAATTCCCATGCATCATACAGTAGCTGACCACCATCTAACATAGGTAAAGGCATCAAGTTAAGAATCCCCAAACTGATACTAATAAGTGCTAAGAAACCCAAATAAGACTGCCATCCCACCTGGACTGATTTACCCGCCATATCAGCAATGCTTAATGGGCCACCAATCTGCTTAATTGAGGATTCACCAGTAAAAATACCGCCCAACATCCTCAGGGAGACAACACTCACATCCCATACCCGTTCTATAGCTACTTTTAATGACTCCATCAAACCTAATTTCAGCTCAAATATAGCCACAGGCTCTGTTAAGTCAGGTTTTACACCTAATGCTGCTAGCGGATCGACATCAGGAGCCAATTTTGGCATTTTTTCTTCTTTAAAAACAATGGCTTGCTCATTACCTTTGGCTGTTTTGACCTGTAATACGAAGCCCTCTTTAGCGGTTACAGCATCTAAAAGACGCCACCTCAACTGATTCCAGCTGCGAATGGAGCGAAAAGCCCCATCATCCCCCTGCTTCCAGCCAATTACCGTATCACCACTAAAAACCCCTGCCTCATAGGCCAAACTCGTCTGAGCTGGCTCAGCAAGCTTGGACGGAATCTGTGGCACACCAGAAATAAATAAGGTCGCCAAGAAAATAATCGCCAAAAGAAAGTTAGCCAAGGGGCCCGCTGCAACAATGAACGACCTTTTCCACAATGGCTGGCTCTTGAATGAGTTTTCATCCATTTTCACGTAGCCACCTAAAGGTAGACTACTTAAAGCCCACTCAGTTGCATCTGGACTCTTTTGATAGGTCCAAAGAGTTTTACCAAAACCAACAGAAAATCTTAAAACTTTGACGCCACACAACCTCGCGGCACTGTAATGGCCAAACTCATGAAAACTGACCAACAGACCAATCGCCACCAAAAACGCCAGAAGAGACCAAAGGACCGTCATGATAGGTAGCCTTTAATAACGCCTTGGGCTTGCACTCTAGACTCTTGATCGGCAGCCAATATCACGTCTAAATCATGCGCAGGGGAAACACTAAATTGATCGAGTGTTTTAGCAACAACATCCGCAATTTGAGTAAATTTAATTTTTTGCTGCAAGAACGCCTCGACTGCCACTTCATTGGCAGCATTTAAAACTGTCGGCATTAAACCACCCATTGTTAAGGCTTGATATGCCAACTTCAAAGAAGGGAATTTTTCATTATCAACCTCCTCAAAATGGAGCTGACTTAACTTTAGAAAGTCCAATTCCTCGACACCACCATCAATCCGGTCAGGCCAACCTAAACCATAGGCAATAGGCGTCTTCATATCAGGCTGCCCCAACTGAGCAATCACAGAACCGTCCAAATAACGAACCATTGAATGAATCACGCTTTGTGGGTGTATCAGAACTTTGATTTGCTCTGCCGGTAAACCGAATAAATAATGTGCCTCGATCACTTCCAAGCCTTTATTCATCATGGTTGCTGAATCAACTGAGATTTTCCTGCCCATCACCCAATTAGGATGTGCGCAGGCCTGGTCTGGAGTGACACTAGCTAACTGATCCACAGAATAATTTCTAAATGGTCCGCCTGAAGCCGTTAAAAGAATTTCTTTAACTCCGAGCGATCCATACTGACCTCTAGCACCGCCGTTAGATGTATTCGCGTCTGGTAAGCACTGATAAATGGCATTGTGCTCACTATCGATGGGCAGTAATTCAGCACCACTTTGAGCAATTGCCGCCATGAAGATGTCACCAGCCATCACCAATGATTCTTTATTGGCCAATAAAATCCGTTTACCTAGTTTGGCAGCTTCCATCGTTGGCACCAAACCAGCTGCACCAACAATCGCCGCCATGACGGTGTCGACAGATGCCAATGTGGATGCTATTGCAAGAGCCTGAGGTCCATATTGAACATCTGTTTTTATATGGGCAGCCTTGAGTAAATCTTGTAAAGCTTCTGCAGCACTTGCACTACCAACAACAGCTAACTCTGGCTTGAACTCAATGCATTGTTTGGCCAATACTTCAATGTTTGAGTGGGCAGTTAATGCCTTAACAGTAAATAAATCAGGGTGCGAGCGCACCACTTGTAACGTATTAACGCCAATTGATCCAGTCGACCCTAATACGCAAATATGTCTCATGCTTTTTAAGCAACCAAAATTATTAAAAGTGCCGCTAATGGCAGTACAGGTAATAAGGCATCAATTCTGTCTAAGAATCCACCATGACCTGGCAATAAAGCGCTGCTATCTTTAACGCCAGCAATTCTTTTCAATTGAGACTCAAACAAATCACCCTGAATACTCATCACAACACTCAGGCTTGTTAGAGAAAACAGTCCCAACCAACCCAATTTTTCTTGTAAGAAATAAAAGTAATTGCTTCTAGTTAAGTCATACTCAGATAAAACCAAAACAGATAAACAAGCAATACATAGAACTAATAGCCAACCACCGATGGCACCTTCAATTGATTTACCAGGGCTTAAACGAATCGCCAACTTATGTTTACCAAACGCTTTACCCGCAAAATATGCGCCAATATCCGCAGCCCAAACCAAGACCAATACAGATAAGAAAAGTGACATGCTAATAGCGCGCAAGTGCATCAGTGCAAACCAACAAGCTGGCAAAATAAATAAACCAACAACAGCTAACGGCCAACGCCAGAAGCTCATGTTTAAATCCAATGCTTTACTCATCAACACAGGCACTAGCAATAACCAAAAAGCCAAAGTTGCCCATAGCAAGAATTCAACCGCATGAAGATCGGCATACATGAACCATGTGGCCAAATTGAGTAAACACAAACCTGCATACGAGTAGGCTCTTTTAAGATTTTGTGGAAACAATAAACGCCACCACTCCCAAGCCGCCAAAGTAATCACAACAGCAATTAATACGCCCAACCAAATCAAAGGAGCAAACCATAATACTGGTAAAAAAACTGCCAGTAATGCTAAGGCGGTGATGACTCGTGCTTTTAACATCTATTCAACCTTATCTTTAATGGAGCCAACCACTTGGGCACTGGTTATGCCAAATCGACGCTCTCGATCTTGATACCAAGCAAAAGATTGTCTTAGTGCTTCCGGATCAAAATCTGGCCAAAGCACATCCGTAAAATAAAGCTCGGTATATGCCAACTGCCACAACAAGAAATTACTAATGCGTTGCTCACCGCCCGTCCTAATAAATAAATCAGGCTCAGGAGCAAACGACATCGACAAGTGAGGCGTTAGCAAGGCTTCAGTAACCTCGTCCGCCTCAATACTTGGATTAGCTTTTAAACAAGCTGAGACTGCTTGCAACATATCCCAACGACCCCCGTAGTTAGCGGCAATCGTTAAATTAAGCCCCGTGTTTTCTGCCGTACGAGCCTCGGCTTGCGCCACTCTCTCCTGAATCAAAGGGTCAAAGCGACTTAAATCGCCAATCAATCTCAAACGAACATTATTACGATCTAAACGGGTAACTTCTTTTTCTAATGCGGTTAAAAATAACTTCATTAAAAAACCAACTTCTTCGGCAGGTCGACGCCAATTTTCTGAACTAAAGGCAAATAAGGTGAGATATTGAACACCCGCATCACCACAGTCTTTAACTATTTTTCGGACCGTCTCTAAACCCTGCTTGTGCCCTGCCACTCTAGGCAAAAAACGCTTGGTAGCCCAGCGGCCATTGCCATCCATGATGATGACTACATGCTTAGGCACCCCAGTCACCTCAGGAACATCCTGAGTTGAACTGGTGTGTTTTTGAGTTGATTGTGTGGTCATAGATGAGCTATTTAAGCTGTAGCTTAAACAGTCATGATCTCTTTTTCTTTTTCAGAAATAATTTTGTCAATTTCAGCAACAAAACGATCAGTCATCTTTTGAACTTCGTCTTGAGAACGACGCTCGTCATCTTCAGAAATTTCTTTATCTTTAGCAAGCTTCTTCAAAGACTCATTCGCATCGCGTCTCAAGTTACGCACAGCAATCTTCGAGTCTTCTCCTTCGCCCTTAACCACTTTAGTCAATTCTTTACGACGCTCTTCTGTTAAAGCAGGCATAGGTACACGAATGATGTTGCCTTGCGTAGCAGGATTCAAACCCAAGTCAGACTCACGAATGGCCTTTTCAACAGCGCCCATCATGTTCTTTTCCCATGGTTGAACAGTCAAAGTTCTAGCATCGGCCAAACCTAAGTTAGCCACTTGCGCCAATGGAGTTGGATTACCGTAATAATCAACGTTGATCTGCTCCAAAATACCTGGGTGAGCACGACCAGTTCTAATTTTTTGTAAATTAGATTTCAATGACTCAATCGACTTAGTCATTTTTTGTTCTGTGGTTTTTTTAATATCTGCAGCAGACATAATGCTTCCTTTTATACGTGTACTAATGTGCCTTCGTTTTCACCCATCACCACACGCTTTAGCGCACCTGGTTTTAGGATTGAAAATACTTTAATAGGTAGTTTTCTGTCGCGACATAAAGCAAATGCAGTCGCATCCATCACTTGTAAATTTTTAATAATGGCTTCATCAAAGCTAATAGTGTCATATCTAGTAGCTGTTGGGTCTTTCTTAGGGTCGCTTGTGTAGATGCCGTCTACTTTAGTAGCCTTTAGCACCACCTCAACACCCATCTCTGCACCACGTAGTGCTGCAGCTGTATCTGTCGTAAAGAATGGATTGCCTGTACCCGCAGCAAATACCACCACCTTACCCTCTTCCATGTGACGAATCGCTCTTGGGCGAATGTATGGCTCAACTACTTGATCCATACGCAAAGCAGATTGAACACGTGCCTCAACACCCTTTTGGCGCAATGCATCTTGCAAGGCTAAAGAGTTCATCATTGTCGCCAACATACCCATGTAATCAGCAGTAGCGCGATCCATACCTGCCGCACCGCCAGCCACACCTCTAAATATGTTGCCGCCACCAATCACAATGGCTAACTGCACTCCACTTTGAACTACCTCAGCAATATCTGTCACCATTGCATCAATGGTCGATGGGTTGATTCCGTAAGAATCATCGCCCATTAAGGCTTCACCTGATAGTTTTAACAACACTCTTTTGTACGCTGGCATGGTTAGTCTCTCTATAGTGGGCAATCATCAAGTTCCGAAAGTATAAAGGGCACGAAGGTATTAACCCCGTGCCCTTTCGAACTACTAGTACTACTTAGGCCGTGGCTTTTGCAGCAGCTACCTGAGCAGCTACTTCAGCAGCGAAGTCGTCTTGACGCTTCTCAATACCTTCGCCAACAACATACATAGTAAAGCTCTTAATTGTTGTATTTGCAGCTTTCAACATTTGCTCTACTGTTTGCTTGTCGTTTTTAACGAAAGTTTGATTTAACAAAGAAACTTCTTTCAAGTACTTCTGAACAGAACCTTCAACCATCTTAGCAACGATATCTGCAGGTTTACCTGATTCAGCAGCCTTCAACTCTGCAACACTCTTCTCTGTAGCAATCTTGTCAGCAGGAACATCAGCAGCTGACAAAGCGATTGGCTTCATCGCAGCAATGTGCATAGCTACGTCTTTAGCAGCTGTGTCATCACCAGTGTATTCAACCATCACGCCAATACGTGTGCCGTGCAAATATGAAACCAATTTGCTATCACCAGCGAAACGTGTGAAACGACGCAAAGACATGTTTTCACCAATACGGCCGATCAACTCAGCACGAACTTCTTCAACTGTCTTACCAGCGTATGGCAAAGCAGATAAAGCAGCTACATCAGCTGGGTTTTTCTCAGCAACTAATTGAGCACAAGCATTGCTCAAAGCTAAAAAGTCATCATTCTTAGAAACGAAGTCTGTTTCACAGTTAACTTCAACCAAGGCACCAGTTGTACCGTTGATAAAAGCAGTGATAACGCCTTCCGCTGTAACACGTGAAGCAGCTTTACCAGCTTTGCTACCAAGTTTTACACGCAGAATTTCTTCCGCTTTGGCCATATCGCCATCAGCTTCAGTTAAAGCTTTTTTGCACTCCATCATTGGAGCATCGGTTTTGGCGCGTAGTTCGCCAACCATTGCAGCAGTAATTGCAGCCATTACTCACCCTTTCCTTCTTCAACGAACTCATCAGCATCGCCCTTAACAGCTTCTAGAACTTGCTGAACAGCATTAGCTTTACCTTCCAAAATAGCGTCAGCCATCGCACGAACGTAAAGAGCAACTGCTTTGCTTGAGTCATCGTTACCTGGGATGATGTAATCAACACCTTCAGGTGAGTGGTTTGTATCAACAAC
>JAOAUK010000005.1 GCA_030157655.1 Polynucleobacter sp. | reverse complement strand
AGAAAAGCCCTTAGCTATCAATTGTTTATAGCGTCTATCAGCCCTCGCCTCAGCAGTTGCCGTCAAAAACACCTTGGTGGCTGCATCGGTAAAAATAACACTGGCCATATCTCTACCGTCGGCCACCAAACCAGGTTTTTGCCTAAAAGCCTGCTGTCTTGCTACTAAAGCTTGGCGAACTCCTGTGTGAACTGCCACCTCAGAGGCACGCTTGCCCATTTCTTCTTGGCGAATCTGATCACTCACATCCTCACCATCCAAAATAACTCTATCTTCTTGAAATATAACGTTTAAATTTTCAGCAATGGGGATTAAATCGGGTTCAGATGCCGTAGAAATACCCCGTTTATAGCTAGCCAAACCAACCAAACGATACAAAGCCCCACTATCTAGATAGTGGTACCCCAAATGCTTTGCAACCTGCTGGGCAACTGTGCCTTTACCAGAGGCAGTTGGTCCATCGATGGCAATCACTGGGATATTCGAACTATTTAATTGAGTCATTTATGGTGTTTTTTAAGGTTGACAGTGACTTTATCAGCGTTTTAATTTTTATAAATATTTCTTAATGTGAAACGGTGCCCAGCTGTTTTTGACGCTTTTCAAATGAAATAAAGGGCCCAATCCTTATTTTTTGGCAACCTGGGCAAACTCCTGGAAGTATTCAGGGAAGGTTTTACCCACGCAAGCTGGGTCATTAATACGCACTTTTAATGGCCCAAAAGCAGCCAAAGAAAAACACATCGCCATGCGATGATCATCGTAGGTATCAATACCAGTTGCTGGCGTTGCCCACTCTTGAGGAGGTGTCACTTGAATATAGTCATCACCCGCATCTACAGTAGCACCCATTTTTTGAAGCTCTTTAGCCATCGCAGCAATACGATCGGTTTCTTTAACTTTCCAACTAGCAATACCTGTTAACTTAGTTGAGCCTTCTGCAAATAAGGCAGCCACAGCCAAAGTCATTGCCGCATCAGGAATGGCCAAGCAATTTAATTCGATGCCCTTTAATTTGCCGTTAGGCGTATTCACGCCGTGAACCTCAATCCAATCATCGCCCGATGTCACCTTGGCACCCATTTCAGCTAGGGCCTGCGCAAATGCAACGTCACCTTGTATGCTATTTTTTCCAACGCCCGTCACCCTCACCGGCCCACCTGCAATCGCACCAGCCGCTAGGAAATAAGATGCTGATGAGGCATCACCTTCCACATATAAAGTTCCTGGACTTGTATAAGGTTTGCCTGGATTAGCTGGAATGTAAAAGCGCTGCCAGTTCTCGTTACGAACATCAACACCAAAGCGACTCATCAATTTGAGCGTGATATCAATGTAGGGCTTAGAAATTAATTCGCCCACTACTTCAATGCAAATCTCATTGCTTGCCACCAATGGCAAAGACATAAGTAAGGCAGTTAAGAATTGGCTTGATACATCTCCGCGCACTTTGATCACTTCATTAGTACGTATCTGTCCTTTTGAAAGCTTCAAAGGAGGGTAACCTTCATTTTGCTCATAAGCGACCTGAGCACCCACCATACGCAGACCATCCACCAAATCACCAATAGGTCTTTCATGCATACGTGGTACACCATGCAAACGATAGTCACCACCCAAGATAGCCAATGCAGCAGTCAATGGTCGAATCGCTGTACCAGCATTACCCATGAATAAATCAGCTTGATCTTTAGGTAATTTGCCTGAACATCCATGCACAAGGCAATCGCCATCAGTTTCATCAATAGCAACACCCAAGGTCTTAAGAGCCGCGCGCATCACGCGCGTGTCATCAGCATCTAATAAACCCTTCAAGCGCGTCGTACCTGATGCCAAAGCCGACAAAAGTAATACGCGATTAGAAATACTTTTAGACCCTGGCAGAGCAACAACGCCCTCCGCCTTCACAAAAGGACCCACTTCAATGAAATCAAGCACTGCAGAACTCATTAACGACCTTCCCACTTTTGACGCTCTGCACTAGCTCTTGTAAATGCTTTTAATAAAGCATCCCCATCTTCTTTGGCAATCATGTCTCTTAATAATTTAGTGAGGTTGAGATAGTTATCCATCTCTTTCAATACAGCTGTTTTATTTGCCAAACAAATATCACGCCACATCTCTGGGCTAGATGCTGCAATACGCGTAAAGTCTCTAAACCCAGCGCCAGCATGACCCAACTTGACATTGGCATCTTCAGAGTTTGCTACTTGCAACATCAATGCAAAAGATAGTACGTGAGGCAAATGAGAAATCGAGGCAAACACTGCATCATGCTGTAAAGCTGACATTTTGTGAGTAACTGCCCCAGTTGCCAGCCAAAACTCATTGATAGCATCTACTGCTGGTGGAATGTTTTCTTGTAAAGGGCAAATAATCACTTCTTTACCTTGATACAAATCCGCTTTGGCAGCTGTTGCGCCATGTTGAGCACCACCAGCGATTGGGTGAGCAGGTATAAATTGCACTACTTTGTCACCCAAGGCTGTTTTCGCTGCCATGATGACATCTGATTTTGTGCTGCCAGCATCAGTAATTAAGGCATTCGGTTTAATGTGTGGCTCAATGGCATGAAGTACTGAGAATGTTTGTGCAACAGGCACGCACACCACGATTACATCAGCTTCTTTAGCGCACTCCTCAAGACTTACCGCCTGATCAATCGCGCCCATCTTTAGAGCTTCATCTAAATTAGCCTGCGAACGACCAACGCCTAGAACCTTATCAAAGGCCTGCGCTTTTTTCTGTGCCAAGCCAATCGATGCGCCAATTAAACCAACACCAATAATGCCCAAAGTTAACGGGGCATTATTAGAAGCATTTTTTTGAGTAGCGTTCATTAATTAAGAATCTTTTTAAGAGCTTGAATAAATGCCTGATTTTCTTCAGACAATCCAATGGAAATACGCAACCACTCTGGTAAGCCATAGTTACCAACAGGTCTAACAATGACACCTGCTTTTAACAATTCCAAATTAACTTTAGAGCCAGCGTTAACATCATCACCAACTTTGACCAAAACAAAGTTGCCAGAGGAAGGTAAATAACGCAAACCCATCTCGTCAAACGCTTGAGTTAACTGAGCATAACCTGCACGATTTAATTCATAGCATTTCTTTAAAAAATCCACATCTGCTAGCGCCGCAATAGCAGCCGCTTGGGCCAAGCTATTCACATTAAATGGCTGACGAATGCGATTTAATAAATCAGTGATGTTGTTTTGCGCAATACCGTAGCCAATTCGTAAACCAGCCAAACCATAAGCCTTAGAGAAACTTCTAGACACAATCACATTGGGGTATTTGCGCACCCAGACAATCGCATCATATTGCTGCTCAGGTGTTAAGAATTCGTTATAGGCCTCATCAATAACCACCACCACATCACTAGGCACTTTTGCTAAAAATGCTTCAATCTCTGCAGCCTTTAAAAAAGTGCCGGTTGGATTATTCGGATTAGCCACAAACACCAAACGCGTTCTAGGCGTGATTGCTTTGAGCATGGCAGGTAAATCATGGCCGTAGTCTGCTGTGGCTGCAACTTCAATCGCTTTACCACCCACTGCTTGCGTAGCTAATGGATAAACAGCAAAAGCATGCTTTGAGAAAACAACCTCGTCACCTTCTTGAGCCACTGCTCTAGCAGTTAACTCCAAAATATCATTACTACCATTGCCCAAAGTAATCCATTCAAATGGCACATTGAGTTTTTTAGCTAATGCATTTTTTAAATCGAAACCATTAGAGTCTGGATAACGACCCAAATCTTCTGCCGCTTTAGCCATTGCCTTTTTTGCAGACTCAGGCATACCGAGCGGATTTTCATTAGAAGCTAATTTAACAATTTTGCTCTCATCCAAACCAAACTCGCGCGCGACTTCACTAATTGGCTTGCCGCCAACATAAGGCGCAATGGCGCGCACATGGCTTAAACCAATAACTCGCCCATTAACTTGTCCAACATCGTTGGCCATGATCAATCTTTCTACAATTTAGTGACTGCGGGGATAAGATCCCAAGTTCTTAAAGAATGCAGCTTCAGCTTGTAACTCTTTTAAAGCTGCTGCCACTTTTGGATCATCTGCGTGACCATCCATATCAATATAGAAGAAGTACTCCCAAGTACCTCGTCTTGCAGGGCGTGACTCCAAGCGATTCATTGAAACACCATGCTTAGCAAGTGGCGCCAACAATTGATGAACTGCCCCAGGTTTATTATTCACAGAAAGAATCACTGAAGTTTGATCTTTGCCAGATGCCTGGCATGAACCATGGCTCACCACCACAAAACGTGTACGGTTATGAGGGTCATCTTGAATCTGACTCTGCACTGCTTGCAAACCATACTGTTGTTGCGCTGAATCACCCGCAATAGCAGCAACTGTTGAATCTTGTGCAGCCAACTTGGCAGCTTCGCCGTTACTGCTAACAGCTTGACGATCTAATTTAGGTGCATTGTTAGACAACCATCTTTGACACTGAGCCAAAGCTTGAGGGTGGGCCAGCACTCTACCTACACCATCCAAAGTGCCAGACTTAGTCAACAAGTGATGTTTGATCGCTAACGCAACCTCGCCAGTAATCCTTAAATCTGTATCAAGTAGCAAATCTAAAGTTCTAGAAATGGCACCTTCAGAAGAGTTCTCCACAGGTGCAACACCAAAATCAGCAGATCCAGCATCTACAGCACGAAATACTTCATCAATGCTAGAGCAAGGAACTTTACTGATTGATTGTCCAAATTGTGCAAATGCTGCTTGCTCTGAGAAAGTTCCAGCTGGCCCTAAATAAGCTACCCGAATCGGCGCCTCTAAAGCACGGCACGCAGACATGATCTCGCGCCAAATATAAGTGATGCCATCGGCAGCTAAAGGACTTTTATTTTTAGCAATTAAACCGTCGATAACTTGGCGCTCGCGCTCTGGACGAAAGACTGGTGCATTAACATCGTGTTTGATTTTTCCAACAGCTTGTGCAGCTTCTGCACGAGCTGCCAACAACTCTAATAACTGTTGATCGATAGAATCTATGCGAGCGCGCAGTGGCGCTAAATCTTTGTCATCAGCAGCCACGTTCAAACTCCTTCATGTATTCAACTAAAGCTTGCACACCTGCCATAGGCATCGCGTTATAAATACTTGCACGCATACCGCCCACACTCTTGTGACCTTTGATGTTCATGAGACCCAATTTTCCAGCGCCCTCTACAAATGCATCATTCAAAGACTCATCGTTTAAGTAGAAAGTCACATTCATACGTGAACGGCAGCTTGGATCAATTTTGCTTGTAAACAAGCTACTGCTATCAATGCAGTTGTACAACAAATTAGATTTAGCAATGTTTTGCTGCTCCATGGCAGCCACACCACCCTGACGCTTTAGCCACTTGAATACCAAGCCAGCCAAATAAATGCCATAGGTTGGAGGCGTGTTAAGCATTGAATCATTCTCAGCTTGTTTAGCCCAATCCCAAACCATCGGTGTAATCGGCATTGCATGACCTAAGAGGTCCTTGCGCACAATCACAATACTTAAACCCGCTGGGCCAATATTCTTTTGCGCACCACCAAATAAAACACCAAAATCATTGATGTCCCAAACACGTGACAAGATATTGCTCGAAACGTCAGCCACCAAAGGTTTTGCCACTTTAGGCACTTGTTGGAACTCAACACCGCCTACAGTTTCGTTAGAGCAAATATGCACGTAGGCTGCATCGTCAGATAACTGCCAATCTTTTTGATCAGGAATACTGTTAAAGCCATTAGCTGCGCTTGAAGCCGCGATATGAGCTTGACCATATTTAGCAGCTTCTTTGGCTGATTTTTCAGTCCAAATGCCAGTAACAATAAAGTCAGCCTTGGGGCCATTTTTAGCCAAAGGCATTAAGTTCATTGGAATAGCAGCATTCTCACCAATAGCGCCACCTTGTAAGAACAAAACGGCATAACTATCAGGAATGCTCATGAGTTCGCGCAGGTCTGCAATGGCCTCTTCGTAACAAGCCATGAACGGCTTGCCGCGATGACTCACTTCCATGACACCCATGCCCAACCCATTCCAGTTGAGCATTTCAGCGGCAGCCTGTTTTAAAACTTCCTCAGGAAGCGTTGCTGGACCTGGAGCGAAGTTAAAAACGCGGCGATCAAACATTCTCCGGCTCCCCGCCCTCGTTTCCTTGATCTTCTTGACCGTCTACAACCTCATCGATACCCTCGTCACCCTCTTCGTCATCACTCTCAGCAATACGCTGCAAGCCAGACAACTCAGTACCTTCATCAACGTTGATCAAAGTAACACCTTGCGTAGCGCGACCCATCTCACGAATTTCAGCAACACGAGTACGAACCAAAATACCGCCGGTTGTAATCAACATGATTTGATCTTGTTCAGACACTAGTACAGCAGCCACCACTTTGCCATTACGCTCAGACGTCTGAATCGCAATCATGCCTTTCGTACCACGTCCATGACGTGTGTACTCAGCGATTGGCGTACGCTTACCGTAACCATTGGCAGTAGCCGTTAGAACACTACTTGGCAATGGCGCACCGTTTTCATCAACCGCATTGGTTTGACCTTCAATTTCAGCAGGCGCTACCAACATCGCAATGACTTCATGAGATGCATCTAGATTCATGCCGCGTACACCGCGCGCCGTACGACCCATTGGGCGAACATCATTCTCATCAAAGCGAACTGCTTTACCAGCATCTGAGAACAACATCACATCATGACGACCATCAGTGATAGCAGCACCCACTAAGTGATCACCTTCATCTAGATCAACAGCAATAATGCCAGCCTTACGTGGGTTAGAGAAATCAGATAGACGTGACTTCTTCACCACACCCTTGCGTGTTGACATGAATACATATTTGTCATCTTCGTAGGCCTTGATTGGCAGAATCACAGTGATCTTCTCGCCCTCAACCAACGGGAAGATGTTCACAATTGGTTTGCCACGTGAGGCACGACCACCTTGCGGTACTTCCCAAACCTTCAACCAGTACATGCGACCACGATCTGAGAAGCAAAGAATCGTGTCATGTGTATTAGCTACGAATAATGTTTCAATCCAGTCTTCATCTTTAGTGGCTGTTGCCTGCTTGCCTCGACCACCACGCTTTTGAGCACGGTACTCAGACAATGGCTGGCTCTTCATGTAACCACCGTGAGACAAAGTCACCACTAAATCTTGTGGCGTGATCAAGTCTTCAGTAAACAACTCTGTCGCATTCATCTCAATACGTGAACGACGACCTGTGTCATTGCCCGCCTGACCAAATTCAGCCTGAACAGCTTGCAACTCTTCTCTGATGATCACAGTAATACGTTCTGGCTTAGCCAAGATGTCCAACAAGTTGGCAATCTCAAGCATGACTTCTTTGTACTCGCCAACAATCTTGTCTTGCTCAAGACCTGTCAAGCGTTGCAAACGCATTTGCAAGATCTCTTGCGCTTGACCTTCAGACAAACGATACAAGCCATCAGCTTGCATACCAGCTGCAGGATCCAAATCTTCAGGGCGGAATGAGTTACGTCCACCAGGAGCGTCTTTTTCTGCGCGAGACAACATCTCACGCACCACCTCAGAATCCCATGACTTCAATAAAAGTTCACGTTTTGCATCTGGCGGAGTTGGGGCAGCTTTAATAATTTTGATGAATTCATCAATGTTTGCAAGTGCAACTGCCAAGCCTTCCAACACGTGACCACGATCACGAGCTTTACGAAGCTCAAAGACTGTGCGACGAGTGACCACTTCTCTACGGTGAGATAAGAAGCACTCCAACATTTGTTTTAGGTTGAGCAAGCGTGGTTGGTTATCTACCAATGCCACCATGTTCATACCGAAGGTGTCTTGCAATTGTGTGAACTTGTACAAGTTGTTTAGCACCACCTCAGGCACTTCACCGCGTTTAAGCTCAATCACCACACGCATACCGGATTTATCAGATTCATCACGAATATCTGAAATACCCTCTACCTTTTTCTCGGTAATGAGTTCGGCAATACGCTCCAGCAATGTTTTCTTATTAACTTGGTATGGCAGCTCATCAACGATGATCGATTGACGTGAACCACGATCCATATCTTCAAAGTGAGTCTTAGCGCGCATCACCACACGGCCACGACCTGTGCGGTAACCGTCTTTCACACCTTGAATACCGTAAATAATGCCGGCTGTTGGGAAGTCTGGCGCAGGAATGATTTCCATCAAATCATCAATCGTGCACTCTGGGTTACCCAACAAATGCAAGCAAGCAGAAACTACTTCATCTAAGTTGTGCGGCGGAATATTCGTCGCCATACCCACAGCAATACCTGAAGATCCGTTAATTAGCAGATTAGGAATTTTTGCTGGAAGAATCAAAGGCTCTTTTTCACTACCATCGTAGTTAGGGCCAAAATCAACCGTTTCTTTATCTAAATCGTCTAATAGCTGGTGAGCTATCTTTGCTAAACGGATTTCCGTATAACGCATCGCCGCAGCGTTATCACCGTCCACAGAACCAAAGTTACCCTGACCATCTACGAGCATATAGCGCAAAGAGAAATCTTGGGCCATACGAACAATCGTGTCATAAACAGCTGAGTCGCCGTGTGGGTGATATTTACCGATTACGTCACCGACAATACGAGCTGACTTCTTGTAAGCCCTATTCCAGTCGTTATTTAACTCGTGCATCGCGAACAAAACTCGGCGATGAACTGGCTTTAAACCATCCCTCACATCTGGCAAGGCGCGACCCACGATCACGCTCATGGCGTAATCGAGATAGGAACGACGCATCTCGTCTTCTAGTGATATTGGGAGTGTCTCTTTTGCGGCGTTATTTTGTGTAATTTCCATGTTGCAATTTTATCACTCAGAGTGCCCTAAAAAGGTATTTATGGGATTTAAAGTGCTAAACTATGCCCTATCCAAATTGGATCAGCCTCCACACAGATAATTAGAGGGAAAAAAATGAAAAAATTGCTGCAATTAATCGTTATCGCTTGTGTTGCCATCAGCTCAAGCGCATTCGCACAAAAAGCAAACGACAACTGGGTTAATAGCACTGGTATCGTTTGGAAAAACGGTACAAATGAATTGTGCTGGCGCAATGCCAACTGGACTCCAGCAACTGCTGCTCCAGGTTGTGACGGCGCTATCGCCGCCGGCGCTGCTGTAAAGCCAGTTAGCTCAAAAGTTACATTGAATGCTGACGCATTATTTGACTTTGATAAGTCTGTACTTAAGCCAGCTGCTAAAGCTAGCTTAGACAGCTTGGTTGGCCAAGTTAAGAACTTGACTCTTGAAGTAATCATTGCTGTTGGTCATACAGACTCAATCGGTACAGATGCTTACAACCAAAAACTATCAGTACGTCGCGCTCAATCAGTGAAGAAGTACTTGGTTAGCAAAGGTATCGAAGCTAATCGCGTTTACGTAGAAGGCAAAGGCGAGTCACAACCAGTTGCTGACAATAAGACCAAAGAAGGTCGCGCTAAAAACCGTCGCGTTGAAATTGAAGCGATTGGTACACGTAAGAACTAATAGTTAACTAATTTAGTTAATTCTTAAAAAGCCCGGCTCTGCCGGGCTTTTTTTATGGTCTTTGTGCGCATAAGCATGGGCTTGATTAGAATAGAGCCATGAATGCAGATCAAACAGAAATCGATAAATTTAGCGCCTTGGCTCATCGCTGGTGGGATCCAAGTAGTGAATTCAAGCCTTTACACGCCATTAACCCCCTCAGATTAGCTTGGATACAGGAGCACGTATCTATTACAGGTAAGAAAGTTCTTGATGTGGGTTGCGGTGGCGGTATTTTGGCTGAATCAATGGCTGTTGCAGGAGCCCAGGCCAAAGGGATTGATTTATCTGAAAAAGCTCTCAAAGTTGCTGATTTACACAGTCTAGAAACTGGTGTGAAAGTGGAATATGAATACATCAGCGCTGAAAATTTAGCTCAAAAAGAAGCTGGTCAATATGATGTTGTGACCTGCATGGAGATGCTAGAGCATGTCCCAGACCCATTGAGCATCATTAAATCTTGCGCAGCTTTGGTCAAACCAGGTGGCAAAGTATTCTTCAGCACCCTTAATCGCAATCCAAAGTCTTATTTATTTGCCATTATTGGCGCCGAGTATCTTTTGCGCATACTGCCTAAAGGGACTCATGACTATAAAAAGTTCATTAAACCTTCAGAACTAAATGAGTTTATTCGTGAAGCAGGTCTAGAACTCAATGAATTAATTGGCTTGAGCTACAACCCAATTACCGAGGTGTACTCATTAGGTCGTGATACTGATGTTAATTACTTGATGGCCACCACTAAAAAGTAATTTATGACTTCACTATACAAAGGTGTATTTTTTGATTTAGATGGCACCTTGGCAGATACCGCACCAGACTTAGTGGCTGCCGCTAATCTGTTGCGGGTTGTCAGAGGACTAGCCCCTTTACCATACGAAGTATTGAGGCCAACGGCTTCTGCCGGCGCACGCGGTTTGATACAGGGTGCATTCGGCTATGACAATAATCACCCTCAGTTTGAAGAGCTGCGTGACGAATTTTTAAGTAATTACGAAAAAAATATTTGCGTGCAAAGCAAATTATTTGAAGGCATGAATGAATTGCTGCACACCTTAGAAAAAGAACGGGTCTTGTGGGGCATTGTTACGAATAAAGTTGAGCGCTTCACCCACCCGCTTTTAAAACTCATGCAACTACATGAGCGCAGCGCAGCTATTGTGGGCGGTGACACAACACCTCACTCAAAACCCCACCCTGCTCCGATTTTGAAAGCGGCAGAAATCTGCAACATCAACCCTGCAGAGTGCTTGTACGTGGGTGATGACTTAAGAGATATCGAAGCGGGTCGAGCTGCTGGCATGAAAACTGTCGCAGCTAACTATGGCTATTGTGGTTGCGATGAACCAGTGAGCGCCTGGGGCGCTGACTACATCATTGATCATCCATCAGATTTACATGCCATTGTCTTTGGCTCTTAAGCTGTTATCTCTATGAAATCATCTCTTGCTGCTGATATCTCAGATTGCCATCAATTTGACATGGTGATTGATGTTCGTACGCCCGATGAATTTGCAGAAGATCACATCCCGGGGGCAATCAACTACCCGGTGCTTTCTAATGAAGAGCGTATTTTGGTAGGTACGATGTACAAACAAGAGTCACCTTTTGAGGCCAAGAAGATAGGCGCCGCTCTCATTGCCAAAAGAATTGCTCATTACATCGAAAATGATTTTATTAATAAGCCCAAGAACTGGAATCCATTAATTTACTGTTGGCGTGGTGGCAAACGTAGTGGCTCAATGACTCACATCTTGAGACAGATTGGCTGGAATGCTCAAATCTTAGATGGTGGTTATAAGTCATACCGTAGGCAAGTCGTGAGCAAACTAAATAGCCTACCCAAAGAATTTCAATACATGGTGGTTACAGGCCAAACTGGTAGCGCTAAGAGTCGCATTCTTGAGCAATTAAAAGATCTAGGCGCTCAAGTTTTAGATTTAGAAAGCATCGCTGTGCACAAAGGCTCTGTGCTTGGCAATATTCCTAATTCGCCACAACCTAGTCAAAAGATGTTTGAGACACAGCTCGTGCTTGCACTAGAAAGCTTTGACACAAACAAAGTGGTCTATGTAGAAGCAGAAAGTCGCAAGATTGGCTCATTACACGTACCAGACCTTTTGTTAGAACAAATGCGTAGCAGCCCCTGTATCAAAATCAACGCCACGATGGATGCTCGCGTTAATTATTTAATCCATGATTACGCTTACTTCATCAAAGAGCCTGATAATCTAATATGTACCATTGATTTTCTAAAAGAATTGCATAGCAAAGAGAAGCTTGGGCATTGGAAAACATTGGCCAAGGAAGGTCAATGGCCGTTATTGGTTCAAGAACTCCTAGAACAACACTACGATGCACTTTATCGCCGTTCACAAAACTCAAACTACGTGAGCTATGAAAAAGCCATCAATTACAACACTGCAGACTTATCTGCCAAAGGGATCGAAATTTTAGCCAAGCAAATATTGATGGAGCACCATCATGCATAAAACAGTTCTTCACGAATCGGCTCACCCACCAATTAGCTGGGAAGAAGGCGAAGTTACCTTCGCGTGCCGTTGGCGCTCTGAAAAAGGGACTCCCCCACCGAAGAAACTCATCATCGCTGATGACACCCTCACTGCTGATGAAGCCTATCGTGTAGCCTGCGAAGGCACAGGCATTATTTGGCGTGGTGATTATCAAAATGCCAAACAGTTATTGCAAGCGATGTCTCGCAGAGCTGACAAACCATCTAAGAAAAGTGTTCGCAATCAAAAATCTGCCAAGAAACAGCAAGAAGGTTTAATCCCTCTAGCCAAACCAATGTCAGAGATTTTCCACAAGCACCGCTTAACCCAATCGCAAAGAAGTCGCACCTTGGGCATGCTGTTAATCCAAGTGAATCCTGACCACAGCATTCCATTGCGTAGAGCTCCAGATGTTAGCCAAGCTTGCTTGGCCGTCTATGGCGAGGTCACAGAACCCTACGTGATGTCATTACGTGATCTTTTAGGATTTATTGGCTCTCTAGAGTGGCGCAAGAATGGCATGGCATTAGATGCCATTAAAGATTTGGGTGACGGTCGCATACACCCTCACTATGGCGTGTTTGCACCAGTTCGCTCTGAGTACATTGGCTTATTAGAAAAAGCACCCCTACCTGTGTCATTAAGCAAACAATCAGTGGCGTTTGATATTGGTACCGGCACAGGTGTACTAGCAGCAGTTTTAGCCAAGCGTGGCGTTCAAAAAATTATTGCCACCGACCAAGATGAGCGCGCCATTGAATGTGCTGCTGAAAATATTGAAGGCTTAGGTATTAGCAAACAAGTAAAGTTAGTTCAAACCAATTTGTTTCCAGATAGCCAAGCAGCTTTGATTGTTTGTAACCCACCATGGGTTCCTGCAAGACCTAGCTCACCGATTGAATATGCGGTGTATGACCCAGACAGTCAAATGCTCAAGGGATTCTTAGCTGGCCTAAAAGCACATTTGCTACCTGATGGCGAAGGCTGGTTAATTTTGTCTGACTTAGCAGAACACTTGGGTCTTCGTACTCGTGCAGAACTTCTTGCATGGATAGAAGCAGCTGGTTTATCGGTGTTGGGTCGCAATGATGTCAGACCGACTCATGCAAAAGCACTCGATACCCAAGATCCTTTATACCGAGCCAGAGCTGCTGAGGTGACATCTTTATGGCGCTTAGGGGCTGCATAAATAAGCCAACAAATATAAAAGCAGTATCAAGAAAAAAGCCTCATCCTAGGATGAGGCTTTTAAGTTGGTGGAGCCGGCGGGGATCGAACCCGCGTCCGCAAATCCTCCACATGGAGTTCTACATACTTAGTTGTGTCATTTGATTTAACCAGCCTGTCACGGACCAACACGTTACAAACTGGCGATTCGTTTAATTTTCGAGCTGCACATCACGACACTATGCAACCTTATCTCTTGTAAATGACCCTGATGTAGCTTGCGCTACCTGACCCAAGAGAGAATCAGTTCAGGGGCTGCAGCAATTAAGCTGCTAGTGCGTAACGTTCGTCGTTAGCAGTTATTACATTCCCATTGTTTTACGAGATGACGGGTCCTCGGTATGCCCTCAATGCTTTGTAATCCACGTCGAAACCATGTCGGCCCCGATATACGCATATCAGTGGTTCTATTTTATTCTCTTTAGCGAATTGATGTCGAATTAGTTATTAATCTCCTCTACCACTGCCTCTTCCAGGTCTTTGGCATCTTTACAACTTTCCAATAAATCGCGCCAAGTCTCTAGTTCAGGCTGCCCAGGCTTTCTTTTGCCAAAAATCAAAGCAATCACATCACCCTGCTCATCTAGTATTTCCATAGAGCTAACCACACCGTCTTTAGTTGGTTTACGAACCAACCAGACCTTATGAATATCCGTTAAGCGCAAATGCAAATTAAAGTCTTGATCTAGAACATTTAACCAACCTTTGGCATCAAGTACACGCTTGATTTGACCAGTATGAATTTGTATAGCGCCACGATTACCTACAAATATCATGATTGGCACATTTAAATGCGCAGCAGAATTCAACAAAACACCCACCATATCTCTGGATAAAGGTTCTGCGTAGTGCTGGCCAATTAACTCAAAGGCCTGCAAACGGTTTAAATGATATTTTTTTAATAAACCGAAAAAGTCATGGGTATCAGCCAAGTTAGCCCAATCATTGTTGAATGAATCAAAATCAAATTTTTCAGGTGCTTTTAATTCATGAACTAGTGGCTTAGATAATTCTTGAACCTGAATACCAGGGTCTTGATTAGAGTCAGCCCACAAGTCAATCATTTGCTCAAAGGCCTCATGGCAACTATCTGGCAATAAAAATACCTTGTGTACAGCTTGGCCACACTCATCAAAGAATTGAATACTTCTTTGTAGCGAATCGCTCTTACCTTCCTCAAATATATATGCCAACTCCCAATGTTTGTAAAACAACCTCAAATCAATATTTTCTGACATGACCAAACCGATATCTCCTTGCATGGAGATGTTTTGATATGCCCCAATTTTTTCGTGAACACCATACTCATTTCGAGTTAAAGCCATTACCTCACCAAATTTTTCAATGAATTGGATTAACTCTGGCCATGATTTTCTGAGCCTAACTGCTCTGGCTAAATTTGGAGATGACTGCATGGCATCTAACTTTGATACGCCCACGTGAGCATCAACCAACTCCGCTTCAGTCATTTGCAGAAAAGTGGCTATCTCACGGTGCCTCATTTTTTTATCAATTCTTAATGAGGCAAAACTTTTTCGAATGTCATTAACGGTACCGCACATACGCCCTCCTATAAAAATAGGCACTGGCTTGCTAAGGAGATATGGGCTGGCTTGTGCTAAGTGAGTGAAAAATGCAGCTCACATATTACATGAGAATAATTCTCAACAAGTAACTATGTTGATCATATGGTCAATTAAGCTACATTGCTCTACGATAGACGCGTGAAAAAACAATCTACTCATTCAACGATAGACGTCGCCAATCAAGGTTATTGCAAAACACCTTGGGGCATAGCATTGCTTGAATATCAGAGTACAACGATTTATCGCTTTGAATTTACAACAAAACAAGATGTTGTTATTGAGCCTAATAGCCAAGCTGTTAGCAAACATCTGATTCAAGATCCAAAGTCATTCACTTTGTCGCCACAAGGTACTGATTTTCAGCAAGCTGTGTGGCGGGCATTACAGCAGATACCTTATGGCACTTTGTGTAGTTATGCGGATGTAGCAAAGATGATTGGCAAACCTCAAAGTGTGCGAGCCGTAGCTAATGCGATTGGAGCCAATCCTATTTGTGTTTTTATTCCATGTCACAGAGTGATCAAGAGCGATGGCACTTTAGGTGGATTTAGTAGCGGCATTCCTCTTAAAAAGAAACTACTTCTCGAAGAAGGTATTAATCCACCCAGTGAGGGTCCTTCACGTGGATAGCCATCAAGGTTCTCAGGAATAATCCAAGAATCAAGATGGTTGTAAAACACAAAGAGATGTATGCAATGTAAATGGCAGCAGGCACAAATAATGCATAGTTAAAAGTGGCCACAGTTAAAGCTGCTGATGGGAATGAATAAGCCCACCACGACATAAAGAACGGCAACTTGGCAAAGCGACCAAATTGCGTGATCAAGAAGAAAGTAAAGAAAAAGGCAATACCCATCAAGATATGTCCAAAAGGATCTAATGCTTGATCAGGGCTCAAGCCTGTTAAAGCTAGCCATGAAGAAAATGCCACCGTGGGAGGCGCTAAGAAAATAGCAATGGTGGGCTTCAAACGATCAGGCAATGGTGGCTGCACAAACATCAAACGGTACATCACCAAGGATAAAAGAACGATCCAAAAGATGAGGCCAACAGAAAAGAACATCCAAGAAACTTCTACGTAGCCCAACTTCACGCCTGCTAAAGGCACCACCACATTACCAACTGCTGGAATAAACCAAACTGGGCAAGCATGGGCAGCTTGCAAGTTCTCACGATGAACCCAGGCATTAAGAACAGCCAACATGGCTAGCAGATGAAATGTTGCTCCAACAATCCAAATAATTTCCGCCAGTTGCTCTGAGTATGGGTAGGTAACCGCTGCCAATAAACAAATACCTACAGAGATTGCGCCAAAGAAAGAAGATTTAACAGGGTGATTCCACTCTTCAGCCAACTTCTCTGGACTTTGAATTAACTTACGCAGCAAACCTAAGATCAACACAATAAAAACAGTTGCTGCCAAGAATCCAAAAGCTTGTGAAAGGGTTTGGGCGTAAGCAAGCTTTGATGCATGTGAAAACTTAGTCCAAGATAAGGAGAGGCCTGACAAACCCATCACCATGGCAAAAGCCGATACAGGAGGTGCCGATAAGAATGTGCGCATGTTGATTTAGATTAATGTCGTTAGTTAAATAAATGCCATAAGTGATACAAATTAGATCTCTTACCAATCATAATGGGAATATGAAACCAACGTTATTGAGCTTTACCAGCCTGTTTGTTTATTTGGGTCTTATTTTGGCCCCCATAGGTATCAGCATTCAGTTGGGATTACCTCATAGACCATGGATGGATCAAGTCTCAAGTAACTTAGGGATGCTGGCATTCAACATCATTCTTTTAGAATTTTGGAGCACTGGCAGAATTAAGATCATTTCAAAATTACTTGGCATCGATTGGGTATTACAAGTTCATCAACTATTTGCAAGAACTGCTGTTTTGCTATTAGTTGCCCATCCCTTCATGTATAGCCTGCCAGGTAGACCTCATTACTCACCAGGACCTGCCAATGAAACCTATTTGGGCTTAAGCTCCAACTCTTTTATTAGCGGCTTGGTTGGCTTGATTGTTTTAGGCATTATGGTTGGCTTGGCAATCACCAGAAATAAATCTCAAGGCAAATACGAAACCTGGCGTGCAGCACACGCCATCATGGCTGTTGCCGTTGCTTTACTAGGCTTTCATCACACAGTTCACGCTGGCAGATACGCTCAAGAACCCATCATGCATCTTTACTGGCAAGTAGCCTTAGGGCTTGCCTTGCTAAGTGTTGCTTGGGTTTATCTTGTAAAGCCTTTTACTCAGTCGATGAACGCTTATCAAGTCGTATCGATTAAAGAGGCGTCTCACCGCATTTGGGAATTAGTGATTCAGAATAGCCATAACAAAACCGCATCATATAAAGCTGGTCAATTCGCATGGCTAAAGATGGGTAACTCTGCACCTCTCTATGAGAATCCTTTTTCGATTGCCTCATGTTCTGATGGTCAGTCATCACAGATGACATTTTTAATCAAAGATGTTGGCGACTTTACCCACCAAGTCACTGAATTAAAAGCAGGCGATAAAATCTATGTAGATGCACCCTATGGCAACTTTGGGCATAAGGTTGTTTCTAGCAATTCTGATGAAATTGTATTAATTGCTGGTGGTGTTGGTATTGCACCCATTGTTAGCTTGCTAAGAAAAATGGCTCAGAGCGATCAAGCAACAATCCTTCAAAAAAAGATTGTGTTGATTTACGGCAATCGCATCACAGAACAAATCGTGGATATAGCTCAGATGGTGAATTTGAGTGCCTTCAAGCACCTTGAATTAATCAACGTCATCACAGAACCAGATACAACTTGGCATGGGTTAACTGGTGTACTAGATAAAACCTCACTAGAGAAAATCCTAAAGTCTTCTGGAATACAAATGAATGCTGCTCAGTACTTGGTGTGTGGCCCTGCCGTCATGATTGATAGCGTTGAAAATGCTTTAGCTGATTTAGGTGTAGGCCTAGGTCATATTGATTCCGAAAAGTTTCAATATGACTTTGGTCAGAAAAATGCCAGAAACAGATTAAGCCTCGCGAATTGGTTGATGGCCACTAGCGCTTTAATTGCCAGCGCCATTTACTGGGTCAACCGTTAAGCTTCAGAACGTTTTAGTAAGTCTTCCCAGCGAGCCATCAGGGTCATCAAATCTTCTTCAATGTCTTTGAGGCGGTTTTGTAAAACGTTCACTTGCTCAGGCTGGTTTTTATATAACTCAGCGTCACCTAATTTTTCACCAATACCGGCTTGCTCTTTTTCCAAGACATCAATTTGGCCAGGAATGTTCTCTAGCTCTTGACGCTCTTTACTGTTGAGTTTCTGCACATTTGATTTTGGCGGCTTGGGCGCTTGCTTTTGAGTTTCTGCAACTTCCGCTTTTATAACCTTAGATGGTTCTACAACGTTAGATTGAGTTTTATATTCTTCGCTACGTTTTTTCTGAATTTTCCAATCTTCGTAACCACCCTCATACTCACGCCAAAAGCCATCACCTTCATAAGCAATGATGCTAGTAACGACGTTATCTAAGAATGCTCTGTCGTGACTGACCAAGAAAACAGTGCCTTTGTAATCTTGAAGCAATTGCTCCAGCAACTCTAAGGTATCAATATCCAAATCGTTGGTTGGCTCATCCAGCACCAAGACATTGGCAGGTCTTGCAAACAATCTGGCTAACAACAAACGGTTACGCTCACCGCCAGACAAAGTGCTTACAGGCGAACCAGCACGCTCAGGAGCAAATAAGAAGTCATTTAAGTAACTTTTGACATGCTTGCGATTGCCATTAATCTCAATCCATTCACTACCAGGGCTGATGTAGTCCTCCAGGGTGGCATTTAGGTCTAACCCCTCACGCATTTGATCAAAGTAAGCCACATCAATTTGAGAACCCATCGTAGCTGTACCAGCATCAGGAGTAATGACGCCTAAGATCAGCTTCAACAAAGTAGTTTTACCGGCACCATTAGGGCCCAATAGCCCGACTTTATCGCCACGCAAGATCGTGGCAGTAAAGTCTTTAACAATTGGTCTGTCATAAGCTTTACTGACGTTTTCAAGATCAGCCACAATCTTGCCACTGCGATTACCTGAGGCCACCGATAGCTTGATTTGCCCCATCGCGTTTCTTCGCTCAGCACGCATCTCACGAAGTTTTTCCAAGCGAGCTATACGACTCACACTGCGAGTTCTTCTGGCTTCAACCCCTTTTCGGATCCAAACCTCTTCTTGAGCTAATAATTTATCGGCACGAGCATTGGCCAAAGCTTCTGAAGCCAACTCTTGCTCTTTGAGCAACTCATAGGCAGTGAAGTTGCCCGGGTAAGTTCTTAAGATACCTCGATCTAACTCAACGATTTGCGTACTCACCGCATCTAAGAATGCTCTATCGTGAGTAATTAAAACCACAGAACCTTTAAAAGCTTTGAGCAACTCTTCCAACCATGTGATGGAATCCAAATCCAAATGGTTGGTAGGCTCATCTAAAAACAATACATCTGGCACTGCCACCAGCGCTTGCGCCAAGGCCACACGCTTGCGATTGCCGCCTGATAAAGAACCGATTTTGATATCTGGATCTAAGTGGAGTCGATTTAAGGTCTCGTGAACGCGTTGCTCCCAATTCCAGCCACTCATGGCTTCTAATTGAGATTGAATCTGATCCAAACGATGATGAGAATCATCATTCCACTCAGCAACGCTCAACTCTTCATACTCCTCACGCAGCGCCTTTACAACAGCTACTCCTTCAGAAACAGCATGAAATACCGTTTCCTCGGGATCAAAAATAGGTTCTTGCGCCACATAGGCCATGCGCAAACCCTGTTGATATTGCAAGGTTCCGTCGTCGAGTTTTTCTAAACCCGCTAAAATTTTTAATAGAGATGATTTACCGGTGCCATTACGCCCAATCAAACCCACTCTTTCACCGGGTTCCAGTGAAAAATTGGTGTTTGCTAGTAGGTCAACGTGGCCAAAAGCCAGTTTTGCATCATTTAGAACAATTAAAGCCATAATGACATTATCGCGGTTGAATTAAAAAAGAGAGAAAAACGATGCATGGAGTAGATTTCATTAAAGACTTGGCGGTGATCATGTTGGTCGCTGGGGTCGTTACCGTGATCTTCCATTACTTAAAGCAACCTGTTGTTCTCGGCTACATCATCGCAGGCCTCATTATCGGTCCTTATACATCCGCTGTGCCATTTATCTCTGATGAAAAGACCATCAAAACGCTTGGCGAGCTAGGCGTGGTGTTTTTGATGTTTGGTCTAGGGCTTGAATTTAGTCTGCGTAAATTAGCAAAAGTTGGTGCCACGGCCTTTGTGGCGGCAACCGCTCAAATCGTCGTATTGATTTGGGTGGGCTATGAAATCGGTCGCTTTTTTAGCTGGACGCCGATGGATTCGATTTTCTTAGGCGCTATGATGGCAATCTCCTCAACCACCATCACTGTCAAAGCACTCGAAGAGCTGGGCCTTAAAAAAGAAAAATTTGCCAATTTAATTTACGGCATCTTAATTGTTGAGGATATTTTGGCGATTAGCTTGATTGTGATGCTCACAGGTATTGCCACAACGGGTCAACTAGAAGCTATTGATGCGGCCATGACCGTGGGTGAACTAATCCTTTTTATGACAGTGTCTCTAGCAGTAGGCATTTTGTTAGTGCCTCGCCTACTTAATTTGGTGGCAAAGTTTCATCGTAAAGAAATGCTACTGGTCACTGTACTAGGTCTTTGCTTTGGCTTTTGCTTGCTGGTCATGAAAATGGAATACAGCGTGGCTCTTGGCGCCTTCTTGGTGGGTGCAATGATGGCAGAGTCACGTCACATACATACGATTGAAAAGTTAATTGAACCTGTTAAAGACATGTTCATTGCGATTTTCTTTGTGACCATTGGTCTTTTGCTAGACCCTAGCGTTATCTGGAAATATGCCTTACCAATCACCTTGATTAGCTTTGCCGTGATTGTCGGCAAAGTGATCACTTGTAGCATGGGCACATTCATCACAGGTCATGATGGCATCACCTCCATGCGCGTGGGTATGGGTAAAGCTCAAATCGGTGAATTTTCATTCATCATCGCTTCATTAGGCTTAGCGCTGAATGTTACTAGCGACTTCCTCTATCCAATCGTAGTGGCTGTATCAACAATCACAACATTATTTACACCCTACCTGATCAAAGGATCAGATCCTTTTAGCAATTGGATGGGGGCTCGCATCCCAAGTCCTATTAAGAATGTACTTGTGCAGTACTCAGAATGGATGAGTGAAATTCGTTCTGATAATCAATTGCGCAGTGATTTAAGACCATTCGTTAGAAGAATTAGCTTTCATGTGTTTGTAAATACTTGTGTGGTGATTGCTCTATTCCTATCGGCCACCAAATTATTTACCTTTATTAATGAATATGTGGATACCGGACACCTCATCTGGTTTACCGAAACCTACCAACAAGCTGCAATGTGGGGCATGAGTCTATTGCTATCAGCACCATTCATGTTTGCCATTTACAGAAAACTAGAAGCTCTAGGCTTGTTATTGGCAGATGTGCGCAGCCACTCAGGAAATTATTCAGAGAGTGATCGTGCTGCGATTCATCAATTATTTGCGCAAATGATGCCAGTATTGGCAATCATTGCACTTTTACTATTGGTTTCAGCACTCAGCTCTAGCATCTTGCCGCCAGTGGGTATGTTGTTTATTTTGGCGATTTTCATGGGCACCGTGATTTACTTACTGCGCAAGCAATTAGTAAAAATCCACGCCAAGCTACAAATTGCTCTAACCGAGTCATTTAAAGAGAACAGTCAATAAGTAAGCGATAATCTGTCTGTGGAAAAAGTACGCATTTCAAAATTGATGTCAGAGCAAGGTATTTGCTCAAGACGAGAAGCCGATAACTATATTGAGCAAGGCTTAGTCTTGGTCGACGGCGAAGTGGTCAGCGAGCTAGGTGCCCGCGCCTACCCTCATCAGAAGATTGAATTAAAAAAAGCTGCGATTGCTCAGCAAGCGCGTCGCTATACGATTATTCTGAATAAACCAGTTGGATATATTTCTCACTTTGATGAAGATCGAGAATACAAACCAGCTGCATCCCTAATTACCCCAGAAAATCAATTTGTTCATCAACTGTCAGCTAACCTGCCAGGTAAATTCAATACACGTGGCTTAGCGCCCGCTGGTCGTTTAGATATTGATTCAAGCGGTCTGTTGGTGTTAACCCAAGATGGTCGTATCGCCAAGTTATTAATTGGCGAAAACAGCCCGATTGAAAAAGAGTATTTAGTCCGTGTAGAAGGTTCATTAACAGCCGAAGGTCTGCGTTTGCTTAACCACGGTCTCAAGTTAGATGATGTAGCACTAAAACCAGCCAAAGTTAGTTGGCAAAATACAGATCAATTGCGCTTCGTTCTGCGTGAAGGTAAAAAACGTCAAATTCGTCGCATGTGCGAATTAGTTGGTTTAAAAGTAATTGGTCTTAAACGCATTCGTATTGGACAAATACCCTTAGGCAATTTACCAGTTGGTCAATGGCGTCATTTAGGGCCTAACGAGCGCTTTTAGAAGATAAATCTGTTAAAAGCCTGATGAATCAGGATTTTTGATTCACGATCTGAAATATCCCCAAGCTTTGTAGCGGCTTAGCGGGCAAAAAAGCCTGAAAACACCTAAAATACGGGCTATGAAAACACCTGAACTTTTAGCTCCTGCTGGCAGCCTCACCATGCTCAACACAGCCTTCGACTTTGGTGCGACGGCTGTCTACGCTGGTCAACCTCGCTATTCATTGCGCGTTCGCAACAATGACTTTGGCAACATCGAAGTATTGCGCGAAGGCATTGATACCGCACACGCTCAAGGTAAGAATTTTTATCTCGTTTCCAACATCTTCCCTCACGGCGCAAAAACACGCACTTACGTGAAAGATATGGAGCCCGTGATTGCTCTGAAACCAGATGCATTGATCATGTCTGATCCTGGTTTGATTATGTTAGTTCGCGAGAACTGGCCTGATATGCCAATTCACTTATCAGTACAAGCCAATACAGTGAATGGTCACGCCGCAAAATTCTGGCGTTCAGTGGGCGTGAGCCGCGTGATTCTGTCACGTGAGCTGTCTTTAGATGAGATCGAGGCTGTTCGCCAAGATTGTCCAGAGATGGAAATCGAAGTATTTATTCATGGTGCCTTGTGTATCGCCTACTCTGGCCGCTGCTTGTTGTCTGGTTACTTCAATCACCGCGACCCTAACCAAGGCACATGCACTAACTCATGTCGCTGGGATTACAAAGTGGCTCAAGCCACCGAAGATGCTACAGGCGACATTTATCTTCTTGAAGAAGGTAATCGACCTGGTGAATGGATGCCTATCGAAGAAGATATGCATGGCACATATATTTTGAACTCTAAAGATTTACGTGCTATTGAACACGTTCAACGCCTCACAGAAATGGGCATTGACTCCTTCAAGATTGAAGGAAGAACCAAGTCACCATACTATGTTGCACGCACTGCACAAGCTTATCGTTCAGCCATTGATGATGCAGTAGCGGGTCGCCCGTTCAACCCTGAATTAATGGGTCATCTAGAAGGTTTGGCAAATCGTGGTTATACAGATGGCTTCTATGTACGCCACCCTGACAAGGATCACCAAAACTACTTGCGCGGCTTCTCACTATCTGGCCGCAGTCTTTACGTTGGCAATGTTGTGGATGTTGACAATGAGAAGCAACTAGTCAAGATTGAAGTTAAGAATCGTTTTGCAGTAGGTGATAAGTTAGAAATCATCCAACCAAGTGGCAACACCGACTTTGTTGTGCAAGAGATTTTCAATCAAAAAGGTGAGCCAATGCGCGTTGTTCCGGGCGCTGGCTATACTGTTTGGGCCAAATTACCTCTAACATCTAATGGCGCCTTCTTGGCTCGCTACACAGAGCAAGAGAATGCTTCAAAGATTGAGCAAATCCCCATCATGGAAGCCTAATCACCAATTTGATGCATAAATTACTTGATTGTTATCTTATGGGGCTTAATATGATTAAGCCCCATAATTTTTTGACCTTACACTAGACGCAATTAATTAATTTTCATTCCACCATATTTATGAATGTAGCCCTTACTCACACAACCAAGTATCGCTATAGCAGTGAGGTCAAGCTGGGGCCACAAATTATTAAATTACACCCAGCTCCACACTGCAGAACATTCATTAATTCATTCAAGCTAGATATTCAACCGACCTCTTACCTGATTGAGTGGCAACAAGATGAATTTTTAAATCATGTTGCTAAAGTAACGTTTACTGAAAAAACTAATTTTTTTGATATCAACGTCAAAATTTCCGCAGAACTGAAACCTATTAATCCGTTTGATTTCTTCTTAGATCCTTCAGCTGTTCACCACCCCTTCAACTATGAAGAGTCATTAAAGAATGAGCTATCTCAATACCTAACCGTATCTGAGACAGGTCCTTTATTTAAAGCATTTGTTGAAAAGATTCCTCAAGAACGTCGCCGCAGCATTGAGTACATTGTTTATCTAAATCAGTTGGTATTTAACAGAATTCGTTATCTAGTTCGTCATGAACCAGGCGTTCAAACAGCAGAACAAACATTGCAACTAGGTTATGGCTCCTGCCGTGACTCAACATGGTTGTTGGTCCAGCTATGTAGACAATTAGGCATTGCTGCGAGATTTGTTTCTGGTTATCTGATTGAAGTTAAACCTGACTGGCATAACTTAAACAGCCCACAAAGCAGCAAGGAACAAGTTGCTGAGTTACACGCTTGGTGCGAAGTATTCATCCCAGGCGCAGGTTGGATTGGTCTAGACCCAACCTCAGGATTACTTGCCACAGAGGGACATATTCCTTTGGCAGTAGCACCTTCACCTAAAGATGCTATGCCGATTTATGGTGAACTAGATGTTTGTGATGTGGAGCTAACGCACCAAATCACCACATCAGCCATTAGCTCTTAGTTCTTAGTAACTAATATTTACAAAGAGTTATTCTGATTTGTGAGCCAATGTGAAGTGTTCAACAGTTGGAGGACTCAAGAAGAATGGGCCTACATGACCACGCCAACGCGGGAATGCCTCTGACTCTCTAAAGTCGACCGTGTGATTTTCTAAAGTATCCCAATAGATCATCAAGATATAACGGCCTGGCTTTTCAATACCAGCATTGAGCTTATAGCCACGAAAACCTTTAGCTGGTGCAATTGCATCTGCAATACCCGCAGCAACTGCTTTTTCAAAATCAGCCTTTTTAGCTGGATCTATGCTGATATCAACAATTTCTAAGATCATTTTTAAGTCTCCTATTTTTTAATATATTAAATGAGATTATTTTTGTAACTTCTTTCAGTTCACACTTATTGCGATTCTTATTTAAGCCACTGATAACTAGCCATACCCAACAAGGTCAAAGCCAAGGAACCTAAAACATGAAAGCTAATAGTTGCAAATGCTCTGAGATATGAACCTGATTGCAAAATTGCAATTACTTCAGCGCTAAATGTTGAAAATGTTGTTAAGCCACCCAAAAATCCTGTGATAACAAATAACTTCCACTCAGCAGGAAGTCCAACGTTAGCCTCGAAGAAACTGATTGCTAAACCAATTAGGTAACCACCAATTAAATTGGCAGTCAAAGTGCCCAATGGCATGGTTGCCCAAATAGCATTTAAGCCCAAACCTAAGAACCAACGTAGCAATGCGCCCAAAGAGGCACCAGCGCTAATAGCTATGATGGATGACAGCATATGTATCTTTCAGATCGTTTGATTAAAGCAAGGGTTTGCAACCAATTAATGGGCTAAATCTTACTCCCAGACACCCTATATTCAAAATGGGCATCAGAGTGGATTATGCTTGAGGTATGAAAAAAAATATTTGTGTATTTTGCGGGTCTAGAGATGGAGATAATCTAGACACCATCGCTAAAGCTGCCGACATGGGTAGAGCGATTGCTAATGCTAGTTATGGTGTTGTTTTTGGCGGTGGCAGATTGGGCCTCATGGGTGCTGTTGCTAAAGCTGCCCTCGAAGAAAAAGGCAGTGTGATTGGCGTGATCCCAACAGGATTGACTGCGCGCGAGCCTATTCAGCAAGAACTCACAGAACTCTTTGTGGTGGATGACATCATTGAACGCAAACGCCTAATGATTGAAAAATCAGATGCATTCTTAGTCTTACCAGGTGGCTTTGGCACCTTAGATGAATTATTCGAAGTGTGGACAGGCCTACAAGTGGGTGCACATCAAAAGCCCATCATCATTGCCAACTGGGGCGGCTATTACGACAAATTACTTGCTTTTTTGAAGCAAGCAGACGAACATGGTTTTCTGAATGGTGATCATTTGAATGGCGCAGAAATAATTAATGATGTTGATGACATCATTAAGGCCCTACAAAAATCCCTTAACGACTAATTAAGGTCAGAATGCATATCAAGTTTTTTGGTGCCGCAGGCGAAGTAACTGGCTCACGCCATTACCTTGAAGGAGAAATCAAGGGCAAGAAATTTTGCTTCATGATTGATTACGGTATGTTTCAGGGCGGCAGAGATGCGACTGATAAGAATGTAGAAAGCCTACCCTTTAACCCAGCTGATTTAGATTTTGTGATCTTGACTCATGCTCACATTGATCACAGCGGCTTATTACCCCGCCTTTGCGCTGAGGGATTCAAAGGCACCATTTACTGCACAAAAGCTACTCAAGAATTATTAAAGATACTTCTGTTAGATAGCGCACACATCCAAGAAACTGATTTTGCTCGGGCTGACAGAAAAAATAACTTAGGCAAATGGCGTGGCGACTTACCCACTGTTCTTTATACGGTCAAACAGGCTACAGAATGCCTAGGGCAACTAAAAGCTTATGAGTATGGTCAGGTTTTTGAACCAATCCCAGGTATTGAGGCGCATTTTAGAAATGCAGGTCATATCCTAGGTTCAGCGATTGCAGTGATAGATGTTGAGCAAGACGATAAGAAAAAACGAATTGTTTCCTCTGGCGATTTAGGCATGTTTAATAGGCCGTTAATGCCAGACCCTGATTTGATTGAATCAGCGGATGTTTTGTTAGTTGAATCAACTTACGGCGATCGCCTACATCGCACATTGCAGGCCACTGAAGATGAATTGGTTGAAGTGATCACCGAGACCATGAAACATGGTGGCAATATTGTGATGCCCGCCTTTGCGGTTGGCAGAGTTCAAGAAATTTTATTAATTTTGATCGGCTTAGTTAGATTTGGTCGCCTACCGCATCTAAATATCTGGGTTGACTCCCCTATGGCTACAGCGGCCACACACTTAACTGAAAAGTACTTTGAGGATTTAGATAACGAGGCACAGGGTAACTTCTCTTGGTTTAAAGAGAACCATAACGCCATCGATTTGAAGTTCGTAGCCGATGTCGAAGAATCCAAAGCCTTAAACCGCATTAAAGGTGGCGCCATCATTATTTCCGCTAGTGGCATGTGTGAGGCTGGCAGAATCGTTCATCATTTAGCCTGGAACCTTCCTCACAGCCAAAACGCCATCATCATTACTGGCTTTCAAGCGATGGGCACATTAGGTAGACGCTTAGTTGATAAAGCAACGGTTGTTAAGGTGATGGGCAAAGAGGTTTCCGTAAAAGCTTCTGTGCACACCATTGGCGGATTATCTGCGCATGCCGATCAGGCAGGCTTGATCAAATGGCTCAAGGGATTTAAAGAAGCGCCCGAGAAAGTATTTGTGATTCATGGTGAATCACATGCAAGCACTAACTTTGCCGAAGTGATCAAACAAGAATTGCACTGGGCAAATGTGGTGACACCTCAAAAAGGCGACTTATTTCCCTGCTAAAGCCTGCGCGCAAGCAAACCCGCTTGCCCAAGCCCACTGGAAGTTATGCCCACCTAGATGTCCTGTGACATCAACACACTCACCAATGAAGTACAAACCAGGATGTTGCTTCGACATCATGGTTTGACCATCTAGCGCTTTTGTATCAACACCACCCAGCATAACCTCTGCTTTTTTCCAACCCAATGTGCCAGCAGGCTTAACCGACCAACGAGTTAAGAGATCTTTAAGAGCTTGACGATCTTTCTTGCCTACTTCGGCCCATTTGCGCCCTAATAAATTCTTTTGTTCCGCAAACGCTTTAGCCAAGCGTTGCGGGAAAACAATACCCAAGATGTTTTCCGTGAGTTTGAGGCGATTAGCATCATCATTGAATAGCTCATCACAATCAACATCGTTTAACCAGTTGACCTGAATCACTTCTCCCTCATGCCAATAGCTACTGCCTTGCAAAATCGCAGGGCCTGACAAGCCTTTATGAGTTAGCAATAAGTCCTCATCAAAATGGCAAGCTCCATAACGCTGCCCCTTTTGACCAGAGCTAACTTTAACCGGAACACTCAAACCGGATAGCTCACTGAGATTTGCAAACTCATCTGATGTGAATGACAACGGCACCAAGGCAGGTCTCACCTCAACAACGGGCAAATCGAATTGTTTAGCAATATCTAGAGCAAAGTCTGTTGCACCAATCGCCGGTACTGGCAGACCACCTGTGGCCATCACAATAGCTTTAGTTGTTTCAGTGCCTTGATTGGTGACCACTTGCCACAACATTCCAGAAGCATCAGATTGATTAAACTGATGAATCGACTCTACTGTGACAGGGTTTTTAATCACTACACCACCCTTAGCGCACTCTGCAAAGAGCATATCGACAATCTGCTTTGCCGATACATCACAAAATAGTTGGCCTTTGTGTTTCTCATGAAAAGGTATGTTGTAGCTTTTGACTAATTCAATGAAATCTTTTGGCTTGTACTTCGATAAAGCACTTTTCACGAAATTAGGATTTAGGGATAGAAAATTGGCTGGGCTACTATGCATGTTAGTGAAGTTGCATCGACCACCACCACTAATACGAATCTTTTCACCCAGCACTTCAGCATGATCTAGAACCAAGACTTTTTGACCTAGTTGACCCGCCACCCCTGCACAAAATAAGCCAGCAGCACCGCCACCAATCACAATGGCATCCCACTCGTTCATACGCTCTGCTGACATCTATTACTTTCTATCTATTAACAAGAATCCCAAGAATTAGGCTCAACTTTACCTTGTATTGTTAATGCCTGGAAACTTCACGAAAGATCGAGCATAAAAAAAGCCGTATGAAACTCATACGGCTTTGATACTTAGATCGTAAAGATTAGTGATGCTTAGAGTGGTCATGCCCTGGTTCGCCGTGAGCTGGATGACCCATGACTTTGAATGGCACTTCTACTTCACCAGCTTTTTCAAACTTGAGCTTTACATTAATCGTAGAGCCTGGCTTTAATTGGCCATTAAGATCAATAAACATGAGATGTAAACCACCAGACTTAAGCTCAACCTTGCCATTTGCCGGAATATCAATAGCCTTGATCTCACGCATCTTCATAACATTGCCTTCCATCGACATGGTATGTAATTCCATAGTCTTGGATGCAGATGATGAAGCACCTACCAATTTGTCTGCTGCGCCCTTGTTTTCAATCTTTAAGAAACCTCCACTCATTTTTTGAGCAGGCACAGTAGCACGTGCTTTTGCATCTTCGATTTTAAGGCTACCGACTTTTACTTCATGGCCATCAGCAAATACAGCAGTTGCAATAAAAGCTGTTACAACAAATACAGAACTTAATAATTTCTTCATATATATCTCCTGTGTTTAATTCATTTTAATGATTACTTATTTTCTACTATTAGCAACTACCTTAATGAACCCAAAAATAAGAATTGTGAAATAAGCAGTTACATACACTACAGTTTTTTCAATATCAGTCATACTTTTAAATATAAAACGACGACAAGAAGTTAGTGTTGATGGTGATCAACCTTTACCTCTCCTTTAAACATAGAGAACATCTTTTTGTGTTTTGGCGATAGCTTAGATTCAGAGTCAATGAGCTGTTTAGATAACTGAGTTGCCACCTGCTTAGACATACCAGTTTTTTCCAAAACATCTATCTTAGTTAAACCGTCACCGCCACATAAAGCTATCGACCATTTACCGTGGTGGCGAACCAATAGCGCTCTACCGCCAGATTCAACCTGAATCCAGCTAGCTAGAGCATGGTCACCAACCACAGCAATGGGGGCAACAGATAAAGGCGCATGAGGTTTATCGAACTGATGCTTCATTAACTGTTTAATTTGCTCTTGATCAGAAGACTGAGCAAAAGCAATCTGAATACAGAGCAATGTCAGAGCAGCAATTTTTAATAAAAATCTCATGCGAATCCTTTTTACTTAGAATTAATCTAAAGCGATAGTTGCTTTTAACCAAGCTGTACGACCTGGTTCGTTAACGCGGGTTGTTGCTGGGTTAACTGGCGCACCACCACTAGACCCAGTTCTGCTGATAAATTCTGCATATGTTTTATCAAAAATATTATCTACACCAAAATTAATTTTGGTTTTTTTATCGACTACATAGCCAGCATTTAATGAGTAGACCGCAAATCCACCAGTTGGTGAAGATAAGTCATAACCAGCAATATTTCCATAGTTGGCAACATAACGACTCTGTGATGCCGCAAATCTTGCCAAGGCTCCTGCAGACCATTTTTTATCATCATAAGAAACCCCTAGTCGCCCCTCTAGAGGAGGTAACTGTGGCAGTGACCTGTTATTTGTTTCATCCTTACCACGCACATGACTAATGGCAGTGATAATTTTAATTTGGTCATTTACATTTCGAGAATAAGATAGTTCAGCGCCATAAGTGTGACCATCAATATTCGATACACTGCTAATCATGCCACTGCTATAGCCCAACAAAATAAAGTCGTTAATCTTGTTATAGAAAACTGATGCAGCAATACTTTGGCGATCAGTTTTATAGATTTGACCAATGTCTAGTTGATTTGTTTTCTCTTTTTTAGTTGAATTGAACCATTCGCCAGATGCAGTACTAGACCCAACCACCTCCCAATAATCAGGGGACCTTTCGGAATGCCCTAAGCCAATATATGAAGACATGTTGCCCGCATACTTAACTTCATATCTCGCAAAACCAGATGTCAAACCATCAGATCTTTCTTTATTACTTGATCCATAAAAATCTGCATTCGCCCAATCATGACGTAAACCAGAAACAACCTTTGAGGATTCATTGTGTTGATGAGTTAACTCACCAAACACACCATAAGATTTAAATTTAGAATTATCTGTCAAGCCTGCTGTTTTAGACCAAATACCACCAGTACTAGCCCAAGTCTCAGCGCTATGAGTCGCTTCACTGTAATCAGCACCAAGCTTCAGTTTATTTTTTGATCCCAAATTAAATACGCTAAATAGGCGCGCTTGAGTCGAAAGATGGTCAACGCGAGCTTCTGGAGCCATGAATGACATCATATTATTTCTAAAGGTAGTTTGATCCATGATGTGATCAACACTATTTCTAGAAATTTGAAATCCAATTGATTCAACCAATTCAGAAATATGTTTCTTTTCAGCTTTTAAAGCTACGTTTTCACGTAAAAATTTTCTACCATCCATCATACGGTCAGCGTATTTTGCCCAGCCATCACTAATTGAGGCAGATAACTCAACACGAGTGTGATTATCTGGAGTTAAACCCACTGCAGCATTTGTGCTCCAACGGTGATACGCTGAATGATAAGTATTTCCGCTACCATCTTTATAGTTATTCTGTTGACTATTAGTTCCAACAACTTCCGCAAAGAATTTTTCATTACCAGTATCTGCCTGTACTATTTCGTCATGACGACCAAAACTACCTACCAAGCCACTTGCAAATAGGCTTGATGATTGTTTCTCATATTTTTTAGGCTCTCTATCAAACTTAATTGTTGCAGCAGAACCCATATTTGCATACTCAACAGTTTGTGGGCCTTTAATAACAGTTAACTTGTCATAAGCTTCTGGAAAAATATATGCAGTTGGAGCATCCATCCGCATATTGCAACCGCCCACGACGTTTTGATCATCTACCAAAATATTTAGGCGTGAACCAGCCATACCCCTAAAAATTGCCTCGCCATCCGTACCGCCCTTACGCATAACCGTGAAACCAGGAATTGTTTTTAGATAATCGGCACCATCATGAGCTGGGAGAGGCTGTCTAGGCTGCTTCGGATCTGTCTCAATTAAAAATGGCGATGTCATTGGTGTAGCAGTTACAACCACATCATGTAGAACTGTATGGTCAGCATAAGCTTGAGACATCATGAGTGTTGTCACTAGCGCGATTGGGGAGAGAGTTAAGTAAGTTTTTTTCATTGACTTCTTCCTGTTAAAAATAATGTTGTGTGTTTTCGTTGTTTTGGTTAAGCAGCAATGGCTTGCATCGATTCCATTGATACCGTGAATTGGTTTCTAAGATTGCCTCTGGCGCCTTGCACTGGAACTAAAACGCCCTGCTTTCTGAGACTGGCAATACAACGGCAGACTGTTTCAATAGTTAGATCAGTGATATCTGCAGTTTCTTTAAGCGGCGGCAAAGCCAAGTTCTCCGTTTTCTCCGTTGCACTCTTATGGCTTAGCAACTGAACAAACTTCAGAATTCGCTCCATGGCCATACCGCATCTAAGCGATACAACATCAGATTGGCGCCAGCTTGATTTGATTAACTGTTCCGCCAAGGCATCAGCCAAAAGAATCGTTGATTCTTGCCAAACACCAATCTCACAATCAGTTAAAGCATGGGCATCAAATGCATAAGGCTTACGCAGAAGAACTTCCGCACCAACCAAGTCTCCAGCAATTGCTAAATTTGCAAATACTGATTTATGACTTGCTTGTGCATGATCAAGCCTGACTGTTCCAGCTACGACTTTATATGCTGGGCCAGTTTGGCCAGACTTATAAATTAAATCACCTGCTTTGTAACTAATAATCTTTTCCATGACTTACTCGCTATTCATCTTGTTTGAATGCGCAAGCGCATTCCCATACCGAGCAACTATTGCTAGTTGTCGACCTTAAGAATTAAGCGAGTGTTGGAGGTGCTCTAGAAGGAAGTGCAACCCAAGAAAATAATGGCTTAGGTGACTTATAGAAAAGCTGAGGATAGATGTTGCTTGCTTGTGGTTCAGCATGATTGAGCGTGTTATTAATAGGTAACACGTAAGCACCATGAACTAAGCAAAATGGGCAATGCTCGTTGGCCACTTGTTGGTCATCTGAGCTGCTTGCATCAATCACCTGGGTCATTTTGACGCCAGAAGTTGTACAAACCTCTACAGAAATACCTTTACCAGTATCAGCCACTGAAATTGCTTGGGAAATCGATGGCGCCAATGCTCCCATCAGAATAGCCAAAATGGCCATCCAATGAATCAAGTGACGTTTGATAGAAATTCCCATAGTTAGTGATTTTATATGATTTAGCGTTCTTTTTAGCGAATCGCTCGAAAATCGCACATTTTTGTCAGAAAATAGAAGTCTAGATAACCTATTATTAAAAAATGTCTTCCGAACGCAGAATAGCTCTCTTTGCCGATATACATAGCAACCTAGAAGCCTTTGAGGCATGCATTGAGCATGCTGAGCATCATGGCGCCGATCAATTTGTTTTTTTAGGCGACCTTGTAGGTTACAACGCTGACCCTGTTGCCATTATTGAAAAAGTTGCAGAGTTAATTGATAAGAAAAAAGCCATTGCGGTACTAGGCAATCATGATGAGGCTGTTTTCACAGATCACTCTACCCGCATGAATGCAAATGCTTGGGCAGCCATTCAATGGACTCGAGAGCAACTCAGTGATGATCATGTGGCCTTTTTAAAAAGTCTGCCTTTGATTGTTAAAGATGAAGATATTTCATATGTGCATGCCAATGCATCAAACCCTCACAAATGGGGTTACATCCATGACGGTCTAGCTGCTTGGCATTGCTCTGAAGCTGCTGGCACAGCGTATACATTTGTTGGTCACGTTCATGAACCGACTGTTTACTATCAAAGTGCTGTGGGCAAGTTAATCCGCTTTCAACCAGGTGATGGTGAAGTAATGCCCATGCCAAAACACAGAAAATGGGTCACCGTCACAGGATCATTAGGGCAACCCCGTGACGGCAACCCAGCGGCCAATTACGCATTATTTGAACCAGATCAAGAAGTTATTACGTTTAATCGCATAGACTACGACCAGTACAAAGCAGCCGAAAAAGTTCATAAAGCAGGCCTACCTGCGGAACTAGCCAATCGCCTTTTAACTGGAAAATAATTCAACTACCGTTCAAATGCCAATCAATAAAGACCTAGAGTCCATCCGCGAAATATTCCAAGAAGGTAATGAAGTCGATGGATTTTTGATTGGCGAGCGAATCCATCAAGGTGGCATGGCAGTTTTATATCAAGCCACCAAAGAAGGTATTGAATACCCGATCCTTGTCAAAGTTCCTCGTGTAGGCCGTGATCAACCAGTTGAAAGCTTAATTGGCTTTGAAACTGAATTGAACATCATGAAGGCCATCAATAGCCCTTATGTTCCTAGAGTGGCAGGCACTGGCAATATGGCCAAAAAACCATACATTGCCATGGAACATTTAGAAGGTGTTCCTCTAGATAAGCTCATCAAAGAAGATGGTGGTCGGTTAAGCGATATTGAAAAAACAATTCAGATTGTTTCTAACGTGGCAACTGCTATTGCCACCTTGCACGCCCAAGACGTTATCCATCTAGACATCAAACCTGAAAATATTTTGGTAAGACCCGACAATCAAATTGCCTTGATTGACTTTGGTCTAGCTCATCATGCTCGCTATCCAGACTTACTTGTAGAGGCGATGTACAAAGGGATTGGTTCTGCCCCCTACATCTCTCCCGAACAGGTGATGGGGATACGCAATGATTGGCGAAGTGATATTTTTGCTATTGGGGCAATGCTGTATGAAATGCTCACAGGTGAATACCCATTTGGATGCCCAGGCACAGTGAGTGGCTTAAAGAAAAGAATGTGGAGTGAACCACTCCCTCCGCGCGCCATCCGTAAAGAAATTCCACCATGGTTGCAAGAAGTTGTGTTGCGCTGCCTAGAACCATTAGCAGATGATCGTTACCAAAGTGCTAAGCGCTTAGGACATATCCTAAAAAACCCGCAAAGTATTCAGCTAACCCACCGCGCAGAAAAGATTTACCCCAATAGCGCCTGGGACAATATGAAGCGTTGGTTTAAAGCTGCAGGCTACCAACCCTCGGAGTGCCCACGCCCAAGCGCTGCAGAAGACAATGCTCCTGTATTGATTGTGGCCATCGACACCAGACAACACGATGAAGTATTGCGTGAACGCATGCAAAATTCCGCAAAACGTTTGTTGCAAGCTTACCCAGAAAGTCGCTTAATTTGTTTAAGCACCATTTCAGGAACGCCGACATTTGAAGGCAATAAAGAATCAGAAACAGCCTCAGGTATTGTGCGCAGTCACTTAGTGCAGTTAATGGAGTGGGCCAAACCACTCAAGATGGCCACAGAGCGAGTGTCATTCCATGTATTAGAAGCTCTCGACCCAGCCTCACGCATTGTTGAATTTGCTAATGACAACAATGCCTACATGATCATGATTGGCGCATCTCATAAGATTCCAAATAAGGTGGCGCCTTGGAGAACTTCTATGACAAAAATTGTTGAAGAAGCTCACTGCAGCGTACACATTGTTAGAACTTAAGCAGTATTTTTCTTCTTTTACTTATTTCTATTTCTTTTGCCTTAACTTGACTTCCTGATAGCCAGGCTTAGATCCAGCAGCAGCTCTGATTTTTCGAATCAATTCACTCACGGCACTGCGCTTGATCATTTGTGGTGACATCGCCAAGAAATAGGTTTCATCACCTAACGGAATAAAGCCTAGACCGTACTCAATCGCCACACTCTTTAAGCCAAAACCCACATCAGCAGTATCTGCAAGAATAGCTGTTGCAATAGCAGTATGCGTAAATTCTTCTCGTTGGTAACCTTTGATTTTCTGCGCAGCCACACCTTGAGCATCTAGCAATTTATCTAGCAATAAACGTGTACCTGCACCACGTTGCCTATTAATAAATCTCACTTCTGGTCTAGCCAAATCCTTCAAATGCTTAATACCTAGAGGATTGCCTTTGGCCACAATTAAACCCTGAGTTCTTCTCATCACAGGGTATGCCTGAACACCTTCAGACGCCAATCTTTGTCTGACAGCAGTGATGCTATCGTCATCCGGCACATGAAAACCAGCCAAGTCAGCGTCAGCTGATAGTAAACGCTCCAAAGATTGACCTGAACCCATGGTTCTCAACTCGAAGGCATTTAGATCATTCACAGCATCTTCAAGAATTGGGTCATTACTAGCGCACAACAACCACTTCTTATGATCATCATCATTCAGATGCTCTAACCTTGCTTGTAAGCGCTTTTCTTGCTCTTTACTAACACTCTTAAATTCTTTTTCAACCTCATCAACAATTTCTAACAAAGTGCTTGCGGCGGTTGTCAGTGTTGAACCATGGCCCTTCACGCTCATCAGCAAACGACAATCCAAAGCTTTCTCTGCAGCCTTTAAGCGATTCCAGAGTGTTCTGTATGACATATCCATGATTTCGGCAGCCGATTGCAAAGAGCGCCCGTCCTGCACCCCCCTCAATAGACCTGCTACCCAACTCAAATCAACCGACTCCCCTAGGCGTTGGTGCTTTTTATGGATATGAACACTCGGCTTAATCTTAATTTGCATATGAAATTATTTACATATTGATAATGTTTAAATGATTGTTGATGATATAGCCATATTTACTTTGGAGACAATATGAAACGACGTTCCGTTTTGAGACTAAGCGTTTTAGCCGTTTTTGCTTTTTCTGACATTAGCTTGGCAAATGCACAAAAGAGCATTGTGGTTTCTTCTACAACATCCACTGAACAATCAGGGTTATTCAAGCACTTGCTACCTGTTTTTGAAAGCAAAACAGGTATTCAGGTCAAAGTTGTGGCTGTCGGCACTGGTCAGGCATTAGATATTGGTCGCCGCGGTGATGCTGATGTGGTGTTCGTGCACGACAAAGTAGCCGAGGAAAAGTTTGTTAGCGAAGGCTTTGCGCCAAAGCGCATTGAAGTGATGTACAACGATTTCGTATTAATTGGGCCTAAAGCTGATCCGGCCAAAATTAATGGCGGCAAAGATATTCAGGCAGCTTTGAAGAAAATCGCTGACAGCAAATCTGCTTTCGTCTCTCGTGGCGATAAAAGTGGCACACATGCTGCAGAACTACGCTACTGGAAAGGTGCTGGCGTTGAAGCATCAGCCGCACAAGCTTGGTACAAAGAAACAGGCTCTGGTATGGGTCCAGCTTTAAACACAGCATCTGGCATGAATGGCTATATTTTGTCAGACCGCGCCACCTGGTTAAGCTTTAAAAATCGTGGTGATCTAACGATCTTAGTTCAGGGTGACCCTAAATTATTCAATCAGTATGGCGTGATGCTAGTTAGCCCACGCAAACACTCGCATGTGAAGCATACAGAAGGTCAAGCTTTCATTGATTGGATCGTTTCCAAAGAAGGCCAAGCAACGATTGCTAGCTACAAGGTAGGTGGCGAGCAACTGTTCTTCCCTAACGCTAAATAATTAGCATTTTTAAATATTATTCATTCTTTTAGTCCCGCTATAGTGCGGGACTAAAAAAACCATTAAGCTATCGCGATGTTGTCAGCCTTTAGCGATGCCTTCCAATTATTAGGTGTACTCGATACCAATTTATTGGGGATCGTTTACGTCTCTTTACAAGTCAGCATCACCGCCCTACTGATTGGCTGCATTTTAGGCATGCCACTGGGTGCACTGATTGCCATCAAAAATTTTCCAGGCAGACAAGGCATTGTTGTTGTTTTAAATAGCTTAATGGGTGTTCCTACAGTGATAGTAGGTGTGATTATTTATCTCTTACTGTCACGCACAGGGCCACTTGGCGAGTTGAATTGGTTATTTACACCCAAGGGCATGATCCTGGCGCAAACCGCTCTGACAACCCCTCTCATTGCGGCACTTACTCGACAAACGATTGAAGATGCATGGCGTATCCATGGAGAAACAATGTCAGCACTACGCTTGCCAGTTTTAGCAAAACTAAAGTGGCTAATGTGGGATTGCCGTTTCTCTTTATCTATTGCCTTACTTGCTGGTTTTGCCAGAGCTATTTCTGAGGTGGGCGCAGTAATGATTGTGGGTGGCAACATCGATCGCGCCACACGCACAATGACAACTGCCATTGCACTGGAAACCAGCAAAGGTGATTTGCCTCTTGCTCTAGCGCTTGGGATGGTTCTATTAGGAGTTGTTCTTTTTGCCAATTTAATGACATCAGTCATTAAATCAATTGCCGAGCGTCGCTATGGTTAATACATCACCAATCATTACCTTGCATGACATCAGCGTTCGTAGAGAATCACGCCAAATACTCTCTATTACTGCACGGATTCCAACCACAGGCATCACCGCCGTGATCGGGCCCAATGGCTCAGGAAAAACAACTTTATTAAAACTACTTCATGGCTTAATTGAAGCTGATGAAGGTAGTTACTCACCTGGCTTTCAAGAATTAGGCTCCGCCCTAGTACTCCATCACACACCACTCATCAAAGCGAGTGTCAGAAGCAACCTAGCGATGGTTAAAGATGGTCCATCTGGATCAAGCATTAGCGAAAGTGATATCGATGCAGCATTGGCATCGGTAGGTTTGAGTCATCTAAAAAATCAGTCCGCAATTAAGTTGTCTGCGGGAGAACGCCAACGCTTGAGTTTGGCACGCGCAAAACTACAACGACCTCACGTGATTTTGCTAGATGAACCAACAGCCAATCTGGACCCTAGCACCACAGAGCAAGTAGAAGGCATTATTAAAAATCTAGCGTTGGATGGTTGCGGCGTGATATTTACATCGCACCACCTGGGACAAGTGCAATCACTATCTGATCAAGTAGTTTTCTTAGCAGATGGCCAATGCCTAGAAGTTTCGAATACAGAAAACTTTTTCAAACATCCACAATCTGAACAAGCAAAGAAGTTCATTCAGCGAGAATTAGGCTGGAAATAAATAATGCCGCATCAGCGGCATTATTTATGTTGGATGGTTATTTTTGATACTTAATTCAAGTCTTGAATGAATGAAGCCAATGTTTCAGCAGGCAAAGATTCCACATGGAATGGATATTCTTTGTGATCACAACCCACCTTCATTTGTGCACCACCCTTTAATGACTTTCTCATATCTTCAGTCAACTCAAATCTTAAGAAATGAACAGAAGATGTTTTTTCTGCCGTACTACGATCAAGATCTTCGTTAGCAATTGCATACACACGAGGCTGACCTTCTACCTCAACGAATACGCGGTCTTCAACCCCGATGAGTTTGGCCAAAGCAATCCTACGATCCGCCTCATTCACATACTCCAACTTCATGGTTACTTTGAAGTTCGTGCCATCCGGCACTAGAGCATTGTAGGTATCCATTTCATCCTGAATACCTTCATCTTCAAAGATTTTCTCAACACGTAACATTTCTTGTATTTGATACTGCATCAAGAATTTATTTTCGAAAATCATATTGAGATGCTCCCCCAACATGACAGTTCGCTTTTTGCGTTCCGCAATTGCTTGCTGACGCATCTCTGGGCGCGCTTTGTAATAAGCCTCTAATGTTAAGAGTTCTTCGCGCTTAATTTTTCCCATTGTTGTCTCCATCTACCCACTCCTAATAATGTTGATTAAAGGCCATAAGCCTTAGCCAAAAGAGAAATCGGATGAGCCATTTGTGACTTCTTCATTCCGCCTTCTTCCATACCTTGCTCAATATGATGACCAGCTAACTGGCAATCAGAACTAATAAAGTCTGGCTCTGTACTTGCCATGTTCTTAAATACAGGTTTACCAATCTTCATAGCTGTTTTATGAAACTCTTTTTTGACACCCCAAGTACCAGCATGGCCAGAGCAGCGCTCCACCACATTAACTTCAGTGCCCGGAATCATTTGTAACGTTTCTGCTGTTTTCTTACCCACGTTTTGCACGCGCAAATGACATGGCACGTGATAACTAACTTTGCCTAACTCGACCTTGAAGTCTGTTTTTAGCAAACCATCTTTATTACGAGCAATGAAGTACTCAAATGGATCCCACATCGCTTCTTTCACCAATTGCACATCTTCTTCATCAGGGAACATCAATGGCAATTCTTGTTTAAACATCAAAGTACATGATGGGATTGGTGTCACGATGGCATAACCTTCTCTAGCCAACTTCACCAATTGTGGAATATTGATGTCTTTGTTCTTAGCAACAGACTCAAGGTCACCTAACTCCAACTTAGGCATACCGCAACAAGCATCTTTTTCTACTAGCTTGTATGGAATCTCGTTGTGAGCTAATAACTTCAATAAATCCTGACCAATACCTGGCTCGTTATAGTTAATAAAGCAAGTTGAGTACACGGCCACCTTACCAGGCGTTTTCTCGCCATCTTTTACAGGCCAAGCTGCTGACTCTTTAGCCACTTGCTTAAATGTTTGTGGTGCATAGCTAGGAATCCAAGCGTTCTTATCAACGCCCAAAGTTGCTTCCATCACGTTACGCATCACTTTTGTACTGTTCACAGCGTTTACAGTTTGCGTCACGATTGGAATACCCGCAAAGCTACCTAACTTATCTGTTGAAGATAAGACGTTATCTCTAAAGCTGGTTTCACCATTCTTATGCTTGATCGCCTTGGCGCGCAACATGAGATGCGGGAAATCCAAATTCCAAACATGCGGTGGTGTGTATGGGCACTTTGTCATGTAGCAAAGATCACACAAATAGCATTGGTCAACTACTTTGTCGTAGTCTTTCTTATCAACACCGTGAACCTCACCATCATCGGTCGCATCCACTAAATCAAATAAGGTCGGGAACGAACCACACAAGCTCACACAACGACGGCAACCATGGCATATGTCAAATACACGCTCCATCTCTGCATTGAGAGATTCTTGGTTATAAAAGTCTGGATTTTTCCAATCTAGCGCGTGTCTAGTTGGGGCTTCCAAATTACCTTCTCGTTGACTCATGATGTGATTCCTTTTTTTAGTTGTTGTTTAGGAAATATTTAATTGTTAAGACTTTTTATGAGAGCCCCGAGGTAAAACTTCAGGGCTCTTTAAAAAGCCTTTAGAACAAAAGGCTATTTCTACTACTTACGCGCCTAGTGCATCCAAAGCTTTTTGGTAACGGTTAGCGTGTGAACGCTCAGCCTTTGCCAAAGTCTCGAACCAGTCAGCGATTTCGTCGAAACCTTCATCACGAGCAATCTTGGCCATGCCAGGATACATATCTGTGTACTCGTGTGTTTCACCGTGAATCGCAGCTTCTAGTGCTTCTTTTGGTGTACGACCAGGCATACCTGTACCAGGCTCACCTGCACCACCTTCGATCAAAAATTCCATATGACCGTGTGCGTGACCTGTCTCACCTTCAGCTGTTGAACGGAACAATGCAGCTACGTCGTTTTCGCCTGCGATGTCGCACATGTTCGCGAAATACAAGTAACGGCGGTTAGCCTGTGACTCACCAGCAAATGCGTCTTTCAAGCTTTGCTCAGTTTTACTACCTTTTAATGTTGGCATATTTCACTCCTATCGATAGATTGAACTTCTAAGTCGGTTACGATTGCTATTTGAGTTATGAAAATTAAGCTCAAGTAGCTATCAAACTAGACAGACGTAGTTTATGTCTAAAACAGATCGATAGTTAAATTGTATTTATTAATTTTTGTGATAGCTTTTAACTAAATAGATAAATTATCTATAACTGATTGTTTTTAAATGGATTTTAATTATTTTTTACTAGCCACCAGCATAGTTGCTTTGGCTGAAATCGGGGATAAAACCCAACTTTTATCCTTAATGCTATCTGCCAAATACAAAGATCATCATTGGGCCATCATTGGCGGCATATTAATAGCCACCATTCTCAATCATGCCTTGGCTGCTTTACTAGGTAGCGCCATTTCAGCTTGGCTAAGCCCTGAGGTGATGCGTTGGATTTTGGGTGCTGGATTTATAGGCTTAGGTTTATGGCTACTCATCCCAGATAAATTAGATGGCGATGAAAATACACCAACGACTCACAATAGCTGGAAAGTATTCACCATCACGACCTCATTGTTTTTCATGGCAGAAATGGGAGATAAAACCCAAGTAGCCACTGTGGCTTTAGGTGCTCGCTATGATGACTTATTAGCCGTGGTGGCAGGAACAACGATTGGCATGATGCTTGCAAATGCTCCTGCAGTTTGGTTAGGTAAGAAATTTACCAGGGCTTTACCTATTAAATGGGTGCACAGCATTGCTGCAATTATTTTTATTGGTATAGGTGTTGGTACTTTATTAATCTAGTATTAGTGCAACGTAATAACTAAAACAATTTGAGAGACTATTGATGGCCAGAACAGAAACCCCTATTACTTTTTTAAGAAGTGACTATAAAGAACCTGCTTATACGATCAAATCAGTTGATTTAGATATTGCATTAATTCCAGCCAGAACGATTGTTGTCAACCGCATGACCATGCAAAGAACTACTGGTGGCCAAGGTCAATCATTGGTCCTGCACGGCGAAGAACAAGAATTAGTGAGTGTGCGCATTAATGGCGAAATTATTCGTGAATATGAACTAACGCCGCACACCCTCACCCTTCACAATTTGCCAGACAGTTTTGAATTAAGTATCACCAGTGCTAATGCGCCTGACAAAAACACATCCCTCATGGGCTTGTATGTGTCCAATGGTAATTTCTTTACCCAATGTGAAGCAGAAGGTTTTCGTAAGATTACTTACTTCTTAGATCGCCCAGATGTGATGGCGACCTATCAAGTCACACTGCGCGCACTTAAAAATGATTTTCCGGTGTTGCTATCCAATGGCAACTTAATCAAACAAGAAGAGTTAGGTAATGGCTGGCATAGCGCTGTTTGGCAAGACCCATTTCCAAAACCATCCTATTTGTTTGCACTAGTAGCAGGCAAATTGCAGGCCATACAAAGAACCATTAAAAGCCAGTCAGGCAAAGAGAAACTCTTACAAGTATGGGTTGAATCGAAAGACTTGGATAAGACCGAACATGCCATGGACTCTTTGATCGCGTCTATCAAATGGGATGAAGAGCGCTTTGGTTTAGAGCTTGACCTTGATCGCTTCATGATTGTTGCCGTGGGTGACTTCAATATGGGCGCGATGGAAAACAAAGGTTTAAACATTTTTAACACTAAATTTGTTTTAGCCAACCCAGAAACAGCCAGTGATGTGGATTATGGCAACGTAGAGAGTGTTGTGGCTCATGAGTACTTCCATAACTGGACCGGCAACCGAGTTACTTGTAGAGATTGGTTCCAACTATCTCTTAAAGAGGGTTTAACTGTTTTCAGAGACCAAGAGTTTTCTGCCGATCAAATGGGCAGCGAATCAGGTCGCGCAGTAAAACGCATTGAAGATGTTCGCCTGTTACGCCAAGTACAGTTTCCAGAAGATGCTGGCCCGATGGCACACCCGATTCGCCCAGACAGTTATCAAGAAATTAATAACTTCTACACCGTCACTGTTTACGAAAAGGGTTCTGAAGTCGTGCGCATGCAACAAACTCTATTGGGTCGCGAGGGTTTTCGTAAAGGCATGGACTTGTACTTCAAGCGCCATGATGGCCAAGCAGTCACATGCGATGACTTTGTTGCAGCCATGGCGGATGCTAATCAAAAAGACCTTGGTCAATTTAAACGCTGGTATAGCCAAGCAGGTACACCACGCGTGAAAGTCGAAGAATCTTTTGTTGCCGGCACTTATCAAGTGACATTGACTCAATCTTGCCCAGCAACACCAGGACAAAATAAAAAAGAGCCCTTCCACATTCCATTGCTCTACCGGTTGATTGGTGAAGAATCCAGTCCAGAACAATTATTTGAACTAACAGAACCATCACAAACCATTACGGTGACAGGGCTTTCTAAAAAGCCAGTTTTATCTATCAACAGAAACTTTTCTGCACCGATCGTTTTAGATTTTGAACAATCCGAATCTGAATTACTCACCTTACTCAAAGAAGATGATGATGCCTTCAATCGCTGGGAAGCAGCGCAGAAGCTTTTCATGCAGAGTATCTTGAATGGCAAAGAACTTGATGCCGAACTTGTAACGGCGCTAAGAGCAATTTTGCGCAACCCTGATTTAGATCCAGCTTTCAAAGATTTATTATTTACATTACCGGCTGAGAGCTATCTATACGAGCAAGTGAGCGTGATTGATCCTCAAGCCATCCATCAAGCACGTCGCCAAGTCCGCCAACAACTAGCCACTGCCCTAGAAGATGATTGGTTATGGGCTTACCAAGAGCATCAAACTCCGGGTAGCTACAAGCCAGATGCCAAGAGTGCCGGGAAACGTTCACTCAAAAATTTATCTCTACATATGTTGGCAGATGCCAGCCATGTCAACGCCAATGAGCTAGCCAGCGCACAATATCAATCAGCTAACAACATGACTGATCAATACGGTGCTCTAGCAGTTTTAGTTAACTTCTCATTAAGCCATGCAACAAGCAGCTTGAGCAACTTCCATGAGCGGTTTAAGTCAGACGCCTTAGTCATCGATAAATGGTTTGCCCTACAAGCGACCCGTCAAATTGATTTCAAGCAAAAGCAGTCTGTGATGCATGATGTGTCAAATCTCAGAAAACACCCTGACTTCAACATCAAGAACCCTAATCGCGCCAGAAGCTTGATACATGCTTTTTGCATGAACAATCCTGGCGCATTCCATCAGCCATCACCAGAAACCTACCAATTCTGGGCTGAGCATGTGATTGAACTCAATCACATCAACCCTCAAGTGGCCGCTAGACTGGCTAGAGCCTTGGATCGCTGGAAACAATTTGCACCAAATTACCAAGTTCATATGAAATCGGCACTAGAATTCATATCTAAGCAAACGAATTTATCCTCAGATGTTGCTGAAGTAATTCAAAAAGCACTTAATAGTTGATTAGAAAGAAATATATGTCGCAAGGCACCACCTTTACACAACACATCACCACACTAGGTAGCAAAGATGCCAATATTCCAGCATCTCTATTAGTTTCAGTAGCCAATGCCTGCAAATTAATTGCCAAGCAAGTAGAACAAGGTGCACTTGCTGGAATTATTGGCTCAGCAGGTAGTGGCAATGTGCAAGGTGAAACGCAGCAGAAACTAGACATCATCTCTAACGACATTCTTCTTGATGCTTGCGGTAAAGATGCCACATTAGCAGGCATGGCTTCAGAAGAAATGGAAACGATTTTCCCTGCCAACAAGAGCGGTAGCTTCTTGTTACTATTTGACCCACTAGATGGCTCATCTAATATTGATGTGAACGTATCAATTGGTACGATTTTTTCAATTTTGAAGAAAAAGACAGCTGGCGATCTAACTGAGAAAGATTTCTTGCAAGCCGGTGTTGATCAAGTTGCTTCAGGGTATGTTGTCTACGGACCACAAACAACTTTGGTCTACACAACAGGTCAAGGTGTACATATGTTCACCTTAGATCATGAAACTGGCGAGTTCTTATTAATTAAAGAGAATATTCAAATATCACCTGATACCAAAGAATTTGCTATCAACATGTCGAATATGCGTCACTGGGATCAACCCGTGAAACGCTATGTTGATGAGTGTCTAGCAGGCGTTGAAGGTGCACGTAACAAAGATTTCAATATGCGCTGGATTGCCTCGATGGTGGCTGATGTGCATCGTATTCTGTGCCGCGGTGGAGTATTCATGTACCCATGGGATAAACGTGACCCAAGCAAACCAGGCAAACTGCGCTTGATGTATGAAGCCAACCCAATGAGCTTTTTAATTGAACAAGCAGGCGGAGCATCTGTTAACGGCAAAGAACGCATCATGACTTTGCCAGCTGAAAAACTACATCAACGCGTTTCTGTTGTTTTGGGCTCAAAAAATGAAGTGGATTTGATTCAGAAATACCATCAAGCGTAAGTTGTAGTTGGGTTGTTAATTATTAGTTAATTAAATTTAGCCAAATGAAAAAGCCTCATATTGTTGATATGAGGCTTTTTTCTTGAGCTACTTTTTATTTATTAACTTTCGCTTTGATTTGCTCAATGCAAAATTGACGCAGGCGCCACGTAATCCAATCCATGCGCTCTTGCAACAGCTTCACAAGTCACATTACCTTGGTAAACATTGAGCCCGTTTAATAGATGGTGATTGCCCTTCAATGCTTGATGAACACCTCGATTAGCCAACTCTAAGATAAATGGTGCTGTGGCATTGGTCAGTGCCATTGTTGATGTTCTAGCCACTGCACCTGGCATATTGGCCACGCAATAGTGAATCACATCATCAATCTGATACGTTGGCTCTTGATGCGTCGTGGCATGAGATGTTTCAAAACAACCTCCTTGATCAATCGCCACATCCACAATCACGGAACCAGGCTTCATATCTGACACCATCTTCCTTGTGACTAGTTTTGGAGCTGATCCACCCGGTACCAAGACGCTGCCAATTACCACATCTGCAGCAAGTACTGAGCGCTCAATATTGGCAGTGCTTGAATACAGCGTGTTAATTCTGTTGCCGTAGATAGCATCCAAATCTCTCAGACGGTCAATGTTCTTATCCAAAATAGTGACGTGAGAACCTAAACCAACCGCCATTTGCAAAGCTGAACTACCTACCACCCCAGCACCCAAAATCACCACATTGGCAGCTGTAACCCCTGGAACTCCAGCCAATAGTAGTGCTCTGCCACCATTTGATTTTTCCAAATGATGAGCGGCTGCTTGAACAGACATTCTGCCGGCCACTTCACTCATAGGAGCCAAAAGAGGCAATCTTCCATTGGCACTAGTGACAGTCTCATAGGCAATGCAAATCGCATTGGACTGTATTAAAGCTTGAGTCTGATTAAGATCTGGCGCCAAGTGCAAATAGGTAAATAAGGTCTGACCTGAGCGCAACATCATGCACTCCTCTGGCTGAGGCTCCTTAACTTTAATCACCATGTCCGCTTGCGCAAAGACATCTTTAGGGCAATCAACCATGGATGCACCAGCCATCACATAATGCTCATCCATAAAACCAATGGCTTCGCCTGCTTTTTTCTCAACCAAGATTTCATGTCCCCAGCGCTTTAACTCACTAACTAGGTCAGGCGTTAATCCAACTCGGTATTCGTGATTTTTAACTTCCTTAGGTACTCCTACAATCATGACGTTCTCCTTTCTTTTTTATGTAAACCAAAAACAAAATACAAAACAGTTAAACCAACTAATATCGGTGGCCCCACATAGAAAGCCATACGTGTCATCTCTGAATAAGCCATCAGACCAATCACGAAGACCACAAAGAAAATGGCAAACCAAGAACCGTATGGCCACAAAATGGCTCTATATGGCAAGGCGCCAGCTTCTTCTTTAGACAATGACTGTCTAAAGCGGATTTGCGTATACAAGATCGCAATCCAAACCAATAAGCCAATTAAGGTCACGGCTGCAGTGATCCACTGAAAAGCCTTCTCTGGAACAAAATAATTAAGTGCTACACCCAAAGTTGGTAATAAGGCTGTCATCACAATGGCTTTAGCAGGAACACCAGCGCCAGATAGCTCAGAAAATATCTTTGGAGCATTACCTACTTTTGATAGGCCTAACAACAAACGTCCGCCACTAAATAACCCAGCATTACAAGATGACAAGGCCGCAGTGATCACCACAAAGTTAATCACGCCAGCTGCCTCACGCAATCCCATACTCTCAAACATAGCGACAAAAGGGCTTCCTTGTTGACCTACTTGGTGCCATGGGAATATAGCCATGATCACAAATAAAGCCCCCACGTAAAAAATCAAAATACGCCACGCTAATGAATCAATTGCCATCGGAATCGTTTTGGTTGGGTTCTCAGCTTCTCCTGCAGACAAACCAATCATTTCAATACCTACATAAGCAAACAACACCATTTGCAATGAGAGTAAGAAGCCCCCTACCCCGTTAGGGAAAATGCCTCCGTGTTGCCATAAGTTAGCTATACCAATTGGCTCACCAGAATTACCAAGACCAAAGAAAATCATGGCGCAACCAATAGCAATCATGCAGATAATGGCAACGACTTTAATGAGCGAGAACCAGAACTCAAATTCGCCAAAAACTTTTACAGCAACAAAGTTGATGCCCGCCATGGCAATGATGGAACTAAGTGCCCAAATCCATTGAGGCACATCTGGAAACCACATGGTCATATAGACACCGACTGCAGTGACCTCTGCTAAGCCCACGACAATCCAATAAGTCCAATATCCCCAACCTACTAAATAGCCTGCTAATGGCCCAATATATCTGCCGGCATAATGGGCAAAAGAACCAGCAACTGGCTCATGCACCGCCATCTCACCCAAAGCTCTTAAAACAATAAAAGCAACTAAACCGGCCAAAATGTAACCCAAAATAATGGATGGGCCAGCTAACTGAATAGCGGTTGCAGAACCTAAAAACAATCCAACACCAATCGTGGACCCCAAAGCCATCAAACGTATATGTCGTGGCTGTAGACTTCTTTTTAAACCATGGTTGTCATGCACCATTTCTCTCCTCTAGTTATCAATCGGAAAATAGAGTGAGCAGAATAGGAGCCAGCCACAGTGTTGTATATGGCTGATAAATATTGAATATATTTAATCTAACAAATATGCCAGGGCGTTATTTTTAAGATTCAATAACTACAAGGCTTTGCTAGCTGCGGCGTTATTTCTTCTTACATAAGAATAAGAAATTTCCTACAAAAGAATCAGAAAATTCCTACAAAAGAGTAATCTCAAAAAAGTGAGATTTGATGAGTTTTTAGTCTGGGATAGTGATATCAGTTGTGCCAATACATACTAAACGCGGTGACTCTCTAGAAGTATCAATACAACCGCCTTGGTCATAAACACCTTTAGGGTCGCGATAACGCATCATGCGCTCAATAATCATCTTGTATGTCTGTGGATCACTCATGGATTGGGCCACGCACGACTCAACAATAGATTCATTCATCTGCAACTCACCATGGGCATCAACATAAGTGCCATCTTTCCAGTGATAAACCTCCACACACTTTGTTTCAAGAGTGAAAGGCTGATCTCGTTTCCAGAAATTGGTAAATAAGTTATGTCCAAGATAAATCACCCAGGAACCTTCGTAACCAGAGATATCAGAAGAACGATCATCTGGGTTACGGAACCAGACACGATCACCTGGCACGTAATACTTCATCGGGAATGGGTTTTCTATCGAGCCATATTCTTTTAAAAAGACTTCATGAAACTCCCCAGATCGAATCGCGCGAGTTTCAGAGCGCTCCTCTAATCTTTTGAGTAGATCAGGGTTGGCATTTTTTAATTCTTGCGCAATACTCAAGAGAATCACATATTCAGTGGCCCTGTAACAAGAGAATGAATACGCTTGAGAGATGTCATCTGGTTGAGTAGCTTTGATCAAGGCATCAATGATTGATTTGCCTTGATTCAGCAAAAAACCAGCTTCTTCATCGTAGTGCCAATAATCAACAGGTCGCTCGGCCGCTTCGGTGTCAAAATTGAGCGCAGCTCGATAACCAGCATCCACCACGTAATGCCTGATATGAATAGCCGATAAGAGCTCTTCATAACTTGGGAATGTAAATGGGATGGTTGCCAACAACATCGCCACCAAAATCTCTTTATCTAAGTCGTCTTTATTTAGACGACCATCAATAGACATGCTCGTATACAAACGAGTGGTATCCCAATTAGGTGCCCATTGATCTTTATAAGATTGCTTTAGAGAGAAATGGTTGTAATAGGCGCCATTAACCTGAGCGCTTTGATGATTGACGCAATCCCACAAAGAATATTTGTGCAGGTGCTCCTGCATTTTTTGCAAATTGATAATTTGGTCTTGCTGGGTTTTTAATACAAACTCAATGCCGCGCGTTTCAAAATGAATGTTCAATTGAGTCGCAGTCATGATCTTGCCTTATAGGAAACGATCTAAGAGACGACGGCTATGCTTATCTAAAGCCTGAATATCTTGTATCAGATATTGCACCCCATGGGTATCAGATACCAGATACATGGTTTTGTTAACTCGGCGTATATCCTCTTCACCGCGCAAGATAAATTGCGTAGGACCACGATTCGTTTTAACTGTCCATGTGCTGGGAGTAGCAAACGTAGAAACGTCTTCAATACCCGTCAAAACTGGCATGAACTCGCGACTAGCCAACTCTTCATTAATCATCTGCTGATTAGACATCGTGGCTTGATCTAGAGAATCCAACCAAACCAACTCATGTCCATCGCGATCAACGATTGCAATAGATTCATTTGGATGGCTAATAGGAAAAGCTCGCACAGGCACCACTTGCTCATGAGTCACCCCTGCTTGATCTTGCAAACAAAGATGGCCAAAAGAATTTCTACTTAATGTGAATGAATTAACCATGCGTCACTCCCAATTCAGCATCAACAGCATCCATGGCTTGTCTTGCTTGCGTATCGTACATCCGGCGATAGACGCCCTGCAATGCCATCAACTGATCGTGACCACCCTCTTCAATGACTTCGCCTTTATCTAGAACAATCAAACGGTCTGCTTTGCGCAATGTTGATAAACGGTGCGCAATCGCAATGGTTGTACGACCTTTCACCAAATTATCTAGAGCTTTTTGAATTTCTTTTTCAGTGGTGCTGTCCACAGAAGATGTGGCCTCATCCAAGATCAAAATCTGCGGATCAATTAATAAAGCTCTTGCAATTGAAATGCGTTGACGCTCTCCGCCTGACAACGATTGGCCACGCTCCCCTACCAAGGAATCATAACCATGTGGCAACCGCAAGATAAATTCATGCGCATGAGCGGCTCTTGCAGCTGCAATCACTTCTGCGCGTGTTGCCCCTGGTTTGCCATAAGCGATATTTTCAGCAATCGTGCCAAAGAACAAGAATGGTTCTTGCAATACCAGACCGATGTGACGTCGATAATCTGCCACAGCAATTGAGCGGATATCCACACCGTCTAGCTTGATTGTGCCTTCAGCCGCATCATAGAAACGACAAATCAAGTTCACCAAAGTACTTTTACCAGAGCCACTGTGACCAACCAAACCAATCATCTCTCCAGGAGCGATCTGCAAATTGATACCCCTGGTAACTGATCGATTGCCGTAACGGAAGCCCACGTTTTGCAACTCGATCCTGCCTTCAACTTTAGTTAGTTTGACAGGATTAACAGGCTCCGGAACACTCGAGACGTGATCCAAAATATCAAAAATACGTTTTGCGCCTGTGGCTGCTTGCTGAGTGAACGACACAATGCGGCTCATTGAGTCTAGACGTGTGTAAAAGCGTCCGATATATGCCAAGCACGCAGTCAGCATACCTACTGTGATGGAATCCTGTGAGATCTGCCAAATACCAAAAGCCCAAACAACCAATAAACCAATCTCAGTGAGTAAAGTAATGGTTGGCGAGAACAAGGCCCATACTTTATTAACGCGGTCATTGACGGCTAGATTGTGTTGATTGGCCAAACGGAAACGTTCTGTCTCGCGTTCTTCTTGAGCGAATGCTTTAACCACTCGAACACCAGGAATAGTGTCAGCTAAAACACTGGTAACTTCAGACCAAATGCGGTCAATTTTTTCAAAGCCATAACGCAGTTTGTCGCGCACCACATGAATCGCCCAACCAATAAAAGGTAATGGCGTCAAAGTAACCAAAGCCAACCATGGGTCAATTGATACCAAGATGACAGCCGTCATCAAGATCATCAATACATCGGTTGCAAAATCTAATAAATGTAAGGACAAGAATAAACAAATGCGATCAGACTCTGAACCAATCCGAGCCATCAAATCACCTGTTCGTTTACCACCGAAATATTCCAAAGATAACTTCATCAAGTGTTGATAAGTGCTGGTTCTTAAATCAGCACCAATGCGTTCACTGACTAATGCCAAGATGTATGTCTTAGCCCAACCCAAGCCCCACGCCAGCAGTGCCGCAAGGAATAAGGCTCCCAGATAAAAGGCTGTTAACTCATAGTTAATCGGCTGACCACTTTGGTATGGCAACAAAATGTCATCCATCAATGGCATTGTTAAATACGGCGGCACCAATGTCGCAGCTGTTGAAGCCAGGGTTAATAAAAAGCCTACTAACAATTGCCCCTGATAAGGCTTTGCAAAACGCCACAACCTAAATAATGTCCAAGTTGATGGCGGCGTTAGATTTTCAGAAGTGCACGCAGGACACTCATCTTGATCAGGCGGCAACGGCACCCAACAACTTGGGCACAAAGGTTGCGTTTGATCTAGGCCAGCATCTAACTCGTGGCCCATCGATTTAGCAAACTCAATTTTGTATTGTTGCAAGAGTCGATTCGCCACTGGGTTTTGAGCCAAGGTAAATCGCCATAAAGCTAGGCGCTCACCTTGATTAAATAATTCCAGACTTGCCACACCTGCGTGATCATGCAAATGCAGTTTTAGATCATCGGCAAAGTTCCAATAGTTCCATGTAGCAGGATCTTGGGCAGTCGATAGATCATGTTGATTATTAAAAGCAATCAGACCTTGATTGGTTAAACAAACCAAGCCGCTTGAAAACTGTAATTGCTGATTTAAATCTAGCTCTAGGGCTAAGATGAGCTCTTCACCAGGCCTCAATACCAATGGCAAAGCAACACGCCAATGATTGGCTAAACGGTCAATAGGGCTAGAGTCAGAAGAAATCAAGGCAAGAGTACTTTTTATCTTTATAAGTACGCAATTATCGCAAATTTAATGGGGTAAATATTTACCTTTTTTATGTCGATTTATGTCAACCAAAAACTATTCAAATCGTTATACGACAAAGTACAATTAGGTATTTTTGGCACTTCCGGCCCGCATGAGTAAAAAAACTATAGAAATCATAGATATAAAGGTCCTAAAAGGACCCAGTATGTGGACCTATCGCCCTGTGCTTGAAGCATGGGTAGACATCGGCGACCTAGAAGACTGTCCATCAAACACTATTCCTGGATTTACCGAGCGTCTTTGCGCTTGGTTACCTACTTTGATAGAGCATCGTTGCAGCTACGGTGAGCGTGGTGGTTTTATCAAACGTTTAGAAGAAGGCACATGGCCTGCCCATATCCTTGAGCACGTTACCCTCGAATTACAAAATTTAGCAGGCATGCCTGGCGGTTTTGGTAAAGCACGTGAAACCAATAAACGTGGCGTTTATAAAGTAGTGGTTCGTGCCTGGCATGAAAAGATCACTGAAACAGCGCTTTATCACGCTCGTGATTTAGTGATGGCGGCCATTGAAGACAAACCATTCGATGTTCCCGCAGCCGTTAAAGAAATCGAAGACATGGTCGATAGCCTGTACTTGGGTCCAAGTACAGGTTGCATCGTTGATGCTGCGCGCGAAAAAAGAATTCCATCAATCCGATTATCTGAAGGCAATTTGGTGCAATTGGGTTATGGCAATCAACAACGCCGCATTTGGACAGCAGAAACAGATTTAACGAGCGCCATTGCAGAAGGCATATCTAGAGACAAAGACTTAACTAAGTCTTTATTAGCATCTTGTGGCGTACCCGTGCCTGAAGGTCGCATGGTTGAAAGCCCAAGCGATGCATGGGAAGCAGCGCAAGATATTGGTGGACCTGTTGTGGTGAAGCCGTATGACGGCAATCATGCGCGCGGCGTATTTACCAACCTGACAACCCAAGCAGAAATTGAGAAGGCCTTTGATGACGCCTTAAACGAAGGTAGCGGCGTGATGGTGGAACGCTACATCCCTGGTAATGAGCATCGTCTTTTAGTGGTGGGCAAAAAAGTTGTGGCGGCTGCCAAAGGTGAATCAGCTTGGGCTATTGGTGATGGCAAGCGCACGATTCGTCAACTGATTGAAGAAGAGATCAACACAGATCCACGTCGAGGTGATGCCGAGATATTGCCTCTTAGCCCAGTGGTATTTGATACCAAATTAGAAATTGAATTATCAAGACAAAAATTAACGCTGGATTCCATACCAGCTGTAGGTCAACAAGTATTGGTTCAAGGCTCTGGCAATATGGCTTTTGAGGTAACGCATTTGGTTCACCCAGAAGTGGCTGCGCAAGCAGCATTAGCCGCCAGAGTGATTGGCCTAGATATCGCTGGCATCGACTTAGTGGCCGAAGATATTTCAAAGCCACTAGAAGAGCAAGGTGGCGCGATTGTTGAAGTGAATGCAGGCCCTGGTCTCATCATGCACTTAAAACCTGCAGTGGGCGAGCCTCAACCAGTGGGTGCAGCCATTGTTGAACATTTATTCCCTAACCAGGCAGATGGCCGAATACCTATTGTGGGTGTAACAGGTTCGCGTGGCAAAACCATGGTGGCGCAACTCACTACTCACCTCATGCAACTCACTGGCATGAAAGTAGGCCTTGCCTGTAGCAAAGGCGCTTACTTCAATCAGCGCCTACAAACTCCTGGTAATTGCGCCAACTGGACAAGCGGTAATCGTATTTTGCTAAACCGCCAAGTAGAAGCTGCTGTTTTCGAAAACGATAGTCGCACTATTTTGAACGAAGGCTTAGCCTACGATCGCTGCGCGGTTGGTATCGTCACCAACCTTGATCCAACAGATACCGTACCAGAGTGCTCCATCACTGAACCAGAACAAATTTACAACGTGATGCGTACACAAGTGGATGTGGTTCTACCAACAGGTGCGGCAGTATTAAATGCGGATGATGAAGCTGTTGCAAAAATGGCAGAACTATCAGATGGCGAAGTGATTTTCTTTAGTAAACATGGTCTCAATGACATCACTAAAAATCATTTAGCTCAAGGTGGTCGAGCAGTATTTACTGAAAACGACACCATTGTTCTAGCTCAAGGACAAGAGCAAGATCGATTGATTCGTATTACGAGCATTCCTCTTTTGCAATCAAGCAGCAAGGCCAATGCATTAGAAAGCGTGCTAGCTGCTGTAGCTGCGGTTTGGGCGTTAAATACCCCCAAAGATATTATTGCAACAGGTCTACAAACATATAACTAGCCAAGACTATGGAACTAACACGTATCCGCGCACTAAGAGGCCCTAACTTATGGGGCAGACACACTGCCTTAGAAGCTCTTGTGAAGTGCGAAGAGAACGAAAAAATTATCACCAATATCTCTGGCTTTGAAACTAGATTACGTGAACGTTTCCCACAATTAGGCCCGCTAAGATCGTACGGACAAAATGAAACCGTCTCGTTAGCTCATGCACTGGAAGTTTGCTCACGAGACCTTCAAGCTCAAGCAGGTTGCCCAGTGACATTTAGCCGCACCATGGCTACACCAGACGATGGCGTATATATTGTGGTGGTTGAGTACACCGAAGAAAAAGTTGGTCGCTTAGCTTTAGATTTGGCTTTGAAGCTATGCCGCTCTGCACTGATTGATAACGGCTCACACTTAGATGAATACCTCAAGCAACTCAGAGAACTAGATGAAGATATTCGTTTAGGACCAAGTACTGGTTCGATTGTTGATGCAGCCATTGCTCGAGGCATCCCATACCGCCGCTTAACCGAAGGCAGCATGGTGCAACTTGGTTGGGGTAGCAAGCAGCGCCGCATACAAGCAGCTGAGACGAGTGTCACCAGTGCGATTGCAGAATCAATTGCGCAAGACAAGCAACTCACAAAAAATCTTTTACATGCAGCAGGCGTTCCCGTGCCATTGGGCAGCATCGTGACAACAGCTGATGAAGCTTGGCAAGCCTACCTAGAAATTAATGCACCTGTTGCCATCAAGCCACGCGATGGCAACCAAGGTAAAGGTGTTGCGGTCAACATCGATACGCGCGAACAAATTGATATTGCATTTAAAGCAGCTTCAGCCATTTCATCAGAAGTGATTGTTGAACGCTATATGCCAGGTCACGATCACCGCCTACTAATCATTGGTGGCCAACTAATCGCAGCAGCACGCCGCGAACCTCCTTATGTGATTGGCAATAACAAAAACACAGTACGCGAACTAGTTGAAGAGGTCAATAAAGATCCTCTTCGTGGCGATGGTCATGCTACATCACTGAGCAAAATCCGTATTGATGAAATCGCTATTGCAACACTCAAGAATCAAAATCTAACACCTGACTCTGTTCCACCAAAAGGCTTGCGTGTAACACTACGTAACAACGCTAACTTAAGTACTGGCGGCACAGCAACGGATGTAACTGATGATGTGCATCCTGATTTAGCAGCATCTGCAGTAGCAGCAGCACAAATGGTAGGTCTTGATATTTGTGGCGTCGATGTGGTTTGCGACAATGTTTATCGCCCACTAGAAGAACAAGGTGGCGGCATTGTTGAAGTAAATGCTGCACCAGGCCTACGCATGCATTTACACCCATCATATGGCAAAGGTCGTCCAGTTGGCGAAGCCATCATCTCTACTATGTTTGGCAAAAATGATGATGGGCGCATCCCCGTAGTCGCAGTTACAGGCACCAACGGTAAAACAACCACTGTAAAACTGATGAGCCATTTGTTTGAGCAAAATGGCCTTCGTGTTGGGCATACAGGCACAGATGGCGTTTACGTTAACCGTCGTCGCATCGACACAGGCGACTGCAGCGGTCCTAAGAGTGCTCGCAATGTATTAATGCACCCCGATGTCGATGCTGCTGTTTTAGAAACAGCTCGTGGCGGCATCCTAAGAGAGGGTCTAGGCTTTGATCGTTGCCAAGTTGCCATCGTCACCAATTTGGGCGAAGGCGATCACCTTGGCATGAACTACATCAATACAGCTGCCGAACTAGCTGCTGTCAAACGCGTGATTGTGCAAAACGTTACCCCAGGCGGTATGGCTGTATTAAATGCGGCAGATCCTATCGTTGCCAAGATGGCTAAAGTTTGTCCTGCTGAAGTGACCTACTTTGCAAAAGATATCAATCACCCCGTGATGGCAAAACATCGCGCTCAAGGTAAGCGCGTTGTATTTGTGGATGGCAAAAAAATTGTGGCCGTTGAAGGCAAAAAAGAATTCCACATCGATTTACAACAAGTGCCTATCACTGCCAATGGCACGATTGGCTTCCAAGTTGAAAACGTTTTAGGTGTTGTGGGTGCAGCCTGGGCTCTAAATATCAACTGGGACATCATTGCCGAAGGCTTAAGCTCTTTTGTGAGCGACGCCCAAACAGTTCCAGGTAGATTTAATTTATTCCAACACAATGGCGCAACCATCATTGCTGACTATGGTCACAATCCTGATGCAATCATTGCCCTATCAGAAACCATCATCAATATGCCGGCAAAGCGCCGCATGGTAGTGATCAGTGGCGCCGGTGATCGTCGCGATGAGGACTTACGTCGCCAAACCGAAATCTTGGGTCAATACTTTGATCACGTGATTCTGTATGAAGATCAGTGTCAACGTGGTCGCCCAGATGGCGAAGTGATTGGCATCATGCGAGAAGGTCTTCACAACTCTAAACAAGTGAAAAAAATTGAAGAGTTTCATGGTGAGTTTTTAGCCATTGATCAAGCATTGGCTCAAATCGCTACCGACGATATTTGTTTGATTCTTGTAGACCAAGTAGAAGAGGCTTTAGCGCATATTGCTAAGAGCGTTAAATAGTTCTAACTATTTAATGGATGGGTTGCTCTTTGAGTATTTTGCTTTTAATAGCTTGAGCACTTCTGCTGCCGCGATAAATCCAAAAGTAGCGGTCACCGTCACAGCTGAACCATAACCAGAACAAGCCAAGCCACCAGTGGCAACGCCCTGCCTTGGTTCATCTGAATAAATCGCTGTCACACCCAACTTCTTCTTAGGATCATTAGAAAAGCCATGAAGCTTTCTTAAGGAATATCGTATTTTTGATAGCAGTGGATCTTGTGTAGTTTTTGCTAAATCAGCTGCAACAATTCGGCTAGGATCTAACTTACCTCCAGCGCCACCACAAATGACCAGCGGAATGCCATCCTTGGCACTCTCCTTATTTTTTTTGCAATAAGCCGCTAAAGCGATTTTCATCTTCACATCATCGGTGGCATCCAAGACCACAAATAAAGGATTAGTAGCATTTTTTTGGAGGTGCTCATCCAGATTATCTGGACTTAAAAAATCATCAATCTCATTGATTTTGATGCCTGGGTTAATCGCCAAAATGCGTTCAGCCATGGCCTTCACTTTGGATTTACCAAAGTTTTCTTGAGTGGCGTGTAACTGGCGGTTCACATTACTTTCTGCAATATGGTCAAAATCTACTAATGTCACCTCACCGACAGCACTTCTAGCCAGAGCCTCTAGGGCCCATGAACCAACACCGCCTAAACCAGCGACCAAGACGTGAGCCTGCTCAAAAGCCTGCAGGCCATCATCGCCATATAAACGAGCAACCCCACCAAAACGTCTATTTTGATTCTTTTCCATACCCAAGACTATATACTTAGCCCATGACCAAGTTAGCTGATTTAAGAAAATCCTACATGAAAGGCAGCCTCTCTGAAGAGGATGTCCAAGCCAACCCGATTGATCAATTCAATATCTGGTTTGATCAGGCTCGTCATGCAGAATTACCCGAGCCTAACGCCATGACTGTGGCATCTGTGGATGCCAACGGAAAACCAAGTGCTCGTGTTGTACTCATTAAAGAAGTCACGCAAGCTGGTTTTGTATTTTTTACTAATTATGAGAGCCGTAAAGGCCAGGCCTTAACAGCCAATCCTCATGCCGCTCTGCTGTTCTTTTGGCCAGAACTAGAAAGACAAGTTCGCGTTGAAGGTGCCGTTGAAAAACTCTCAGAGTCAGAAAGTGATGAGTACTTTCACTCTCGCCCACTAGACTCAAGAATTGGTGCATGGGCATCACCGCAGAGTCGAGTTATTAAAGGTCGCACTGAATTAGTGACCAAAGCAGCCGAATACGCTCTTAAGTTTGCCTTAAACCCGCCTAGACCGCCTCATTGGGGCGGCTTTAGAGTCAAGCCTGAAGCATTAGAATTCTGGCAAGGACGCCCTTCTCGTTTGCATGATCGTATTCAGTACATCAAAGATAACGACGCCTGGAAGATTCAGCGTTTAGCCCCCTAACAGGTCTTTCTCATATCAGCAGTTCGGCAAACTGCTTTCTGAATTTGCTAACTTTAGGACTCACCACAAAAGCACAATATCCTTGATCAGGATGATTGTTGAAATAATTTTGGTGATAGTCCTCTGCCGGATAATAAGTAGGCAAATCTGCCAACTCGGTCACTATCGGTTGATCAAAGATATTTTCTGCAGCTAACTGCTTGATGACTTCTTCTGCCAGCAAGCGCTGTTGCTTGTCATGCGCATAAATCACTGAACGATATTGAGAACCGATGTCATTACCCTGACGATTTAGAGTAGTTGGGTCGTGTATTGCAAAAAATATTTCTAGAATTTTTTGATAAGTCAGCACATTGGCATCGAACTCAATCTGCACCACCTCAGCATGCCCCGTTTTACCTGTGCACACTGAGTCATAGTCAGGGTTTAAGGTTTGACCTCCTGTGTAGCCAGATTCAACATGCACAACACCACGCACCTGTTGATAAACAGCTTCGAGGCACCAAAAGCAACCACCACCTAAAGTGGCTTTTTGTAAATTAGTTTCAGTCATGAAAGTAATGCTAATGCTTTCCAGGTTTTCCTGCAGACCAAACCCCTAAGCCACCCTGCTCTAGATCTAAATCAGGAATATGATTAAACGCAATCCTCGGAGCAGCTTTCTCTAGGGCGTGATGCGCACCACCAAAGTACAAAGTATTTTTTCCATACCTTAGGTTCACGGCATCCAATACCTGATTGAGCTCATGGTGATCATCCTCAAACATACCTAAGGTAATTCCAGCAGCATCTCGCAACTCACTAAGAACCACCCCAACTGCCATCGGTTGAACATGCCCATCACGAGGATAGTTGGCCCAAAGGCTTTCAAGTGCCTTTAATAAAATAGTTGTGTCATTGGTAGCGCCCAATGAGCAACCATCCCCCCAACTAAAATAAGAATGCTCAGAACGTTTGGCGCCCCGCACAATTAATTTAACTCTGACGCCTAAATGTTCTGCAGCAAACCCATAGTCCCTTAAACGTGCAGCAGCTCTTTGCAATAAACGATGGGCCACAGAAAATGCCCCCGTATAGTCACGGTACTCAGGAGGTAAAACATGCGAATGTGAAACCGATGATTTTTCCGTGGCCGGATCAGGCACCCACTCAGCTCTTAAGCGAGCCCACATCCTCTCACCTTCGACACCACCCCATGCTTTTCTGAGTTTTAATTGACTAGCAGCACATAGCTTTTCTACAGAATCAATTCCACTGGCTATCAAGCGCTCTTCCATGGCATGACCAATGCCATTTAAATCTCTCAAACTTAAACGAAATAGTATGTCTGGCAAATCTAACTTTTCAATCACCACTAAGCCATTGGGCTTTTGCATATTGCTAGCGGTTTTTGCCAAATAACGATTGGGAGCGATGCCAATTGAACAACGCAAATAATCACCCACTTCAGAATATATTTTTTCTTTGATCTGAATGGCTAATCTCTCTGCATTGGCTCGCAAACGATCGCTACCTTTTAACTCGCACCACATCTCATCAATCGATCGAACAGCGGTCACTGGCAAACAAGACTCAATGACTTCGCGCAAACGATGGTGCAAACGAATGTATTCCTCAGGCCTTGCTTCAATAAACTGAATACCGGGACATAAACGCTGCGCATCCCTGACTCCCGTTCCAGTTTTTACACCAAAACGTTTGGCCTCAACGCTAGCAGCAATACAGCAAGTACTAGGTGTCATGACAGCAACAATGCCAATCGGCTGGCCACGCAATTCCGGACGCATCTGCTGCTCAGCAGATGCGAAATAAGAATTGAAGTCCACGTACAAAGCACGCAGTTGTTGATTAGCTACTTGAGTCATATACTGTATAAATATACAGTATTTTTAGATGCGCTTTGAGATTTATGAAAAATGCCAATCACGCTCGGTGATTGGCGGTTTTTAGATCGTTGCGTAGATTTGGGCTGCTAGCTTGTACTGCTCAGCCGCTTCTGCCGGCTCTTGTAAGGCCTCATGTAATTTGGCCAAGGTCATATGAGCTTCTGCTTTCATGGCAGGCTTAGACTTGGAGTCACGCACCACGCCTTGCAAGCTAGACTTAGATTTACCCCATAGCTTTTGCGCCAAACACAATTTACCCAAAGCCAAGGATAAAGCTGGCTCACTTGGATATTTGGTCATCCAAGTTTCTAATTTCTGAGCCAAAACTAATGTGGTTGAACCGGTTGGCAAACACTCTGGATAAATGCCCAACAGAACTTCATCCCATTGATCATCCAAAGACTCTTCAATCAACCCTCTGGCTAAATCTTGCTGACCAGTTGCCAATAAACCTTTCGCCATCACCAAAGCAACTCTGGATGCCTTGCGATCTGTTTTAGGTAAATTCTTCCAAATACGTAACAACGCTTCATGGTCAGAAGATTTTTGCTGAACCAATTTAGCCACAGCCTCTTGCACTGTTTTTTGCGCAATCACTGGATGGATTGCCTCACGCTTACTCAAACTATGCGTTAAACGCAATACTTCTTCCCAGCGCTTGAGTTGCTGATTAGCTCTTAAAGCAATACGTTGAACAAATAACTGACGTGCCCCACCTTTTTGCAACTGATCAATCGTTGCCAAAGCGCCATCAGCATCATTCGAATCCATCTGCATATCAGCCATCGCCACCAAGCGAGCTTGCTGTTTATCTGCTGACTTGATCTTTGCTAACCACTCGTCTCTAACTGCAAACTTATTCAAGCGATGCGCAGATCTTGCTGCTAAGAGCGCTGCAGTTTCTGCCATGGCACTGTTAGCACTGGCCGCCTCTGCAGCTTTTAGCGCCTTAGAAAAACGTCCCGCAAAGATATCTTCAATCGCCTCAGACAAATGGGCTACCGCACGTGCTTCACGTTGTTTACGACGATAAGCTGCCGCTTGTTTAGGTAAATCCAAAATTGCCGCGAACGTTCTCCAAGCAATGAGGCCCGTAACAAAAATACCTAAAACAACTGCAATGAAGAAATTAAGACTTGTATCTACTCGATACGGCGGAAAATAAATTGTGATGTGCCCGCCATTGCTGCTCGCAAAAAGAGCTACAACAACTGCTAAAGCAAATAAGAAAGCTAACCAAAGTGCGCCACGCATTTTATGGGCCCTTCTTAGCAACTACCGGCTTAGCAATATCAGCCTGTATATCAACCAACATTTTTTGCACATTAACAACCGCTGTAGATTGAGCTTGAAAATGCTTGGTCAGTAACTGCTGCGCTTGCGTTAAATCTTCCTTTGCCACTTGAGGCATATTTGATAACCAGGCCATACGAGCACTCAAGATACTCAAGCGTAATTGTTGACGAACCAAATCTTGAGCAGCTGGTGTTAGAGCAAGATCCTTAATATCACCCACTACCTGAACACGCACTAATTGATCACCCATGCGCTGAATAGCTGAAAAAACCTTATCCGTGAGAGACGGTGCTTTTGAAGAAACTGCTGGAGCTGTTGATGGTGCCGCAGGCAAAGCGGTCATCGGCAATTGATTGATTTGATTGAGTACCGCTGTCATTTTTGCGGCAACCGGTGCAATCACTTTTTCAGCCTCAAGATTGCCTTTTAAGACAGCCTCTAAATCTGCTTCATGCGCCATGACGCTGGCCAATTTAGCTTCAAGCTCTGCCACGCGACCATCTAGCTGAGCTGGGCGGTGATAGAGACGAATCCCACCCTCAAAACCCAACCAAAGAATACAAACAGCGATGGCAATCCATAACGCTTTCCATAAACCCTGACTCAGGGCTTCAGATTTAGCATTTTTAGAATTACTTACTGGCGCATTGTTTACTTCAGCGGTCATTTAAGCCTCTTTCAATCACTTCAATTGTTGAATCCAACGTTCGCTAGCCAAGACAAGTTGATTATCTCCGGCATTACAGCATTCTACTTTCTTAAAACCCAATTCTTCAGCAGTTTGTGCAATACGAGGATGAGAACAAATCATCAAAGCTAAATTTAACCACTCCTGCCCCCACGGCTGACTATCTTTTAAAACATCTGCCAAGTGTCGAAGACCTTCTGAGGAAGTAATCAGACATGCAGAATCTTTGGCTTCGGTGTTTTTTAATGTTTGCCAAACCGGGGCATCTTTTGACAAAGGTACCCTGCGATAGGTTTCTAGATGATGGATCTGAGCTCCACTGTGCAATAACTGCTCAGCTAACCATGCACGCCCACCAGAACCCTTTAAAAATAAAATGTGTTGCTTAGCCCAATCAGTACGAACCTTCTGAAGCTCTGCCCACAAACCTTCGGAATCCCAGTTCTCAGGCAACTTCGGGTAGTAAATTTTGTAACCATTCTCTGGGGTAATCGCTCGACGTTCCAAGGCCTCAACACTGCCTCCACCCACAACGCCCAAAGCTACCGTCTTTGGCCAATCAGCACCCAACAAACGCATGGTGCACTCAATCGCATTAGGACTAACAAACACAGCTAAATCAATGCTGGGCAATAGTTCCTTTAAACGCTTCGCATCTTGCGGGCTTTCGTTAGGAACAATAGACAATAAAGGCAGTTGAATTTGCTTTAACTCAGGCAGTTGCTGACTTAGCAACTCTCCCAATCGCATTGATTGCCCTAATGGGCGAGTTAAAACAATTTGAGCCATTATTTTTTTGCTTGCTTTCTACCTTGGAGGCAATAATTCTTGGGCACCCTGAGCAATTAAATCATCGGCCACTTGTAACCCCATGGCATCCGCTTCTTGAATGCTGGTCAAAGATAATTTTTTCTCAGAACGACAAATGGTTTGACCATCTGTACTCGCCACAAAAGCTCGCAAGTACAAATTGCTCGCATCTTCCCAGGTGGCATAAGCAGCCAAAGGAACATCGCAAGAACCACCCAAAGCTCTAGACACAGCTCTTTCAGCGCTCACGGCCATGGCTGATGGAGCATGGTTCAAAGGTGCTAAACAAGCCTCGATCTCAGGTCTACCGGCACGAATTTCTATACCCAAGGCGCCTTGACCAGCTGCTGGCAAGCTGTCCTCAGTTGCCAATAGGCTGCGAATACGGCTCGCCATACCTAAACGCTTCAAGCCAGCTGCAGCCAAAATAATGGCTGCATACTCGCCTTTGTCCAATTTACCCAAACGGGTGTCTAAATTGCCCCGTAAAGGCTGAATATTGAGGTGAGGGTATCTCGACCTTAGAGAAGCCTCACGACGCAAACTGGCCGTTCCTACAACCGCTCCTGCAGGCAAATCAGCCAAAGAGTCATAGTCATTTGAAACAAAGGCATCCCTAGCATCTTCACGTTCCATAATGCAGGCCAATTCAAAGCCTTCAGGTAGCTGCATCGGCACATCTTTTAAAGAATGGACCGCCAGATCAGCTCGCCCCTCTTCCAAAGCCACCTCGAGCTCCTTCACAAACAGCCCCTTACCCCCTACTTTAGAGAGGGTTCGGTCCAAAATCTGGTCCCCGCGGGTAGTCATCCCCAGAATACTGACATCACACTCTGGATAGAGCTTTTTCAAGCAATCACGGACATATTCAGCCTGCCACATGGCCAAACGGCTCTCACGGGAGGCAATAACTAGTTTTTTAGGATAAGAAATTTGTGTCATAACCATAAGGATAAGGCCTTTGAGGCAATATACTTCTGTTTATGGCAGATTTAGACAAAAACAAGAACTCTTTAGACAACAAAGACCAAGCTTGGTCGGCTCGTTTTGCCGAGCCTGTAGCGGAACTCGTACAACGATATACCGCTTCTGTTGATTTTGATAAACGTATGGCTTTGGTGGATATCCAAGGCTCATTGGCTCATGCTGACATGCTCGCCGCACAAAAAATTATTAGTGCAGATGACTTGGCTCAGATCCAAAAAGGTATGGCGCAGATACGCTCTGAAATCGAAGCGGGTTCTTTTGTATGGGAACTCGCTCTTGAAGACGTGCACTTAAATATCGAAGCCCGCCTCACTAAGTTAGTAGGTGATGCTGGTAAACGTCTACACACAGGCCGATCACGTAACGACCAAGTCGCTACAGATATCCGTTTGTGGTTACGCGGTGCGATTGATGAAATCCAAACAGAACTCACTTCATTCCGTTCTGGCTTGTTAGGTTTAGCAGAGAAACATGCTGAAACCATCATGCCTGGTTTTACCCATTTGCAAGTGGCGCAACCTATTACATTTGGCCATCATGTGATGGCTTATGCAGAGATGTTTGCGCGTGATGCTGAGCGTTTGGCAGATTGTCGTAAGCGCGTGAATCGTCTACCACTCGGTGCGGCTGCTCTGGCAGGCACGAGTTATCCAATTGATCGCGAACGTGTTGCCAAGACCCTTGGCTTTGAAGGTGTTTGTCAAAACTCACTCGACGCTGTGTCTGATCGCGACTTTGCTATTGAGTTTTGCGCTACAGCATCACTAGTGATGACACATATCTCTCGCTTATCCGAAGAATTGATTCTATGGATGAGTCCACGTGTCGGCTTCATTGATTTACCAGACCGCTTCTGCACTGGTAGCTCGATCATGCCGCAAAAGAAAAATCCAGACGTTCCTGAATTAGCGCGTGGTAAAACAGGTCGCGTTAACGGCAACTTGATTTCTTTGTTAACTTTGATGAAGGGTCAACCATTGGCCTATAACAAAGACAATCAAGAAGACAAAGAACCTTTATTTGATTCTGCAGATACGCTGCGTGACACTTTGCGTATTTTTGCAGACATGGTGCCTCACATCCAAGTGAAAGCAGATGTGATGCGCGCAGCAGCTCTTCAAGGTTTTGCTACAGCAACCGACCTCGCTGATTACTTGGTGAAAAAAGGTCTACCTTTCCGCGACGCTCACGAAGCAGTTGCTCACGCTGTTAAGGCATGCTCCAACAAAGGTTGTGATTTAGCTGATCTATCTTTGCCTGATTTACAAGCAGCTTGTGATCTTGGTGACAAAGCTAAATTAATTGGTGATGACGTGTTTGGCTTTTTAACCTTGGAAGGTTCAGTTAATAGCCGTAATCACACTGGTGGCACTGCCCCAGAACAAGTGAAGAAGGCGATTGCCACTTACCGCAAGAATCTTAAGTAAACCAGGGATAGGCGCAGTCGATTATCTTTACGTAGTTCATTGATGAATAAAAAAGGCTCATTTCAAATGAGCCTTTTTTATTGCTGGTGAAAGACTATTAATCTTTAACGCAGTCCACGTAATACTCTTTGCGACCATTGAGGTCACCCTTAACCAAACCGTGTACATCAGTTTCAAAGCCAGGGAACTGTTCATTAAAGTCACGTGTGAAGCGCAAGTAATCAACAATGCGTTTATTAAAGCGCTCGCCAGGAATCAACAAAGGAATACCTGGTGGGTATGGTGTTACCAACATCGCTGTCACACGACCCTCTAACGCATCGATTTGCACACGTTCAATGTCGCGATGCGCCATCTTTGCCCATGCATCTGATGGCTTCATTGCTGGCACCATGTCAGACAAGTACATTTCTGTGGTCATGCGGGCCACATCGTATTTTTTGTATACCTGGTGAATTTGTTGACACAAATCTTTTAGACCAATGCGCTCGTAGCGCGGGTGCTTGGTCACAAACTCAGGCAGAACACGCCATAAAGGTTGGTTCTTATCGTAGTCGTCTTTGAACTGTTGCAAAGTTGTTACCAAGGTATTCCAACGACCTTTGGTAATACCAATAGTGAACATGATGAAGAATGAATACAAACCAGTCTTCTCAACAATCACGCCATGCTCAGATAAATATTTGGTCACAATACTTGCAGGTATACCTGTATCTGCAAAATTACCATCCATCTCTAAACCTGGGGTAATGACGGTGGCTTTAATTGGATCCAACATGTTGAAGTCATTAGCCAACTTACCAAAGTCATGCCAACGCTCATCTGCTTGCAATACCCAATCTTCCCTCTCGCCAATACCTTCCTCAGCAAGGTACTCTGGACCCCAAACCTTGAACCACCAGTCAGCGCCCCACTCCTCATCCACCTTGCGCATTGCGCGACGGAAATCCAATGACTCAGCAATCGACTCATGTACCAAAGCTGTGCCACCAGGCGGCTCCATCATCGCTGCAGCCACGTCACATGACGCAATAATTGCGTACTGTGGACTAGTCGATGTATGCATCAAATAAGACTCGTTGAAGCAGTCGTTATCGAGTTTGTTCGATTCAGAATCTTGCACCAAGATTTGAGAAGCCTGAGATAAGCCAGCCAATAATTTGTGCGTTGATTGAGTTGAGAAGACCATGCTCTCTTTTGAGCGCGGGCGATCTTTACCAATCGCATGCATATTCTTATAAAAGTCGTGGAATGTCGCATGCGGCAACCAAGCCTCATCAAAGTGCAAAGTGTCTACTTTGCCATCCAACATTTCTTTAATCATTTCCACGTTGTACAAAACGCCGTCATAAGTACTTTGTGTGATCGTTAGTACGCGTGGCTTAGCATTTTTATCCGTAATGAACGGATTGTTCTGAATTTTCTTCTGTATGGTCTTCCAGTCGAACTCTTCTTTAGGAATAGGACCAATAATGCCGTAATGGTTACGCGTAGGCATCAAGAACACAGGAATCGCTCCCGTCATCATGATGGCGTGCAAGATAGATTTATGGCAATTACGGTCCACCAAGACGATGTCGCCAGGAGCTACCGTTGAGTGCCAAACAATTTTGTTAGAAGTCGATGTACCGTTGGTTACAAAGAACAAGTGGTCGGCATTAAAAATACGAGCCGCATTGCGCTCACTAGCAGCTACTGGGCCCGTATGGTCTAACAACTGACCCAACTCATCCACCGCATTACAAACGTCAGCACGCAACATGTTCTCACCAAAGAACTGGTGGAACATTTGGCCTACTGGGCTCTTCAAGAAAGCCACGCCACCCGAATGGCCTGGGCAATGCCAAGAGTAAGAGCCATCTGATGCGTAATGCGTCAAGGCTTTAAAGAATGGTGGCGCTAATGAATCTAGATAAACCTTTGCTTCACGAATGATGTGACGAGCCACAAACTCTGGCGTGTCTTCGTTCATATGAATGAAGCCATGCAACTCGCGTAAAACATCATTTGGAATGTGGCGAGAAGTTCTAGTCTCACCATACAAGAAGATAGGAATCTCTTCATTACGCTTACGCACTTCAACCACAAATGCGCGCAAACCTTCTAGAGCAACATCAATCTCTTCTGCTGAACCAGCACCAAACTCTTCATCGTCAATTGAGAGGATGAAACATGAAGCACGAGCAGCTTGTTGGGCAAATGAAGTGAGGTCGCCATAACTGGTCAAACCAAGCACTTCCATACCCTCAGTTTCGATCGCTTCAGCCAGGGCGCGCGCACCCGAACCTGAGATATTCTCAGTACGGAAATCCTCGTCAATAATGACTACTGGAAAACGAAATTTCATGGCGACTCCCTACCTGGCTAACCCTGATTATTTTGCGGGTCTTTTTCTTAAAAACGTGACTATATATATAAAAACGATATTTCGCTGAATTTATTTCAATGAATGTTGCGCTAATCAAACTAGTTTAAGGGTTTAAATAAGACATCAGGATGAAAATCTAGTAAAAAAGCACCTATTTAGGTGCTTTTGGTACTTTAGATACTAGATAGGGTTCCCAATGACTGTAATGGGATTTTTGAGGCTTTAAAGCTTAGGTTTTAGGCAAGGTCACGCCTACCTGACCTTGATACTTACCACCACGATCCTTATAAGAAGTCTCACAGATCTCATCACTCTCAAAGAATAGAACTTGAGCACAACCTTCACCCGCATAAATCTTTGCTGGTAGCGGTGTTGTATTTGAGAATTCCAGGGTCACATAACCTTCCCACTCTGGCTCAAAAGGTGTCACGTTCACGATGATGCCGCAACGAGCATAGGTGCTTTTACCCAAACAAACTGTTAAGACACTTCTTGGGATCTTGAAGTACTCAACCGTTCTAGCCAAAGCAAAAGAGTTAGGTGGAATGATGCAAACATCACCCTTGAAATCAACGAAGGATTTATCGTCAAAGTTCTTTGGGTCAACAATAGTGCTATTGATGTTGGTAAAAATCTTGAACTCATCCGCACAACGAATGTCATAGCCATAACTTGATGTGCCATAACTAACAATTTTTTGCCCATCAGCAGACTGGCGCACTTGGCCAGGCTCAAATGGAGAAATCATGTCGTGCTCTTCGCACATGCGGCGGATCCAGCGGTCAGATTTAATAGTCATAACTTGTATTTTGACATATCTAATAAATGCATTCTATTTTTTAAACAACCTTGAAATAAGGATGCCCTTCGGCTTGAGGAGATAACTGACCAATCACGGCTGAATCACCAAAACCTTCTTCAGCAAATATCTGTAGAACTTGGTTCAACACAGATGGATCACAGGCCACCAATAATCCCCCGCTGGTTTGTGGATCAGTCAAAATTGCCTGATCCACAGCTGATAGGCCTTGTGATAACTCAACATGCTCACCGTAGCTATTCCAGTTACGACCTGATGCGCCAGTAATGAAACCTTGCTCCGCCAAAGCCTTAACCCCTGGCAAGATTTTTAAATCAGCGTAATTAATTTGCCCTTGAACATTGGAGCCCTTACAGATTTCTAATGCATGTCCTAGCAAACCAAAGCCGGTGACATCAGTCATGGCATGCACACCTGAAATACTTGCTAATTTTTTACCTGGCGTATTGAGTTTGGTTGTGTTGGCAATCATTTGCTCGTAGCCTGCAGCATCTAATTTTTCTTTTTTAAGCGCCGCCGAATAAATACCCACGCCTAATGGCTTACCAAGCACCAAAACATCACCCGCTTTTGCAGTAGCATTTTTCTTCAGATTCTTAGGGTCAATGATCCCAATCACAGCTAAACCATAAATTGGCTCGACGGAGTCTATCGAGTGACCGCCTGCTACCGGAATACCTGCTTTGGCACAAACCTCACGACCACCATCTAAGATTTCAGCAATATCTTCATGAGGTAATACGTTGATGGGCATACCCACTATGGCCAAAGCCATCAATGGTGTGCCACCCATCGCATAAATATCAGAAATTGCATTGGTAGCTGCAATCTGACCAAAGTGCCTTGGGTTGTCAACGATAGGCATAAAGAAATCAGTCGTAGCAATTAATGCTTGATGCTCATTGATTTGATACACGGCAGCATCGTCAGCTGTTTCAGTACCGACCAACAACTCTGGCGGAACAGCAAATGGAATGGCCGTCTTTAATAAATTTGCCAAAACTCCTGGAGCAATCTTGCAACCACAACCACCCCCATGAGATAGCGACGTTAAGCGTGGTTTTTCTTCTTGCTTTGCTACAGACATATCATTCCTAAAAAGTTAAAACGGTGGTGTTTTCTTGCGTGGAGCGATCTAACATCGTAACCATACCAATGATTTCTCCAACGCCATCAATCAAGTCAGTCAATTGCAACTGTCTATCACGCATAGCTGTGCTGCATGGGTAAAACTTAACGCCTGTACGAATAGCATCATTAATAAAGTCAGATAATGGCCTACCTGACGGAGCAACTGGACGATGTCTAAGTTGATTGCCTTTAACAAACATTTCAACGGTAGCGCCAATAATATGAACCTCAACATCCATATCCAGCGCCGCGGCTGTTGAAGCCATTAAAAACGGTGTCACGGCCAAATTAGGTTCGTCGAAATTTGTTTGCCAAAGTTGGACCACTAAACGCTTCAAGCTTCACTCCAAAATTTACTAAACCCTCAAGAGAATATCAGAGCTTGATCAAATACAGCTTAGCGTACTAATCACGAGATTAGATTAGCTTTACAGATGCCGGAAATAGTTTCTAGTTTTGTAGAGCTCGAAGCTCATCGATTGTGTTGACGTTAGCAAAGGCATTAACATCATCAAATACAACATGCGCTGTTTTCATGGACTTGAACCATTGGTCAATTTTTCGACCACCACCAGTTAAAAATGGCGTTAGGCTAGAAATAACAGTTGATTTCATTAGCGCGAATACAGGGTGGGTCTGAAGCTCACCATCCTCGAGTGTTGCTGCATAAACTAAATCTAAATCCTGAATAATTAAAGCTTGAGAAAGCTGATCAACCAAATCGAGAGGGAATTTAGGTGAATCACAAGGCACGGTTACCAAGTATGGGTTCTCACAATTCTCCAAACCGGCCTGAAAGCCCGCCAATGGACCGGCAAAATCTCCTATTACGTCAGGGATGACTGCAACCCCCAAAGACTCATAAGCCGCTAAATTTCGATTGGCATTTACTTTAACAATATCAACCTGAGGTTCCAGGCGCAAAATAGTATGCATCACCATAGGCGCCCCTTTAAAAGGTTGAAGCCCTTTATCGGAACCACCCATTCTTCTACCCTGACCACCGGAAAGAACCAACCCAGAAATCAAATCACGCGGTATGGACATCACTCACCTTTCCGATGAATCGATTAACACCACTATAAATTAGATAGTGCTGTCCACTGCAACGCCCAAATAAAGTTAGATTTAACTTGTTTGCCATTTCAAGACCCATCGCCGTTACACCTGACCTTGATAACAAGAATGGGATACCCATTTGAGCACCCTTAATCACCATTTCAGAAGTTAAGCGCCCAGTTGTGTAAAAAATCAAATCATCGCCTGACTGATCTTCCAGCCACATCAGGCCAGCAATTGAATCCACCGCATTATGTCGACCTACGTCTTCAACAAAATGCAGCAGCTCTGCACGGTCTCCGCAATTTTTGAAAACAGCACATGCATGTACTGAGCCAGCCTGCTTATAGATGGATGGCCTAGTTCTAATATGATCGACCACCTCATAGACAGCGAGTTGACTGACTTGAGCAGTCTCAGATAAGTGAATCTGATCTATATCATCTAATAAGCCACCAAATACAGTGCCCTGTCCACAACCAGTTGTGACCACTCTTCTGCTAGTTTTTTGTTCAACATCAACAGTATTATTTTTTGTCTTAACCCCTGCAGACTCGGTTTCCCAGTCAACATGAATGCTCTCAATAACGTCAACCGAAGGAACCAAACGCTGATTACGCAAATAGCCCAAAACTAATGCCTCAGGTGCTCCCCCCATAGTCATTAAAGTAACTAACTCTTTCTTATCTAAATAAATCGTTAGGGGTCGCTCACCAGGTATGTGGCCAATTTTTTTGCGCCCCTGCTCATCCATGACCTCTACCTCATGAATTAAAGGAGCTACTGCGTTAGTTAATTTGACCAATGGATGTGTATTTAAAAAAGAAATGTAGCTAAGCTAGCTTAGCTACATATTAATTTCATACTAATAATTAGTTGGCCGCTGGAGGAACAAATGGGCCCGGATTATTACAAGCGCCAGGGGCTGCTGTACCTGCCTTTTTAAATTTATTAGCAACCTCATTTTGGGCCAAACACAATTTATAGCCGCCGACCTTATCGCCATGCGCAGTCTTAGCTTTTGCCAGATCAGCTGCGGCAGCCTGTTCTGGTGTTGGAGTTGGCAACTTTGCCATCACAAAACCAGAAGTTAATAAAGTAACGAGTAATAGTGATATTTTTTTCATATCTGTCTCTTCCTTAGCTTTAGGTTTTTATAATTTTCCGGATTTAACATCGTTGTACCAAAGTTCATGATGCTCTTTACCCCAAGCCTCATCAACATAACCAGTTTTCATGCCCTGCAAGGCGCCTTCCATGCCAATGGAACCAACATAGATGTGCCCCATGGCCATAACCGTCATTAATATCGCTGCAACACCATGAATGATGTTAGCCAATTGCATTGTGCCGCGCAGATATTCCATATTTGGAACAATCATATCTAACACCCAGCCAGATCCTGATACAACTAGGCCAAGTATTGTGACTCCAGCCCAGAACCATATTTTTTCACCAGCATTAAATCTGTGTGACGGAATATGTTTACCAGACAGCAAGCCTCCAAAAGTAGCGAGCCAATGCAAATCATCTTTGCTTGGCAAATTATCTTTAACGAAGATAACAAAGAAGAAAAGTATGCTTGCGGTAAATAAAGGGCCTGTGAAGTTATGAATATTCTTCATAACCAACAAAAGTGCACCATAAGCAGTACCACCCATAATTGGCAATAAGAAATGCTTACCAAACAGGATCAGTAGCCCTGAGATTGCCAAGCCAATAAAACTAAATGCCATTAACCAGTGAGAAAAACGCTCCAGTCCGCTAAAGCGCTTCATTAGACGACCAGTCATAGGTTCTTTGAGCTTGATTTTTCCTTTAATGACAAATACGCTCAAAATTAGGCCGGCCATAATCACTAACAACCACCCACCCCAGACGGTGATAACGCCGTTGCGAATTAAGCGCCACTGTTGACCTGATTTTTGAATCAAGACACCGGCTTCTTTATTAGGAATACTCACATAGTGAGCTTGATCAGAGTTAGCGCTTTTCCAGATAGGCTGATTATTGGCTGGCTGACTTTCAGCTTTTTCACGCTGAGCTTGGGCGTCTTTGTTGACTTCCAAAATATTGACTGACTCAACTTGTGCCTTTGCAGCAGGAGCAGCGCCCTGCGCAAAAACCACCGTAGCTGCCAAAGAAAGAACCAAGCTTGCAAGTAAGTTTTTTATTGTAATTCTCATACTGTCTCCTAAATTACCTTAATAACTTACTTAGATTTTGCGTAGTCATCTTGACCAAGACTGCGGGTCTTTAACTGCTTTTCCCAACTCGCAGAATCACCCGACGTCCAGCCTTTGATCACGTAGTTATTGTCAGCGGCCACATGAGATTTTTCATCACCCTTCTTAGCTGCGACGACACCCTGAGGTTTTTCAGAGCAAGCAACTAATGCAAAACTTGTTGCAATCAAGGCAACCAATGATAGTTTTTTCATCATGATTTTTTTCCTGGTGCTTGTTGTGGTTTACCGTAAGCTGTTCCCCATCCAAATACGTTGGCACCAGCTGCCTTACCATTTGATTGACGCTTAACAACGCGATTACGGAAGATGTCCGCAACCACATCACCATCACCACCAATCAAAGCTTTGGTAGAACACATCTCAGCACATGCAGGCAATTTGCCTTCTGCCAAACGGTTACGACCATACTTCTCAAACTCTGCTTGAGTACCATTTGTCTCTGGGCCACCAGCACAGAATGTGCACTTATCCATCTTGCCACGCAAACCAAAAGTTCCTGTACCAGGAAACTGTGGCGCACCAAAAGGACATGCGTACGAACAATAACCGCAACCGATACAGATATCTTTATCGTGCAGCACAACACCCTCGTCGGTTCTGTAGAAGCAATCTACAGGGCAAACTGCCATACAAGGGGCGTCTGAACAGTGCATACAGGCCACTGAGATTGATTTCTCAGCTCCGATTTGACCATCATTAATCGTCACCACACGGCGGCGATTAACACCCCAAGGTACCTCATGCTCATTCTTACACGCTGTAACGCAACCGTTACACTCAATACAGCGCTCTGAATCGCAGATAAATTTCATTCTTGCCATCATCGTCTCCTAAATTCAGTCTCTATTAAGCGAACTTTTCAATCTGACAAATTGTTGTTTTTGTCTCTTGCATCATCGTCACACTGTCGTAACCGTATGTTGTAGCCGTGTTAACAGCCTCACCACGTACGATTGGCGCAGCACCCTTAGGATAAGAATCAAGCATGTCTTTACCTTGCCACCATCCTGAGAAGTGGAATGGTATGAATGCAGTATCCGGCCCCACACGCTCTGTCACCAAAGCTTTCACCTTGATCTTCGCGCCTGTTGGAGATTTAACCCAGACATACTCACCATTTCTGATACCACGCTTATTCGCTGCAGCTGGATTAATTTCAACAAAGTTATCTTGTTGCAATTCTGCCAACCAAGGATTAGAACGAGTCTCTTCACCACCACCCTCATACTCAACCAAGCGTCCAGAAGTAAGAATGATTGGGAACTTCTCATACAACTTGTCTTCAACGTTCTTCTGCTGAATAGACTTGTAGAGAGTTGGCATACGCCAGAAAGCCTTCTTGTCATCATGAGTTGGATATTTGGCAACCAAATCAGGGCGTGTGCCATAGAGTGGCTCACGGTGTTGAGGCACTGGGTCAGGGAAGTTCCAAACCACTGCACGCGCTTTCGCATTACCAAATGGATGACAACCGTGGTTTTTCATAATGACACGAATCAAACCGCCAGAAACGTCAGTTTTCCAGTTTTTACCTTCAGCTGCTTTTTGCTCAGCTTCTGTCAACTCACCCCACCAACCCAACTTCTTAACTAAGACATGGTCGAACTCTGGGTAGCCTGTTGTGATGTCAGCACCCTTAGAGTGTGAACCATTCTCAGCAAGTAGATTTTTGCCATCCTTATCCACACCAAAGTTAGCGCGGAAGTTGCCACCACCATCCATGACATGCTTGCTGGTGTCATAGAGATTTGGGCTACCTGGATGCTTCATCTCAGGAGTGCCGTAGCAAGGCCATGGCAAACCAAAGTAATCACCAGTAGTGTCGTAGCCAGTAACAGGATCTTTACCGCCTTTGGACTTCAATGTTTTAACGTCAAACACATGCATCATTCGCATATGTGCTTTTAAGCGCTCTGGAGAATGTCCTGAGTAACCAATCGTCCATACTGACTTGTTAATTTCACGCAAGATTGACTCAACCTCTGGCTCCTTCCAATCTTTGCCAGCAAATTTGCTCTTGAGCACCTTGTAGTTCTTAGATAACTCATTACCGAATCCAAGCTTGTCAGCCATGGCCTGCATGATCACATGGTCTGGAACTGACTCCCACAATGGATCAATAACTTTTTCACGCCATTGAATAGATCGGTTAGATGCTGTTGCTGACCCACTTGTTTCAAATTGAGTAGCGGCCGGCAACAAATAGACTGCACGATCTTTATTAACTTGTGCGCCATCCACTTGCATAGCAGCCATCGCTGCTGTAGCACTTGGATAAGGGTCAACGACTACCAACAACTCTAACTTATCCATGGCCTTTTTCATGTCAAGGCCGCGAGTTTGAGAGTTGGGTGCATGACCCCAGAAGAAAACACCTTTAACGTTGCTATCTTGATCGATTAACTCATTTTTCTCTAAAACAGCATCGACCCAACGTGAAACAGTGGTACCTGATTTTTCCATCATGTTTGGTGCGTACTGAGCTTTGATCCACTCATAGTCAACACCCCAAACACCTGCAAAATGCTTCCAAGAACCAGCAGCTAAACCGTAATAACCTGGCAATGAATCTGGGTTTGGACCAACGTCTGTAGCGCCTTGAACGTTATCATGGCCACGGAAGATGTTAGTACCGCCACCGCTCTTACCGACGTTACCTAATGCTAACTGCAAGATACATGAGGCACGCACCATCGCATTACCAATCGTATGCTGAGTTTGACCCATACACCAAACAATCGTACCTGGGCGATTCTCGTGAAGAGTTTTAGCAACCTTATACATCTCAGCCTCTGGCACTCCACAGGCCTCTTCAACTTTAGCTGGCGTCCACTTTTCAAGAACTTCTTTTTTGATTTCATCCATGCCGTATACGCGGTCATTGATGTACTTTTTATCTTCCCAACCGTTCTTGAAAATGTGGTGGAGAACACCAAACAAGAATGGAATATCTGTACCAGAGCGAATACGAACATACTGATCAGATTTTGCTGCGGTACGTGTGTAACGTGGATCAACCACGATCATCTTGCAACCAGCTTCCTTAGCATGCAACATGTGCAACATAGATACTGGATGAGCCTCTGCAGCATTCGAACCAATATAGATAGCAGCTTTTGAATTCTGCATATCGTTATAACTATTGGTCATCGCACCATAGCCCCAAGTGTTTGCAACACCCGCAACTGTTGTTGAGTGACAAATACGCGCCTGGTGGTCAGTGTTATTGGTGCCGAAGAAAGAAACAAACTTACGCAATAAGTAAGCTTGCTCATTGTTGTATTTTGATGAGCCAATAAAGAACAAAGAATCTGGTCCAGATTTCTTCTTGAGAGTCTTCATTTTTGCTGTGATCTCATCAAGAGCTGTATCCCAGCTAATTCTTTCATACTTGCCGTTAACAAGCTTCATTGGATACTTCAAGCGGAACTCACCATGACCGTGCTCACGAATAGCTGCACCTTTTGCGCAATGGGCTCCAAGATTAATTGGTGAATCAAAGACTGGTTCCTGACGGGTCCAAACACCGTTTTCAACAACAGCATCAATAGCGCAACCAACTGAACAGTGCGTACACACTGTGCGTTTGACCTCGATTTTTCCTTTGCCATCAAGCTTGGCACCAGTTGTAGCCTTAGCTTTTTGAACTAGTGTTAGTTGTGATGCAGCCAAACCAACACCCACGCCAACGCCTGAGCGCTTAAGGAATGTACGGCGATCCATCATTGGAATGGCAGATTGCAAACTGCGTGCCAGGCTGCCCACCATTTGGGATGTATGTCGAGAAGCTGCAGTTACTTGTTGTGATGATTTACGAATCAGACTCATGGTTAGACCCTCTAGAAATCAAGAGAAATAAAAAACGCTCGTTAATTTTGGAAATTAAACGAGCGTTGTTTTGTAATATTTACGGATGTGATCGGAGACTTTGTAACCCTTGTTGTCCTCAATCATGCTTGATGCCTGCTCAGCAATAGCAGTGCCAACAGGTGTTTGAGAAACAACAGCGACTGCACCAGCAGTAACGCCAGCCGTTACAAAGAATTTTCTACGCGATTCTTTGTGATTCTTTTCACTCATGTCCATCTCCTTTTAATTCTTAACAATCTATTACTAAATTAAAAAAGTAATACTTGCATTTATGAATTAACTATATACCCATCTTATTTTTTTTGCACAGGACAAACGCAAAATAGAGTAAGGAGTTTCCCTAGGGTAGGCTAAAGTTAATTACTCAACCATGTCCATGCCATAAGCCTCAACGTCAAAGAAAGCTCTGGCTAATAACCCCACTGCCTTGTAGTGATTTGCATTGGGATGATTTTCTATTGCATCGCACAAATCTGGCAGCCACGAACGCATGTGCTCATCAAAGAACTTCTTTTGTTGAGTTAGATTGGCGATTGAAAGATCATCACCCGCAATTAAATACCTCATCACCTCACACAACGATGCGATGTGATCTTCACTTTCAGTGATTCCCTCTGCAGCCTCTAGACCCAACTCTTGCAAAGAATCGCGCAAACGTACCAAAGGCTTCTCATTTAAAAAACCCGTCTGATAGTAAGACCCATAAAGAAAAATTTCTGGCTTACCAATGCCAATAAATAAATCCTGGTATTCGTGAGCCCACTCCTGAGCGTTAGATCCTGATGCAACTTTTACCAACTGATCCCAAGCTTGAGTTAAAGCAGCGTTATCAGGCGCATCTGACCCCGAACCATAAGCCGCTGAAGCAGCCATACGATGCAACAAATCATCGTCTGGGGCCCTGTAAAAAAGTTGGGCTAACAAACCATAAAGATCTGCTCTTGCCACATCCTCTTCCAAACCATCAGAACTAAGCTCGGTTATTTCTTTATCAAGATTTTTATCCATACTAGTTATCAGACCACATCGTTATCATTTGGTTTATTAATCATGTCGACAACACGACAGTCACTGCACATCTTTAGTCGCTCCATAGCCTCACCAGAGAATGCGGCATGTAGGGAGAGCTTGCCCAACATGAGCTCCACCATTTTTAGCGTTCCAAAAGGTTTGCCGCAACTAATGCAATGAAAAGGTTTTGTTTCATTTAAGACAACAACTTTTTTCCTAATTTCTGTTGTTTGCAGCCTAGGAATTAGAGTCAAAGCATTTTCTGGGCAGGTGCGAACGCACAAACCACATTGCACACAATTACGCTCTATCAGTGATAGCTGCGGCATATCTGGGTTATCTCGCAGAGCATTCTCTGGGCAAGATCCCACACATGACATGCACAGAGTACATGCATCCTGATTAACTTGAACGCCCCCAAGCGGAGAGCCTGCTATCAATGCTAATGGTTGTTCTGATGTGATTTTTTTGCTGGCATGAATCATTAAATGCTCAAGAGCGGCTTCCAATGTTTCACGCTTTTCTGTGGCGAAAGCAAAAGTGGCCACAGGACACAAAGTGGGCCTTTCTGATATTTGAGAAACCGCCTTCTCCAAACCTACAGAGCTATCAGCTTGCAACAAGATAATGCTATCTTTGGCATAACCCAAGCCATCCAGAATAGACTGGGCAACATTGACTTGTTTAGCAAGAGCATCCTGATACTCAGGCGCCTCTTCACCACTCAACAATATTGCCACTTGAGAAAAGCCATGCGCCAAACTGGCAAACCAAAAATCAATACCAGTAGAGGCACTATGGTGCAACCCCAATGGAATAACGTGGGCTGGTAAACCCTTATGACTCTTTGACTGCGTTGCAGCTAGACGCCCTAAATCCTGAATTAACTCCTGCCCCTTGCTGTCACTATGCAATAACAAACTTGGCGCCAACTTCGCTCCAGCAGCCTGGTAAGCCTTTGACATCACTTTAATTTGTTGCCCAAGATAGGGAACGCTCGGGTAGTTGTAGCGCATTGCACCTGAAGGGCAAACAGTTGCACAAGCACCGCACCCCATACATAGATTTGGGTTAACTTTAACAATGCCTTTGCCATCTCTAAATTGAGATTCAATAGCAGCAGTCGAGCAAACATCGATACAAGCAGAGCAGCCTATCTGACCATTACGACCATGTGCACAGTTTTTCTCGCTGTAAGAAAAAAACTTGGGTTTTTCAAACTCACCCACCATGCCCATCAATTCAGCCGCAGCAATTGCCTGATCGATTGGATCCCCTTTAGGTGCAAAGTAACCTTGAGGGGGTTGACTCATTTTTAGAAGGGGTTCTTTTGATAAGTCAAAAATTAAATCCCATGACTCTGTGCGACTTTTATCAACTCGATCAAAATTAATTGCTCCAATTGATGAGCACGCCTTCACACATGCACGGTGACCTTTGCATTTTTCAAGATCAATTTGATAGCTAAGGTTGATTGCGCTTTCTGGACATGCATCTAGGCAGGCACCACAACGCGTACACAACTCCAAGTCAATCGGGTTTTCTTGTGCCCATTCAACATCAAACGCACCCAAATAGCCTTTTATTTTTTTTACTGTGCCACTGTATACAGGGAAGTCTCGTTCTTGTGGCAAAACGCCACCGCTAGTACAAAGCACTCCGACACTTAAATTTTTTGCTAGGCGCTTAGCCCACTCAATAGCGGCGTCACCTGGGCCGATAATTAATACGCGTCCACCACTTTGATAGCTCACCATGTTAACTGGGTCAGGCTCTGGCAATGAAGCCTTAGCAAGCAAGGCCGATATCTTCGGCATTGCATTTTTAGCATCGGCTGACCATCCACCTGTTTCACGAATATTGACAAATTTAATGGGCGCGACCAAAGGTTTTTCTTGCTCAGAAGCGACCTCTTCAAACAGTCTCTTTTCCTGAGTGCAGGCCAAAACAATTTCATCCACCCCTTGGCTAGCACCAATAAAAGTGCCAATTTCTTGGCGGCACAAGGCATTACTTAATGAAATATTTTTTGCTTCAACACCTAAACCCTTAGCTATTTGTGAAATATCCAAGGGCATAGTTTGATTACAACTACAAACGAGCGTCTTTTTTGTCATCCTCTACCTTCAGCCATTTTTATGGCATTTATTGGCTTTTATGTTTATTAGCCTGCTTTATCAACAGGCTTAGCTTGGTTCGTATTTGTTATTTCTTGCGTATTGTTCAATTCTAGTGATTTTGCCGAATCAATCTTCTTTATGTCACTAGGGGTTTCATCAGGTAAGGCATTTTTTACTTGCTGCTCTGAATCAGGCGATTCTGCAGCCTCAAGAGCCTGCAACCTAGATTGATATTGCTCATGCTCTATACGCTCAGACTCTGCGTCAGCATTTTTTTCGTCTTGAGTTTTAAACAAACCAAGTAACTGAGATTGGTTTAGCTTCTTAAGCATCTCTAAAGGAATTGGGTCAGGCTTTGAATAATCATCGATGTAAATATCCAAACCATCCATGATGTTGTAATGCGGATCAGAAAAGAGTTTTTGCATCGCGGCTTGCTGGACAGATGGGTCAATTCCAGGCTTAACATAAGCAGAGTAATCAGAATCTTTAGTAAGCTTGAGAACATCGTCCAAGGTAGGCATCAACTCTTTGGTAGATGTATCTTGAGGCGAAATATCCTCGCCGTTTATTTTTTTTTCAGAAGAAATTTCTGGCGAATTAGAACTTGTTGTTGATTGAGGCGTTGGCTGCAACTTTGAGATTGCAGGCTCATTAACCTCAACCCCAGCCTTGCGCTTAGCCCAACGATTTAAAAATCCAGCCATCAGTTAGCCTCATCCTTAGGTCGATGAGCGCCCTTAAAAGAAACTGGGCGGGCACGTTTTTTGGGTTCTGGCTTGTAATGTTCAGTAACGAAATCAGATAGCCATGCTGACGTTTCTGAATCCAATGGAACGTTTTCAACTGTTTCACCGCCATCTAACAATCGTCCAGCCTCATAGTAACTAACGCTTAAAAAATGAGGGACTGCAATAGGATCTTGACCAGCAGGATGATCTTCCATACGCCACATCACAAACCAAGCCGGCCTGGTAGAAGTTGCATTAAGGTAGTACCCCTCTGCCTCATCTTTAAAAAGCTCTAACTCAAACCCGGTATAAAGCCAACGCTCACCTGATTCATCTTGCCGCATGCATATAGCGGGACGATTGGCGATAGTAAAGTCGGGAGACTTGTGTGAAAACTGCCCCACATCAAACACCACCTCATCCAAAACCCACCGATGTGATTGCCAAGGGTTATCAATTAACTCCTTACGCATCACAACGGCAAGCTGTAGCTTCATGATTTAGGTGTTTTGAACCACAATACTTGGGAACTTGCTGGTCATGTCTTTCGACATTTCAGCAACTTGAATAGCGATTTTTCTGGCAATTGCTTTATAAATATTACTAATTGCGCCATCAGGATCAGCCACCACGGTTGGACGACCAGCATCCGCCTGTTCGCGAATTGATAAATTTAACGGCAAGCTGCCCAAGAATGTCGTGCTGTACTCATCACACATCTTTTGACCGCCGCCTTCACCAAAGATATGTTCTTGATGGTTACAGTTAGGGCACACATAAATACTCATGTTCTCAACAATGCCCAAGATAGGAATACCCACCTTCTCAAACATCTTCAGGCCCTTACGAGCATCTAGTAACGCAATATCTTGTGGCGTTGTAACAATAACTGCACCTGTCACTGGAACCTTTTGGGATAAGGTCAATTGAATATCGCCCGTACCTGGTGGCATATCAACAATTAAGTAATCCAAATCACGCCAGTTGGTTTGACGCAACAATTGTTCCAAGGCAGAAGTGACCATCGGACCACGCCAAACCATTGGATTATCTGGGTCAATTAAAAAACCAATGGAACTGGCTTGCAAACCATGCCCTTCCATTGGCTCAATAGTATTTTCTGCAATCGATTCAGGGCGACCGGTAATCCCCAACATCATTGGTTGGCTAGGGCCGTAAATGTCCGCATCCAAAATACCTACTGTGGCACCTTCGGCTGCCAAAGCTAGAGCCAAGTTAACAGCAGTTGTAGATTTACCCACACCACCCTTGCCACTTGAAACCGCAATGATGTTTTTAACGTTAGGCAATAACTTCACACCACGCTGAACGGCATGGGCCACGATGTTCATCGTGACATTGGCACTGACGTTTTTAACGCCAGGAAGCTCTCTTATCGCACTAATAACCAACTTACGAATAAGGTCAATTTGGCTCTTGGCTGGGTAAGTTAAGACCACATCCAATGTCACATCGCCATCTTCAACTTTGATGTTTTTAGCAAATTTAGAGGTAATTAAATCTTTGCCAGTGTTAGGATCTATAACGCTTTTAAGCGCATTTTGTATATTTTCTACTGTTACAGACACACCGATCTCCTAGAGGTTTTTTTACTTTTTCAGCTCTCAACTATATCCGCAGACTAAAATCTGTGTCTATGCGTCGAATTTTAGTTACCTCAGCCCTTCCTTATGCCAATGGCCAAATACATATCGGTCACTTGGTTGAATACATCCAGACTGATATTTGGGTCCGTTTCCAAAGAATGCGTGGGCACGAAGTTCACTACGTTGGAGCAGATGATACCCATGGTACCCCAATCATGCTGCGTGCCGAAAAGGAAGGTTTAACTCCCAAAGAGCTGATTGCGAATGTTTGGAAAGAGCATAAGAGAGATTTTGATAATTTCTTGGTGTCTTTTGATAACTATTACTCAACAGATAGCGATGAAAATAAACAACTATCTGAACAGATTTATATCAAGCTACGCGATGCGGGCTTGATTGAAAAGCGCGCCATTGAGCAAGCTTATGACCCAGTTAAAGAGATGTTTTTGCCTGATCGCTTCATCAAAGGCGAATGTCCTAAGTGCGGCGCTAAAGATCAATACGGCGACTCATGCGAAAAATGCGGTGCAACCTACGCGCCGACTGATTTAAAAAATCCATTCTCAGTAGTGAGTGGTGCCACACCGATTCGTAAAGTTTCAGATCATTATTTCTTTAAATTGTCTGATCCACGCTGTGAGTCATTCTTAAGAGAGTGGACACAAGTTAAAACACCGTTGCAAGCTGAAGCTCGCAACAAGATGAAAGAATGGGTCGGTGAACCTGGCGAGAGCAAATTAGGCGACTGGGATATCTCCCGTGATGCCCCTTACTTTGGTTTTGAGATTCCAGATGCCCCTGGCAAATATTTCTATGTATGGCTAGATGCACCGATTGGTTACTACGCCAGCTTTTTAAATCTTTGCCAACAAAAAGGTTTGAACTTCGAAGAGTGGGTAAAACCAGACACCACGACCGAGCAGTACCACTTCATCGGTAAAGATATTTTGTACTTCCATACATTATTCTGGCCAGCTACATTGAATTTTTCGGGATACCGCACACCAACCAATGTGTTCGCTCACGGCTTCTTAACGGTTGATGGCGAAAAGATGAGTAAATCGCGCGGCACATTTATTACTGCCAATAGCGTGATTGAGTGCGGTCTTAATCCAGAGTGGTTGCGCTATTACTTTGCGGCCAAATTAAATGCCAGCATGGAAGACTTAGATTTAAATCTACAAGACTTCACAGCGCGCGTTAATAGCGATTTATTAGGCAAATACATCAATATTGCTAGTCGTAGTGCTGGCTTCTTGGTCAAGCGCTTTGGCGGCATCGTTGATGACAGCGCCATGAACCATCCTCTACTTAAACAATTAGCGGATGCTAAAGACGAAATCGCTGATTTGTATGAGACCCGTGAATTTGCAAAAGCTTTGCGTCGCGTGATGGAATTGGCTGATGCAGTGAACGGGTTTGTGGATAGCAACAAACCTTGGGAAATCGCCAAAGACCCAAGCAAAGAACAAGAATTGCAAACTATTTGCAGCGTCACTCTTGAAGCCTTCAGAAGATTAAGCTTGTACTTAAAGCCTGTTGTTCCTAATGTGGCGGCTGGCGTTGAGAAGTTCTTTAATATCGCCCCAATGACATGGGACGATATTGATCAATCACTATCTTCCAAACAAGCTATCAATCCCTATCAACATTTAATGACGCGTGTTGATCCTGTGATGATTGATCAATTGATAGCAGCCAATCAACAATGATGAATTTGATGCGTTTTCGACCAAAAATCGTTGACGCCATCAAAGGCTACGATAGCCATACTTTTATCAAAGACTTAAGTAGCGGCATCACCGTGGGCGTGATTGCCCTACCCCTTGCGATTGCCTTTGCCATTGCCTCAGGACTCAAACCAGAAGCTGGTTTAATTTCTGCAGTAATTGGTGGATTTTTAATTTCTGCATTGGGTGGCAGTAAAGTTCAGATTGGTGGTCCCGCCGGCGCATTTGTGGTGATTGTTTATGCGATTGTTGAAAGATATGGTGTTGCCAACTTAATACTTTCCACATTTTTAGCAGGCATGCTCTTGGTCACCATGGGAGTCTTTAAGGTCGGTAACTTAATCCGCTTTATACCTGTGGCCATCATCATTGGTTTTACAAGTGGCATTGCGGTATTGATCGGCTTATCTCAAATCAGAGATGCCTTCGGCTTACAAATTGATAAGTTGCCGTCAGATTTCTTTTCTCAAATTAATGCATTTGTTAGATATGCAGATACAGCCAGCCTAGCAGCCAGCCTCACCTGCGTAGGCACTTTGGCATTGATTATTCTTTGGCCAAGAATTACCTCAGTTTTGGGTCGCATTTGGAAACCAATCACATTAGTACCTGGCATCATCATCGCTTTAATTGCTGTAACGATCATTGCTGACTTTTTGGACTTGCCGATTGAAACCATTGGGAGTCGCTTTGGCGAAATACCTAATAGCATTCCCTCCCCCAAGGTTCCCGCATTAGATTGGGAAACCGCTAAACAGTTGTTTGCGCCAACATTAACGATTGCCCTATTAGGCGCGATTGAATCTTTACTATGCGCCCGCGTGGCCGACAATCTAAGTGATGACAAACACAATCCTAACCAAGAATTAATTGGTCAAGGTATCGCCAACATCATCGTGCCGTTCTTTGGTGGCTTACCCGTCACAGGAACAATCGCTAGAACTGCCACCAACGCCAAAGCGGGCGCGAAGACTCCGGTCTCAGGCTTAATCCACGCCATCGTGATATTACTCATCATGTTGATTGCTGCCCCATTAGCCAGCCACATACCAATGGCTTGCTTGGCAGGTATTTTGATTTACATTTCTTGGAATATGTTTGATGTTGCTGAATTCAAACGTTTAAAGCAGTTCAACATCACTTATAAATTTATTTTGTTAGGCACTTTCTTCCTGACGATCATTTTTGATTTAACAGTTGCTGTTCAAGTTGGTCTTGTTTTGGCCTGCATTTTCTTTATCTACAGAATTTCATCACTCACTCAAATCGAAGAACTAGAGTTACCTGATGACTTTCATAGCGATGATGATTTGGCGCTGCCGGATGAATTTGATTTAAGGGATAGCGTCAAAGCCTATGGAATTTATGGCTCACTGTTCTTTGGAGCGATCGATAAAGTCGAAGACTTAATTGATGCATCAAATCCTAATTACAAAGTGCCCAAAGCGATGATTTTGGAAATGCATCAACTCATCAATATTGATACAAGTGGCATTGATGCACTCAAAGCACTGAATAAATCTCTTAAAAAACTGGGTGGCACGCTGATCGTGTGCGCCGCCAATGCTCAGCCAGCCTCCTTAATGGCACGCAGTGGGTTCATCGACGAGATCGGTGAAGAGAACTGCCTAAAAGACCTGCCAAGCGCCTTCTTACAGGCCAAAAAAGTGGCTGCAGACGCTTGTAAGCTAAATGTAGGAAGCTAGGTTCCCTAAATCGCTACAATTGACACACTATGGCTCATTACAAATCAAATATCACCCTCTTTTTGGAAGAGTTGAAGGCGACAAAGCCTCAGCTAGAACAGGCTCAGCAGGAAGGCCGCTCCCTTTTGTGGGACAAAGCCCCTACCAGCCCAGATGACCAAAAACGCAACCAAATGGCTCGCGTTAAGCAAAAAGCTTACGTTTATCAATGAGTGATTTGCTAACCGCTGTTCCGGAAGTCACGGATGGCATGTCTGAGTCGTTTGCCAGGTTGTATGGCGAGCCGTTGTTTCAGCTCCCAACAGATCTGTACATTCCACCAGATGCGCTAGAGGTTTTCTTAGAGGCCTTTGAAGGTCCTCTGGACCTATTGCTTTATCTCATCCGTAAACAAAACTTCAACGTTTTGGATATTCCGATGGCGGAAGTAACCAAGCAATATCTTGGTTACATTGAACAAATTCGTCGCACCAACCTAGAGCTTGCTGCCGAATATTTATTGATGGCTGCCATGCTGATTGAAATCAAATCACGCATGCTCTTGCCAATGAAGAAAGCTGACAGCGATGAGGAAGTTGAAGATCCTCGCGCAGAATTAGTACGTCGCTTGCTTGAGTACGAGCGCATGAAACTGGCCGCTCAAGAACTCGATAAGATGCCAGTCTTGGGTCGTGACTTCTATAAAGCCAACGGTCATGTCGACACAACCGTTGCGGTGACTTGGCCAGACATTAATCCAAACGACATTCAGTCTGCTTGGAAAGATGTTCTATACCGCGCGAAGCTAAATCAACATCACACGATTACTCGTGAGCAGTTATCTGTTCGCGACTTCATGACACGCATCCTGCGCCGTTTGCAAGGCGAGCGTTTTATTGAATTTACAGATTTATTTGAAGATGCCATTGCTACAGGCAAAGGCGCTCCGATGGTAGTGGTTAACTTTATTGCGATGCTTGAACTCTCAAGAGAGTCTTTGATTGAAATCACACAAGCTGAGCCATACGCACCTATTTATGTGCGTCTTGCCTACTCACCAAACTAATCTAGTCAATTAATCTTAGAAAAAGAATAATCCATGAAGATTATTAGTGATATTCAGGACTTGCGCGATCAATTACGTGGTCAAAACCGTGCAGTGTTTGTGCCAACGATGGGTAATTTGCACGAAGGTCACTTATCTTTGATGCGCTTGGCCCGTCAGCATGGCGACCCTGTAATTGCTAGTATTTTTGTTAATCGTTTGCAATTTGGCCCCAACGAGGATTTTGATAAATATCCGCGCACTTTTGAAGCAGACGTTGAAAAGCTAGAAAAAGAAGGTGTGTATGTTTTGTTTGCGCCGACTGAAAAAGATTTATACCCAGAACCACAAGAGTACCGCGTAGAGCCTCCGCAAAACTTAGGCAAGATTCTCGAAGGTGAATTCCGCCCAGGGTTTTTCCAGGGTGTCTGTACAGTTGTTTTGAAATTACTCTCTTGCGTTCAACCAAAGGTCGCTGTATTTGGCAAAAAAGATTACCAACAATTGATGGTGATTCGCCAAATGTGTCGCCAATTGGCACTACCCGTAGACATTGTTCCAGCCGAGACTGTGCGTGCTGAAGATGGTCTAGCCCTATCCTCCAGAAATGGCTACCTATCCACAGAAGAGCGTGCTGAAGCTGTTCAACTCATACAAACACTCAAAGAAGTTCAAGATAAAGTTTTACAAGGCAAACTGAGTGCTGCTGATATCTCAAGAATTGAGCAAGAGGCATGCGCCAAACTAAACTCAAGAGGTTGGTTGCCAGATTACATTTCTGTACGTAAACGCAGCGATCTTTTAAGCGCTAATGATGCTGAGCTTTCAGCGAATGAGCAGTTAGTAGTTTTGGCAGCTGCCAAGTTAGGCAAAACACGTTTAATCGATAACCTAGAGATTTAATAGTCATGAGCTTTCAACGCTTATCTGTAGCATTGAACGCCGCACCAAGACTATTAGCGCTGTTAGCTTATGTTGTTCCCTATGCTGTTGCTATTACAGCTGCTAGCGCACCAGCAATGGCACAAAGCAACAAAGAACCCCTTCACCCTCAGCGCATCATCACAGTAGCCCCGCACTTAAGCGAAGTAGTTGAAGCTGCTGGAGGATCCAGTCGCCTCATCAGCGTCAGTGCGTATAGCAACTTCCCAGAATCAGTTAAAAAATTACCGATTACCAGCGATGCACGATCGATTGATTTAGAAAAAATGAAACAACTACGCCCAGATTTAATTATTTACTGGCGCGGTGGCACACCTGAGAGTCAAATCGAATCGATCAAGAAAACTTTTAGATCAATTCAGGTGATCTCCGTTGAACCCAAAAAACTCACTGATATTGCTAACGATATTGAAACAATTGGCAAGTTGTTGGGCACAGAGACAATTGCCAAGAGAAATGCGGATGCCTTGAGATCACAAATTGCGGATCTTAAGAAGCGCTACCAAAATAAACATCCCAGAAAGATCAGAGTGTTCTATCAAGTATGGGCTCAACCATTGATGACGCTCAATCAAGATCACTTGATTGCTGACATTATTAGCATTTGCGGTGGCGAGCAGTTATTCGCTCATGAAAAACTATTAGTGCCCACTGTGAGTAGAGAGGCTGTAGTTAAAGCCAACCCAGAAATTATTTTTACTGCGGTAGACACCAAGCAGATGAAGACTGATTGGTCAATGTGGTCATCCATCCCTCAATTGGCGGCCACTCAAAAGAAAGCTTTTGTAGACATAGATGGCGACATGATCAGTAGACCATCAGCTCGCATCATGCAAGGTGCTCAAAAGATTTGTTCAGAAATCGATAAGATTCGCTAAGGCTGACGCTTTACGATAATCACGCAGGTACGTAGATGACTTGCCCTGCGGCTGTTGTAGCTTCTGCAATGGGATGACCTAGTGATTTTTCTAGATTAGTTGAATTAACGACTTCTGCAATAGGCCCCGCCAAGTAACAACTGTCTTCCATCAAGAGTAATGCATGCGTAAAGCCACGCCCAATCAAACCGATCTCATGCAAACTGGCGATGACTGTTTGCTGGCAAGTTTGACTTCTTTCAGTCAAGGTATTCAATAAAGAAACTTGATGACCAACATCCAGATGAGATGTTGGCTCATCTAAGATCAAGGCTTTGGTGTTTTGAGCAAAACAAGCGGCTAAAGCCACTCTTTGACGTTCGCCACCCGATAAGGTTTGCCATTGAGCCTGCGCAAGATGCGCCACATCACAAGTGTTAAGCGCATCAATCGCTAACTGATAATCGTTAGAGTCAGCTTGTTGCCAAGGCCATTGCGCAGCCATCACCACATCAATCGACCTTAACCCGACTCCACCCACTGGGGATTGCTCCGCATAAGCTCTTACTGTTGCCAGCATCTCAGGGGTATAAGTTGCCATGGCTTTGTTTTGCCATAAAACTTCACCAGAATTGATAGCTTGCACGCCAGCAATGATTCTTAGTAGAGTGGATTTACCAGCGCCATTACGACCGATTAAGCACCATCTCTCACCTTGCTTCACTTGCCAATTTAAGTTGCTAATTAACATGCGATTAGGCACTTGAACATCTAAGCTCTTTGTTTCTAAAACCATTGGAGAGTTTTGGTTCGCATCCATCATCATGAACTCCAATGCCTAAAACGAGACAGGATCCACAAGAAACTTGGCACACCAATCAAAGCAGTAATCACCCCAACAGGTAGCTGTGATGGGGCAATCACTGTTCTAGCAAACATGTCTGACAAGACCAAGAAAGTTCCACCCAATAAGGCTGAGGCAGGCAACAAGAATCGTTGATCTGGACCGTGGTGCTTAACAATTAGTGCGCGCAAGATGTGTGGCACAAGCAAACCAACAAAACCAATCGAACCAGCAATCGATACAGCAGCTGCAGCTGCTAGAGCAGATAGAAGAACCATTACCCACTGAATATAAGCAACATCCACACCCAAGGTCATGGCCTTATCGGTTCCCAACTGCAATAAATGAATTTTTGGAGAGAGCCTCCAAATAATGATGAGAACTGATAACCACACACCCAAGATTGCACCAACAGACTCTAAACTCATCACAGAATCTAGATCACCCATGAGCCAATGAATCATGCCTGGCATCGCCACATTCGATGCAAAAGCAATCATGAGAGTCGTGATAGCTCCACAACCTGTTGCAACCATGACGCCTGCCAACAAGAGTCTTGATGGGTGAGCCGAGAAGCCTCCTACCAATACCCATAAGAGGATCATGACTGTAATGGCGCCCAGCCACGCACCACCAGCAACCCAAATAGTTCCTGCACCACCCAACATGAGTACCGCTAGCGCCCCTACTGAGGCACCACCTGAAACACCCAAAACTGATGGCTCAGCCAAAGGGTTGCGAGTCAAAACTTGTAAGAGACTTCCAGACATCGCCAATAAACCCCCAACCGCAAAGGCAGTCAAGACTCTTGGTAAACGTAGTTGGTAGATGATGGCAGCATCTGCATCAGAGACACTGCCAATGAATAAAGCTAAAACCAC
>JAOAUK010000004.1 GCA_030157655.1 Polynucleobacter sp. | reverse complement strand
CCTACGCCTTAGAAGGGCGGTGCTCTATCCAGCTGAGCTATGGGCAGTCTTTGAACTGAAGTGCAGATTATAACGGAGGTCTCTAGATGGCTGATGATTGTGGCAACAATTAAAATAAGTGACTACCTTTTTAGTTACTAATTCACCATGTCTAAGATCACGATTTATCACAACCCTAAGTGCAAAACATCACGCGATGTTCTAGAAAAGATTCGCGACGAAGGCATCGAGCCTAATGTCGTTTTGTATCTACAAAATCCACCCACCGAATCAGAACTTCGAACCCTAATTAAATGCACGGGTGAATCTGTGCGACATATTCTTCGCCAAAAAGGCACTCCTTATGATGAGCTCGATTTAGGCAACCCCAAATGGAGCGAAGATGAGTTAATTGCATTCATCATGACGCACCCTATTTTGCTCAATCGCCCTATCGTATCGAATGGCAAAGTAGCCAGGTTGTGTCGCCCCATCGAAACTGTCTTAGATGTTCTGAAATAAAACACTTTTTGATTGACTAAATTTTAGTGTTCTAGACATAACTTGCATTATTTTGGTGCAAATTTTTTCTCTTGTATAGCTATCGATATATGGCTAGTCTTAATCATCAAATGATAATTTCTCAAGGGAGAGAAAAATGGGTGAACTAGATCAAGAAAGCTATGACAAACTGGCTGAACTAATGAAAGCAGGAGACATCAAGCTCGAGAGCCTACGCGAGATGACCTATGATGATTTAGAAGTTCTTTGCAATCAATTACTTAAATGGAAATTGTTTGTTGCCAACAAAGAATACGTTGGCGAGGCAATTGAGCAATACATGACTAGTACACTCAACTAATCAAAGCGTCTTAGACAAGGGTGCCACATAAAAATGGCGCCCTTTTTTATGGGGAAAGCTTGCTTACGACCTTAATTCTGATGAATTTTGACCGCCAGAACCAGATGACTCGTTTCCAACAGAGCGCATCAAAGTCAAAATTTCTCGAGGCAATGTGTGGGCTGGGTCTTTTAATCCCATCTTCAGTTCTGGCACATATTTACTGATCTCTTCTGAACCATAGAACTTCATTGACCAGTTAGTAAAGCGGCGCTTAGCTAACTTATCAATATCAAGAACCTGAATATCTTTATGTCGCAAGTCTGTACAGATTGATTTCCAAACAGCTTCAACACACTGTGGATACCCTTCTAGAATCTGGCCGTAGACCCCGCTGTCATAAAAGAGTGCACCAGTCACACCTAATTTTTTATTCTTGTGAACAGCATCTTCTAATAGGTTCATTAAACCTAAAATCCCGACATCACTCGCTGCTTTACTAACGTAACTTAACTCAATGAGCTCTTGCGGATTGAAGCCGGAAAAATCGATCTGAGAATCTTCTGAAAATGACATGTGGCGCTAACTGTTTTGCTGTATCTGTAATTGTTACTTTTAATGCTTCTAAAATTTTTCAAGATTTTAACAAATATATTAGACAAAACTTACTAGCGTAAGCCCTATGTCTAGGTTAAACACTCGACAAATCTTGATGCATATCAGTAAATGTAGGGCCAATAAATGACAAAATGATGACAAAGCCCCTAGGCATAAGCTCTAGCAGCATGCTGAGAATTAGGTGAATATTTTTTGGGGGATAAGAGAAAGTGGTCGGAGTACAAGGATTCGAACCTTGGACCCCCTGGTCCCAAACCAGGTGCGCTACCAGACTGCGCCACACTCCGACTAAGACCGATATTGTAACCTACCAGGGTCTTTTTTAGCAACTTTTGCCACAAGCCAAGCTCTG
>JAOAUK010000003.1:23668-32034 GCA_030157655.1 Polynucleobacter sp. | reverse complement strand
GATGCCTCTCGGATGTCTTTTGTTTTCAAACTAACGACTAGTTTAGTCGGTTGGTTGGGCTTCTGAAGATGTTTTGGGATAAACAGGCGAATATAGAAGACACCTGTTGATTTTCTGTAGGTTCTAGGTAGGTTTAGCACGGTTTAAGCCCATTGTTAGGCTAGAAGTGCTACCCTTGGTGCTACCGTGATAAAACCCACACCCTCTGTAACTTATTGATTTTATTTAGGTAAATAGGTATTTGGGGTGGCTGATGGGGCTCGAACCCACGACAACAGGAATCACAATCCTGGACTCTACCAACTGAGCTACAGCCACCGTAGAGAAATAAGATTATAACCTGTCTGAGTCCTCTTGTTCAACATACATTCTTAACTCTTGATTAGCGTCCTCAAAAAAGCTTCTAATGTCTTGCTCAGTCTTTACTGCACCCAGTAATCGATAGTCTGATAATTTCCTACGCCAATGCTTAGAACCGCCCTTGCCATGCGCCAATCCAAGAATATGCCTAGTGATTGCAGCCATATGGAAATGCTCACCTGTTGCCTCACAGTGTTTTAACCAACGTGCACATTGCCCAATTAATTCTTCAGTAATTCGATTCCACTGATCAACACCAAAAAAATGCCCAAATGCTTGGCCATCGGTCTCTAACATCTCATCCCAATCGAGCATCATTCCGGGTGTATGGTAAGCAGCACGACCAATCATGAAGCCATCAAAGTCATTCCAATACCTAGCAATGTCGCCATTTGTTTCCAAACCACCATTGAGCAAAACTTTTAGATTCGGAAAGTGCTTTTGCGCATCAATACGTAGTTGCTTAGCAATGTCATAACGCAACGGTGGAATAGTTCTATTTTCTTTAGGAGATAAACCCTTCAAGATGGCATTACGCGCGTGAATAGTGACTTGACTAGCGCCTGCACTGGCCACCTTACAAATGAAATCTAGCGTGAATTGATAATCATTGAGATTGTCTTGAACGTTCATCTCATTTAAACCGATTCGATGCTTGACCGTCACTGGCATATCCACGGCATCAACCATCGCTTTAACGCAATCAGCCACCAAATCAGGCTCGGCCATTAAACAGGCGCCAAATGAACCACGCTGCACACGCTCTGATGGGCAACCACAATTCAGGTCTATTTCGTCATATCCCCACTTTTGCGCCAAGCGAGCTGATGTAGCCAAATCTTGGGGCTCACTACCACCAAGTTGCAAAACTACCGGATGCTGAATCTCATCAAAATCCAAATGCCTAGGTACATCACCATGAATCAATGCACCTGTTGTCACCATTTCGCTGTAAAGCACCGCTTGCTTAGTCAAGCTACGATGGAAAGTACGACATTGACGATCAGTCCAATCCATCATGGGAGCAACAGCTAAACGTTTTTGATTTTGTGACATACCTAAATTTTATAGATGAAGTGCTTGTTCACTGAAAAAATGATGTTTCAAGCCAGTTATAGGGTCTAGAAAAGCCAGCTCTTTCGCTAACAACTGTAGGGGTTGAGTAAAGTCTTTATCGCTAATCACATGAGGCTTTAATGTTGGGTAAATCTGGTCATGTTTAATCGGAATCCCCAATGCACTCATGTGCACCCTCAATTGATGCTTCTTACCAGTACCTAGCTTCAAAGAATATTTAGCCCACGCACCTTTAGTTTCTAAAACACTGATCAAACTGTCAGAGTTAGGCTCTCCTGATACTTCATGCATCTGAATAAATACCTCAGACTCCTCAATTCGACTACTGTAATGAATCGGAAAACGATCACTTAAATCGCCACGATAAGGTGCAATGGCTTCATAACGCTTTAGAACAGACTGCTCTCTGAATAAAGCTTGATAGGCATTCCTATCCTCTGGTCTTTTTGAAAATGCCACCAAACCTGCTGTCTCACGATCAATCCGATGAATTGGACTTAATGCTTCGATACCTGTCGATTTTTTCAAACGAACCAAAAGAGTTTCATGCAAATAATGACCGCCTGGAGTAACAGGTAAAAAATGAGGTTTATCAGCAATCAGCAGATGATCGTCTTGGTAAAGGATTGCCTCTTTAAAAGGAATCTGCTCCTCTGATTCAACACGCCTGAAGTAATAAACAAATGTGCCAGCCAAATATTGACTGGTAACACTAAGCGTTAAGCCATCAGCATCAAATATCAATCCGTCATTGAATCTTGATGCCCACTCATCACTTGGAATAGCTGGAAATTTATCCACGAGAAAATCCAGTACCGTGGCGTGAGCATTGCCCCCTTGAGGTAGAAACACCTTGCTAGGAGAAATTCCAGGTTGACTATGCATAATCAAGGATCTAATGACAACAAAGCCGCAACTAAACAGTATGCGGCTTTGTTAATTCAGCTACTTTAATTAAGCAACTGTCTCACGACTAGCCTTCTTACGCTCATGCTCTTTTAGGTAGCGCTTGCGAATTCGAATGCTCTTTGGCGTTACCTCAACCAACTCATCTTCAGCGATGAATTCAACGGCATATTCCAAAGACATCTGAATAGCTGGAACAAGACGAACAGCTTCATCAGTACCTGAAGCACGCACGTTGGTTAATTGCTTACCTTTAATTGGGTTCACGATTAAGTCATTGTCACGACTATGAATACCAATCACCATACCTTCATAAAGTGCGTCACCAGGTACAACAAACATACGACCACGGTCTTGCAACTTCCATAAAGCGTAGGCTACGGCTTCGCCATCATCTTGAGAAATCAATACACCATTGTGACGCTCACCAACCATACCCTCTTTCATTGGGCCATAAGCATCAAATGTATGACTCATCAAACCAGTACCACGAGTCATCGTTAAGAAATCCCCTTGGAAACCAATCAAGCCACGCGCAGGGATTCTGTATTCAAGACGTGTACGGCCTTTACCGTCTGACACCATGTCTTGCAACTCACCCTTACGTTTACCCAACTCTTCCATCACAGAACCTTGAGTTGTATCTTCAACGTCCACTGTTAAATTCTCAAACGGCTCCATCTTCACGCCATCTTCCTCATGGAAAACTACGCGTGGACGTGAAACGGCTAACTCATAACCTTCACGACGCATGTTCTCAATCAAAATGGTCAAGTGCAACTCACCGCGACCTGATACTTCGAATACTGTGTCATCGTCCGTATCGCTAACACGCAAAGCCATATTAGATTTCAATTCACGATGCAAACGATCACGAATCTGACGGCTAGTAATGAATTTACCTTCACGACCTGCCAATGGGCTTGTATTAACCATGAAGTTCATCGTTAAAGTTGGCTCATCCACTTTCAACATAGGTAGTGGCTCAACTTTATCTGGTGAACAAACTGTTGTACCGATCGCCAAATCTTCAATGCCGTTGATCAAAACAATATCGCCTGATGCTGCTTGATCCACTTGTACACGCTCCAAGCCTTGGAACTTCAATACTTGGTTCACGCGACCATTAAACGGTGTGCCGTCTGGGCCATTCTGACAAACCACAGCCTGACCAGCCTTAACAGTACCGCGACTAATACGACCCACACCAATCTTACCTACATAGCTGTTGTAATCGATAGATGAAATTTGGAACTGCAAAGGACCTTCTGGATCTTCATCACGAATCGGAACATATTTAAGAACCGTTTCAAATAATGGCGCCATCGTGCCTTCACGTACTTCAGGTGTTAAACCTGCATAGCCACTTAGACCTGATGCGTAAACAACTGGGAAATCTAACTGTTCTTCGGTAGCGCCCAACTTGTCAAAAAGTTCAAATGTTGCATTAACAACATAGTCAATACGCGCACCTGGACGGTCCACCTTGTTTACAACAACGATTGGTTTCAAGCCAAGAGCCAAAGCTTTCTTAGTCACAAAACGTGTTTGTGGCATCGGGCCTTCAACTGCATCTACTAGCAGCAACACGCCATCAACCATAGATAGCACACGCTCTACCTCACCACCGAAGTCGGCGTGACCTGGGGTGTCAACGATGTTAATGTGCGTACCTTCGTACTCAACAGCACAGTTTTTTGACAAGATCGTGATACCACGCTCTTTTTCAATATCATTCGAGTCCATCACGCGCTCGGCAACCTGTTGGTTGTCACGGAACGTGCCTGACTGACGTAATAATTGGTCGACCAAAGTTGTTTTACCGTGGTCAACGTGGGCAATGATGGCGATATTTCTTAACGCGCGAATATTACTCATGGTTCTGCTTTCACTTTTTTCAATTGGTTAAATTCGTTACTACTGCTTGAGCAATCAAACGACGTGGATGCAAAACACCCTTACGCCAATCTGCTGTACCCATAAAATTTGAAGACTCAATCGCACCGCGATAAATCCTCATTAACTCTTCTTCACTACCCGCTTTGCTCACAGGGACTCTCTGCCCCAAGCGCAAACGATTTGCCTCTTCATCACTAAGCCCCAATGAATTGAGGTCTTGTACGAGAGCATCTACAGGCAATAAATACTCAGGCTTCATGTTTTCTTCTCTAGAGTTAGCTTTAACAATCTCTAGAGTAACGCCGTGACCCAAACTTAAATGGCCGACTTTTTCTCGTCTCAAGCCAATTAAATGAGCACCAGCGCCTAAATACTCTCCGATATCTTCTGCCAAGGTTCTGACATAAGTACCTTTACTACAGCTCACCTCTAATTGCGCTACCGGCCACTCCACCTTAATCCATTTCAATGAATGAATCGTGACATGACGAGCCTCGCGCTCTAAAGTCTCACCTGCACGAGCGTACTCATACAAAGGTTTACCGTCTCTTTTCAACGCCGAGTACATCGGCGGAACCTGAGCAATATCACCCGTGAACTTCAGCAACACCTCTGCCAATTTTTCTTGTAACTGTTTCTCATCTGTCACATCAAAATTTGCAGCTTTTACTTCAATAACCTCACCCTCAGCATCACCTGTGGTGGTTTTTTCACCAAACTTGATGGTGGCCAAATAAGTCTTATCCGCATCCAATAAGTCTTGCGAATACTTTGTCGCCTCACCCAAACAAACAGGCAATAAGCCCGTTGCCATTGGATCTAGCGTTCCCGTATGACCTGCTTTTTCTGCATCAAAAGCACGCTTAACGATAGTGACTGCCGTTTGAGAGCTGATACCTTCTGGTTTATCCAGCAGTACCACCCCATGAATACCTTGGGGCATAACTTAAGCCTTATCGTGGTCGCCAAGCGCCTGATCAATTAAACGAGACATTTCCACTCCACGAGCCACAGACTCATCGTGATGAAAATGCAAAGTAGGCACCGTATGAATATGTAAACGCTTAAATAACAGCGAATGCAAATAACCAGCCTTCTCACGAAGCGCCGCTAATGCGTATTCAGGCTCCGCGCCCAACACTGTAAAAAAGATCTTGGCATGAGCCATATCTGTCGTTAACTCAACAGCCTGCAAAGTAATCAAACCCACTTTGGGATCGCGAATCTCACGCGGAATAAGCTCGGCCAAATCCCTCTGGATTTGGTCGGCCACTCTTTGATTACGATGGTTTTTAACTGGCATGTTGGCGACTAAATGCTATTAAAGTGTTCTAGCTACTTCTGTAACTTCGAAGATCTCTAATTGATCACCTTCATGGATGTCGTTGTGGTTCTTAAGTGACAAGCCGCACTCAAATCCACCTTTAACTTCTTTAACGTCATCTTTGAAGCGCTTCAATGAATCCAACTCGCCAGTCCATACAACCACGTTGTTACGCAACAAGCGTGCACGTGATGAACGTTTAACGATGCCTTCAAGCACCATACAACCAGCCACTGAACCCACTTTAGAAACCTGAATCACTTGACGAATCTCTACCAAGCCAGTGATTTCTTCTTTCTTCTCAGGCGTCAACATACCGCTCATCGCCGCCTTCACTTCATCAACAGCATCGTAGATGATGTTGTAGTAGCGAATATCAACGCCATTGGCTTCAGCCAATTTACGAGCTAACGCATCTGCACGTGAGTTAAAGCCAATCACAACCGCTTTAGACGCAACCGCTAAGTTAATGTCTGTTTCAGTAATGCCACCCACAGCAGCGTGAACAATTTGTACTTTTACTTCTGAAGTAGATAGTTTTTGCAATGATTGAGCCAAAGCTTCTTGAGAACCTTGAACGTCTGCCTTGATGATGATTGGCAAGTTCTTCGCCTCAACACTACCTTCACCCATGTTCTCAAACATGCTTTCAAGTTTGACAGCTTGCTGCTTAGCTAACTTCACGTCACGGAACTTACCTTGACGGAATAGCGCAATCTCACGAGCTTTACGCTCATCAGCAACCGCAATCACCTCTTCGCCAGCGGCAGGAACTTCTGACAAACCCTGAATCTCTACTGGGATTGATGGGCCAGCTTCATTACATGGCTTACCGTTCTCATCCAACATCGCACGAACACGACCGAATGAAGAACCAGCCAAAATCATGTCGCCACGACGCAAAGTGCCTGATTGAACAAGAATCGTTGCAACCGGACCCTTACCTTTATCAAGGCGCGCCTCAATCACGAGACCTTTAGCTGCTGCATCTTTAGGTGCTTTAAGTTCAAGAACTTCAGCTTGCAACAATACGTTTTCTAAAAGATCGTCGATACCTGTACCAGCTTTTGCTGAAACTGGAATAAATGGTGAATCACCACCGTACTCCTCCGGAACCACGCCTTCAGCTACCAACTCCTGCTTAACACGCTCAGGATTAGCTTCGGGTTTATCAATTTTGTTGATTGCCACAACCAATGGCACGCCTGCTGCCTTAGCATGGGCAATCGCTTCTTTTGTTTGTGGCATCACACCATCGTCAGCCGCCACCACCAAAATAACAATGTCAGTCGCTTGAGCACCGCGAGCACGCATTGCTGTAAACGCTTCGTGACCTGGAGTATCTAAGAAGGTAATCATGCCACGCGGTGTTTCCACATGGTATGCGCCGATATGTTGAGTAATACCACCCGCTTCGCCTGACGCCACCTTAGCGCGACGAATCGAATCAAGTAATGATGTTTTACCGTGGTCAACGTGACCCATCACAGTAACAACTGGAGGTCTTGTTAACAACTCAGCATCATGAGCATCAGTTGTTAAATCTGTGTCAGGATCATCTAACTTAGCAGCAAAAGCCTTGTGACCCATTTCTTCCACAATGATCATTGCTGTATCTTGATCCAAAACCTGGTTGATAGTAACCATCTGACCCATGCCCATGAGCAACTTAATTACTTCAGCCGCTTTAACAGACATCTTATGAGCCAATTCGGAAACAGTAATGGTTTCTGGAACATGAACATCTCTTACAACCGGTTCAGTTGGCGCTACGAAATTAGTTGGCACATCACTAGCTTGCTGTTGATGCTTTTTCTTGCCACCACCAGTACGCCAGTTTCCAGAACCACCTGTTGTATCGCCACGAGTTTTTAAACCACCCGGACGTTTTTTGCCATCTTCATTCCATGTCGAAGATGACTCAGATGATTTGATTGTTTTAGTGCCTGGCTTAGCAACACCTGGCTTATCTTTCTTTTTATCGTCAGCACCTTCAGCCTTAACTGGCTTATGTAAAGTGCCTTTCTTTTCTTCCTCAGCAGGCTTAGCCGCCTTCAAGACTCTTGCTGGGGCATTCATCATGTCACGAATTGCCAAAGCTTCAGCTTCGGCTTTTGCACGACGAACACGAATACTCTCTAACTCGTCATCACGAACTTTTGCTGCTGCAGCATCTGCAACTTTTTGCTTTTCTTCAACATCGGCTTTAGCTTTAACTTCTTCTGCTGTCACCTCAGTCTTAACTGCTGCTTGTTCAACTTTTGCTTTGGCTTCTGCTTTTTCTGACTCTTCACGAGCCTTGCGATCCATTTCAGCTTTCATATCAGCTTCTTGGCGAGCCAATAACTCAGCCTGTCGCTTAGCCTCTGCTTCACGCTTAGCTAATTCTGCATCATCCAAAATATTTGCAGGTGCAGCCTCAATAGGCGCAGCCGGCTTAGCAACTGGAGCTACTTCAGGAGTCGCAGACTCATCACGCTTAACTAGAACACGCTTTTTACGAACCTCAACTTGTACCGTACGAGTTTTACCCGCAGAGTCGGCTTGACGAATTTCAGTCGTCTCACGCTTAGTTAAAGTAATTTTTTTGCGAGCACCAGCATCAGAGCCATGTGCAACTTGCAAATGCTCTAGCAATTTTGTCTTATCTTTCTCAGTTAGCTTATCTTCTGCAGATGTCTTATTAATGCCTGCAGCCTGAAGCTGCTCCAGCAATGCTGCTGGAGTACGCTTCAGTTCATTTGCTAAATCTTCTACGGTCGTGGTCGCCATGCGAACCCCTTATGAATCAGTTAAACCA
>JAOAUK010000003.1:0-23658 GCA_030157655.1 Polynucleobacter sp. | reverse complement strand
TCAACAGCCAATTCCGCTAGGTCATCACGGGTATGGACATTACCTTCTGCCAATCTGGCAACAAGATTCGTAGTCATACCTTCTAAGCTACGTAAGTCTTGCGATACTTCTTCAACACGCTCTTCTTTTGCCAACTCCATCGTTAACAAAGAGTCACGTGCGCGAGTACGCAATTCGTTAACAGTGTCTTCATCAAATGCATCAATTTCTAGCATTTCTGACAAAGGCACATACGCAACTTCTTCCAAACTATTAAAGCCTTCTTCGATCAAAATGTCTGCAACCTCTTGGTCCACATCCAATTTATCCATGAACAAGGCGCGAACTTTTTCTGACTCTTCTTCAGTCTTCTGAGCAGATTCTTCTGGAGTCATGATGTTGATGTGCCAGCCAGTTAATTCACTTGCCAAGCGCACGTTTTGACCACTGCGACCAATCGCAATTGCCAAGTTCTCTTCATCAACAACAACGTCCATCGCATGCTTTTCTTCATCAACCACGATTGATTGAACTTGGGCAGGCGCTAAAGCACCAATCACAAACTGTGCTGGATCTTCAGACCACAACACAATGTCAACTGCCTCACCCGCAACTTCGTTACGAACAGCAGTCACACGTGTACCGCGTACACCTACGCAAGTACCAATTGGATCAATACGCTTGTCATGAGCAACAACAGCAATCTTTGCACGAATACCAGGATCACGAGCGGCGCCCTTGATCTCCAATAAACCTTGCTCCATTTCTGGAACTTCATTCTCAAATAATTTGATCAAGAATTGTGGTGCAGTACGTGACAATTCGATTTGCGGACCACGTGCTTCGCGATCAACTTTCAAAATAAAGCCACGTACACGATCGCCACTACGTAGATTTTCTTTTGGAATCATTTGATCACGGCGTAACAATGCTTCCACACGACCTGATTCAATGATCAAACCATTTTTGTCGGCACGCTTAACGGTACCTGTCATGACGTTTTCGCCACGCTCCAAGTAGTCGTTCAAAATTTGCTCACGCTCAGCGTCGCGAATGCGTTGCAAAATTACTTGCTTAGCAGTTTGAGCACCAATACGGCCAAAAGCAACGGATTCAACCTGCTCTTCAATGTAGTCGCCGATTTCAATATCAGCAATTTGCTCTTTAGCTTCGAAAGAAAGAATTTCTTTATCTGGCTCTTGCAAACCAGCTTCGTCTGGCACTACCAACCAACGGCGATATGTCTCATATTCGCCAGTGTTGCGATCAATTGATACGCGCATATCAACATCTTCTTCGTAGCGTTTTTTACTTGCAGAGGCCAATGCCATCTCAAGCGCTTCGAATACGATATCTTTATCAACGTTCTTTTCACGTGCTAATGCATCAGCTAGCATGAGGACTTCACGACTCATGATTTTCTTCCTTTGAAATCAACGACGGGAACCAACCGAGTTTTTTCAACCTCGGCCAGAGTAAATTCAAACATGGCTTCACTACCATCTGCGTTCTTTAATAACAAACCCAGCTTGGCATCAATTGACTCAGCGTCTCCACTGATCAATCCTTGCAAAACACCTACATAGTTCTTTCTGCCGGCATGAGCCACACGTAATTTCACATTAGCTTCCAAACCCGCAAAACGGATATGGTCAGCAACAGTCTTTACAGGACGATCCAAACCAGGTGATGAAACTTCCAAGCGCTCATAGTTAACGTTATCAACAGGCAAGCTGTAATTCAGATGACGACTAACTTTTTCGCAATCAGTAATATCAATCGGACGTTCAAAATCAATATTTTCAATCGTTACGCGCAATAAGCCACGTCCCTCTCGTTCGATATCAACGAGTAGGTAACCTAGACTCTTTAGAGCGTCAGCAATCAAAACTTGTTCGTTCGCCATAAGCTATTACTAAAATTTTCACCAAAAAAAAATGGGCATATAGCCCATATTCCTAAACAAAAAGAACATGCCCGACCTACGTTGAACGCAACTTTAGCCGGAACTACTAAACACTTGAATTATATAGGAACTCACTAAAACTGCCAAGGGAAATCACCTAGGACCCCCCTGTTTTGGCTAGCTTTTTGTGAATTTTTTACCAAATTTAGCCCCCGGTTTACCACCAGGCCCTCTATTTTGACCTTGGCCTGAGCGATGAGCACCCTGACCCGGTCCTTTTTTACCAAATTTTTGACCAGTTCTTGGCTTATCTGCTCCCGCACCAAACGCACTACCATGGTGCACGCCAGCCTGGCTATCTTCGTCACGTCGCTGACCAAAACCTCCTGATCGGCCTGGCTGACCAGGTTTACCGCGACCACCGCCAGTTTTTCCCTTGTATTTGCTGCCGCGATCATCTGCGTGCCCCTGAGAAAAACGATTGGTATTAGAGGCCTGTCTTAAGGCATCTTTAGATCCCCAATAAGATACTGAGGTTTGCATAGGGTCTGGCTGGCCGCCGCCTTGATCTCGATGGCCACGATGACCACCCTCTCTAGGGTCGCGACGCTGTTTGTCGCCCATACCCTGCGGCACTTTTAGCCCGGCTAACTTCATTAACTGAATAATTTGGTCCGATGGCACCTCTTCCCAACGGCCTCGGCGTAAACGTGGCGGCAAGACAAAAAGACCATAACGCGTGCGGATCAAACGAGAAACAATATGACCCACTGCTTCAAACATTCTGCGAACCTCACGGTTACGACCCTCTGTCAAAGCAACGTGATACCAACGGTTTGCACCTTCACCACCACCGCTAACTAATCTTAGGAAACGAGCAACACCGTCATCTAACTGCACACCAGTTTTTAATAACTTTTCTTGCTCAGGCTCTAAATCACCCAAAATACGTGCAGCATATTCACGCTCAACGCCATAACGTGGGTGCATCAAACGATTAGCCAACTCACCAGAAGTTGTGAACAACAACAAACCTTCTGTATTAAAGTCCAAACGACCAACGGCAATCCAACGTCCTTGCTTAGCTTTTGGCAAACGATCAAATACTGTAGGACGACCTTCTGGGTCAGATTGGCTCACAATCTCGCCCGCAGGCTTGTGATACATGATGACTCGAGGTGGCTTGGTTTGAATCTTACGATGCACCATCTTGCCATTGATACGCACTTGATCTGTAGGCCCTACACGCTGACCGATATGCGCTGGCATACCATTCACAGAAACACGTCCCTGAATAATCAAGTCTTCCATATCTCGACGAGAACCCATGCCAGCATCAGCTAACACTTTGTGTAACTTAACTGTATCTTCGTCGAAACCTTCTTCATCGACATCATCTAAATCTGACCAAACTTCATCGCGCAAACTTAATGGCAGCTCGTCAACACTAGAGAACTGCAATCCAGGCATAGCTTCTTCAACCGCAGGCTCTTTATCTTCACCTTCTTCATGGTCAACTTCAGCCTCAATCTCGGCTAAAGTTTGCGCAACCATTTCATGAGTCACCTCAGGCTCAGCTTCTGGGGCATCTAACGTTGCGTCGAATTCGCCAGAAACCACCGACGCAAACAATGCTTGGCTTTCTTCACTTAACGGGTTTGCTTTAGCTTGTTGCGGTCTTTGCGGACGATCACCGCGTTGCTCACCTCTGTGCGGTCTTTGCCCTCTGGATCTTGGGCCCCTAGCTTGAGAAGGCTCGTCACCTACAGTGCCATCAGATTGAGTGGCGCCCTCCGCAGAGCTTTCACCATCTACATTTTCACCGTCGGCTTTTTTCTCGCCACGAGGACGGAATTTACCGCGCCCCTTATTAAATGGGCCACGTCCAAATCTCTTGGGACGACGCTCACCGTTTTCAGATGTACCCTCTGCAGAATCGCTAGAGCGATTTTCACCAGCCTCTTGCCCACTGACATTAGCAGGCTTATCAGATTCAAATTCAGGACTAGTCATTAGATTTTTCGTTATTCACATTAGTGTCAGCAGTGTCTACAGGTGCAGACTCTTCACTGCTTGATGTATCAACCACATCAATTACTTGATCAGCAGCAACAGCTTGATCACCTTCAAACTCAATCACACGCTGGGCAACAGAAGCTGCTTGAGCATCAGCATCATCCAACATAGGTAACTCTTGCAAGGTAGTCAGACTGAGATCATTTAAAAACTGTCTGGTAGTGGCGTATAAACCTGGGCGACCCACGGTTTCTTTATGACCAACCACTTCAACCCAACCGCGGTCCTCCAGTTGTTTGATGACATTTGAACTAACCGTTACACCGCGAATCTCTTCAATTTCGCCACGCGTGACAGGTTGTCTATAAGCGATGATGGCCAACGTCTCCATCACTGCTCTTGAATATTTAGGTGGTTTTTCAGGTGTTAAGCGGTCTAGATACTCACGCATCGCTAAACGACTCTGAAAGCGCCAACCAGTGGCAAGCTCTAAAAGCTCCATGCCTTTATCAGCCCAAGCAGACTGCACTTCTAATAAAGTAGCAGTCATATCTTCGGTAGAAATTTCTTCCATGAATAAACGACGTAAATCGTTAATCGTCATAGGCTGTTCTGCACATAAGAGTGCAGTTTCAAGCACCAGCTTGAGCTGTTCTGGATTCATAAATTAAAAAAGGGAACTATTTATATTAGGGTTAAGGACGATCGGCATATAGACACCGACCATTCATCATGTAATTCTTATTAACCGACTAGGTAGCTATTGTAATTCAAAGTTGAAGCAATGCAAAAACCACCCTTCAAAAGATCGTTGGGCAAGGTAAAAGCTCTGTACAAGCCAAATAAACCAGTGATCAACATTAAGCCTGCGGCTAAATACCTAGCCCAAGCTTGATGCCCCCAGCTAGCCAGTCTGGCAGAAAAACCGCTAATTAATAGCAAATTGGGCAAAGTGCCTAAACCAAAGGCCAACATCAACAAAGCCCCCGAGGCAGGATCTCCTGACAAAAATGCCAAAGGTAAAACGCTATAAATCAAACCACAGGGCACCAAGCCCCACACCATGCCTGTCAAAAAATGAGATTTTGGGCTGCTTTTATTAGAAACGTACCTAGATAACTTAGACCACAAAGATGCAGTCTTGGCATTTAGCCAAAGCTCCCAAGAGCTACTAGCGCCCTTACTTTGGGACAAAATTCGGTAAGCCTGAAATATAAATATCAATGCAGCCAGCGCAAACAACACCCTTTGTATAGGCAACCAACCTTGTTGCCAAACTGGCACGCCCGCTAATCCTGCGATAGCCCCCAAAGCAACGTAACTAGAAATTCTGCCCAAATGCATCGTTAATTGCTCAAAAACCATGGCTAAACGGGATATTTTTCTTAGTGGCAAGGAGTCACTGGTAGTTTTTAGGCGCTCAACTCCAGCCGCAATACCTCCGCACATTAAGGCACAGTGCCAACCACTGACTAGGGCCCCAATCAAGATGGTCAAAAATAAGGTGCTGGTGACCATACTTACAAATATTCCCTAAGTAGTAATGTATTTAACAAAGTAATAGAATAATATCTATTGATGCAAATCAACTTGATAAAAAGCAAACATTAATGAATCGTATTTCAAGCGCAGAATCTCCTAATAAGTGCTCAACTTGTGTATTAGGACAATTTTGCCTACCGGTTGGCCTAAGCGCTGATGACGTCAACAAAATTGATACCTTAGTTACTGAAAGAGTCAGACTCAAAAAAGGCGACTCTCTCTATAGGCAAGGTGAACCACTCACTGCGGTGTATGGTATCAAGTTTGGCACGCTCAAAACTGAATACGCACTTCCAGATGGTAGAGAACAAATTACGGGCTTTCACCTTCCTGGCGAAATGTTGGGTTTAGACGGTATTGGCGAAAATCATTATCAATCTAACGCCGTTGCCCTAGAGGACAGCGAAGCTTGTGTTGTTAGATTTAGTGACTTTGAATCATTGGCTCGTCAGATTCCATCATTGCAGCACCAATTCCATCGCATTTTGAGTCGCGAACTAACTCAAGATCAAAGACATCTACTTTCTTTAGGTAGCTTGAGAGCTGAAGAACGTTTGGCCAGCTTTCTTTTAAATCTATCCGATCGTTTAGCTGCGCGTGGTTACTCGCCAATTGAGTACCACTTACGTATGAGCCGCGAAGAAATCGGCAGCTACTTAGGCATTCAATTAGAAACTGTTAGCCGTCTCTTCTCGCGCTTTACAGAGTCAGGCCTAATTCAAATTAAGCAGCGCCACATCAAACTAGTGGATATGGATGGCTTACTAGAGCTAGCAGGTAAATCACGCGCGATTCATTGTGCCAGCCCTACAAAAGTATCATAAAGATTAAATTAATCTAGCTTAGGTAATTAAGCCTTGATTAACAAAAAAGCAGCCTAGGCTGCTTTTTTATTGAGGTGTAGATTAAGCAACTCTTAGAATAAGCCGCGATCAAATTTCTCAGTCAAGTCAGATAAAGAACCTGGCAAGATATAGATACTCAAAGCACTTGATAGCGCCAAGAAAAACCACAACACAAAAAAGCCGATCGTATAAATAGCTTCATGAGAAGCTTGAACTGGATACCCAAGGAAAACAATATCTTCTGGGTGCACGAGAGTGAATAACAAACCCTCAGCCAATCCAGCCACCAAGAAAGACGGCCACAAAATCCACATCAAAATACGATATTTCATTTAGACACCTGCTCTACTTTAAAGCCTTGCTTTTGCACGCCATCACGAATTGGCTGATCTACATCTTTAGTAAAAGCAAACCAAATCGTCACTGCCGCACCCAACATGCCAATAGCCGGTCCACTAATAATCAACCAAGGCCATAACTGCTTCCACCAAGGTTTATTCGTTACTTCGTTTGACATCATCATGCCCCCTTAATTCCAATCTTACCTTGGAACAATAAAACTAGACTTTTCATCACGCACTCTTAATGCATCAGAGGCATTCGGACCTTCTTCTTTCGCCTGAATATCGAAGTTAATTGGATGAGTACCAGGCTTCACATCCTCAATTAAGACGCGAACCTTCACAGGCATCAACAAATTACTAGAAGGATTCACAACTAACTCACCAACTTCCTTGCCTTGGGAATTTAGTATGTGCATACCCGGCAAACCTGTGGCTGTTAACTGGACTCTCATAGCACTTTCTGAAGAGTTCATGATCTGTAAACGATAGACGTTTTCAATCTTAATGCCTTCAACTTCTCTAGCAAGCGCACCACGGTCACGCATCACATCCACTCTTAATGGATTACGCAAAAAGACAGATGTAACAAATGCAATCATCAAAACAGACATGATGCCGATGTACACCATCACGCGCGGCCTGAAAATGTAATGGCGCGCCTTCTTGTTATCCATGTGTTCTAACATGGCTCGCTCTGATGTGTACCTGACCAAGCCCTTTGGATAACCCACCTTCTCCATCACCTGATCACAAGCATCAATGCAAGCACCACAACCAATACACATGTATTGCAAGCCATCCCTAATATCAATGCCGGTTGGGCAGACTTGCACGCAAATACTGCAATCAACACACTCACCCAGGCCTAACTGCTTATAGTCAGCCGACTTAGAGCGACTGCCACGAGGCTCACCTCTGGTTTTATCGTAAGTCACCAAGAATGTATCTTTATCTACCATCACGCTCTGGAAACGAGCATAAGGACACATGTATTTACAAACTTGCTCACGCATAAAGCCGGCGTTGCCCCACGTAGCAAAGGCGTAGAACAACCACCAAAACGCTTGCCAAGGACCTAGAGTCAAGCCAATGATTTCAGCAGCAAATACTTTAATCGGTGTGAAGTAACCAACAAATGTGAAACCTGTCCACAAGGCCACCAACACCCATAAAGAGTGCTTAGTGAGCTTGATGCGCCATTTACGGAAACTCCATGGCCACTCTTCACCATCTAAACGAATACGAGCAAAACGATCGCCTTCGATCTTGCGCTCTATCCACATAAACAGTTCTGTATAAACCGTTTGAGGACATGCATAGCCGCAGAACAACCTGCCCGCTACTGCAGTGAATAAGAAAAGTGCCAACGCTGACAAGATCAACAACAGCGTTAAATAAATAATGTCTTGTGGCCAAAGAACCAAGCCAAAGATATAAAACTTACGAGAAATTAAATCAAATAAAACAGCTTGACGATCATTCCACTGCACCCAAGGCAATCCATAAAATAGGATTTGGGTAAATAGCACTAAAACAATGCGCCACTTGGCAAAAACCCCACTCACTGAGCGGGGGTAAATTTTGCGCCTTACTTCGTAGAGAGAAAGCTCAACAGTATTCTGCGAGCCTTCTTCTTTTTCTAGAAAATCACTGGTCATTACTTAGCAGCTTTATCTTTAACGTTTGATAAGCCCCAAACATAAGCGGCTAATAGGTGAACTTTCTCAGGAGTCAAAATTGCTTCATGAGCTGGCATCACACCGTTGCGACCTTTGGTAACAGTCTCAACGATAGTTGCCTCTGAGCCGCCATATAACCAAACTTTGTCAGTTAAATTAGGTGCGCCCATAGCAGTATTACCTTTGCCATCACCGCCATGACATGCTGCGCAGTTGGCTTTGAACACTTCAGCACCGCGACCTACTTTAATTTGATCAGCAGCCAAACCAGATAAGTTACGTACATAGTTAGCCACATCACTGACTTGACCACTTTCTAAGTGAGCAAACGGAGGCATCACACCAGCACGACCAGCCAAGATAGTTGTTTTGATGTCTTGTGGCTCACCACCATACAACCAATCGCTGTCAGATAAATTAGGGAAGCCTTTTGAACCACCAGCATCAGAGCCATGGCATTGTGCGCAATGGTTCAAGAATAAACGTTGGCCCATCTCACGTGCAGCAGGATCTGCAGCTACTTGCTTAACATCCAAGCCCATGTACTTTGCATAAACAGGTTTTAATTGTTCATTCGCCTGAACAACAGATGCATCATGCGCACCAGTTGTTGAGTAACCTAAAGTACCTTTGTACTCACCCATACCTGGATATAACACTAAATAAACAATCGCAAATACACATGACAGCAAGAACATCCACATCCACCAACGTGGCAATGGGTTATTCAATTCACGCAAATCATCATCCCAAACGTGACCTGTATCAGCAACTGAACCATCAGGCTTATATGTCACATTTGTTTTACGTTGTGAGAACAACAAATATAAGCACCATACGATACCTACACCTGTCACTAGGGCAATATATACACCCCAACCGCTACTGAAAAAATCACTCATGATTTATCCTTTTTATCGTCCTTCTTGTATTCATCTGGGAGATCAAATGGCAAGTTAGCTGATTCTTGATTAGCTGCTTGACGATTGGCGGACCAAGCCCACCAAATAATTCCTACGAAAAACATCAACCCTAAAATCGTCGATGTTGCCGATAGATACGGTACGATGTTTTCCATATGATCTCTTAATCTCTAATTAGTTACTTGCGCTCGTCTTTACAGCTTGCACTGCACGACGGTTAGTACCCAAACCTTGTAAGTAAGCAATCAAAGCATCTTCTTCTGTTTTGCCTTCTAACTCTTTTGGACCATTAGCAATTTGCTCATCCGTGTATGGCACACCCAAGCGACGCAAGGCTGTCATATGAGCTGAGATATCACCCACATTGCTTGCTGGCTTGTTTTGTAACCATGGGTAACCAGGCATATTTGACTCGGGCACCACATCGCGGGGATTACGCAAGTGAATACGATGCCAATCATCAGAATAACGCTGGCCAACACGAGCCAAGTCAGGACCTGTACGCTTTGAACCCCACAAGAATGGATGATCAAAAACAGATTCACCTGCTACTGAGTAAGGACCATAACGCTCTGTTTCTGAACGCAACGTACGCACATGCTGTGAATGGCAACCTAAGCAACCTTCACGTTGATATACATCACGTCCTGCCAAACGCAGCGCTGAATATGGTGTTACACCTTCAGCTGGTTTAGTTGTTGAGTGTTGGAAGAACAATGGCACGATTTGTACCAAGCCTGCGATTGCAACAACAAAAATTGTCATCACAATCAACCAACCCGCATTACTCTCTAGCGTATTGTGAGAGAAGAACTTTTTATTATCAGACATAGAATCTCTCCTTTAGCTTAGTGGGCAGCTGCAATAGCAGTTGGAATTGGAGCATCTACAAACTTCTTGTGCTGAACAGTTTTCAACACGTTGTAGGCCATTACAAACATACCTGACAAGAAGCACAAACCACCCAACAAGCGAATTGCGTAGAACGGATATGTTGCTTTTACAGACTCAACGAAGCTGTATGTCAATGTGCCGTCTGGTTGGAAAGCTCTCCACATCAAACCTTGCATCACACCAGCAATCCACATAGCAGCGATGTAAAGAACAACACCGATAGTAGAAATCCAGAAATGCAACTCAATTAATCTGGTGCTGTACATTTCTTTTTCGCCAACTAAACGTGGGATCAAGTAGTACATAGAACCGATAGTGATCATTGCCACCCAACCCAATGCACCTGAGTGCACGTGACCGATTGTCCAGTCTGTGTAGTGTGACAAGCTGTTCACTGTCTTAATAGACATCATTGAACCTTCGAAAGTAGACATACCGTAGAAAGACAAAGCGGTAATCAAGAACTTCAAGATAGGATCACGACGTAATTTGTGCCATGCGCCAGACAAAGTCATGATGCCGTTAATCATGCCGCCCCATGATGGCGCTAACAAGATCAATGAGAACACCATACCTAAAGACTGAGTCCAGTCAGGCAACGCTGTGTGTTGTAAGTGATGAGGACCTGCCCACATGTATGTGAAGTTCAATGCCCAAAAGTGAACGATTGACAAACGATATGAGTAGATTGGACGCTCAGCTTGTTTAGGAATGAAGTAGTACATCATGCCCAAGAAACTTGTTGTCAAGAAGAAGCCCACCGCATTGTGACCATACCACCACTGAACCATCGCGTCTTGTGCGCCTGAGTATGCAGAGTATGACTTGAACAAGCTAGCTGGCATTTCCAAGTTATTGAAAATATGCAACATCGCAATTGTCAAAATATAGGCACCGAAGAACCAGTTAGAAACGTAGATATGCTTTGTTTTACGTTTGATCACAGTACCGAAGAAAACTACGGCATATGCAACCCAAACTAATGTAATCAAAATATCGATTGGCCATTCTAGTTCGGCATACTCTTTAGAAGTAGTCATACCTAAAGGCAGAGTCACCGCTGCAGCCACGATCACAGCTTGCCAACCCCAGAAGGTGAAAGCAGCTAACTTATCGCAGAACAAACGAACCTGACAGGTACGCTGCACGATGTAGTAGGAAGTCGCAAATAACGCGCTACCACCGAAGGCAAAAATAACCGCATTCGTATGCAATGGGCGCAGACGGCCATAGCTCAAAAACGGAATATTGAATGTGATGTCTGGCCAGATTAACTGTGCAGCCAAAATCACCCCCACCAACATGCCCACAATGCCCCAAAGCACTGTTACTAAAGCGAATTGGCGTACAACTTTGTAGTTAAAGTTGTCTTGCGTATTACCCACGGCAAATCCCATGGTTTCTCCCTTTACTAGCCGAATGGCCGATTTATCCCAGTCCTGATTATCGAACTTGGTGCTTTTCAAGACCTTGATATAGGTCAAGTTTGTGAGGGAGAGTTAGTTTTTTGTAGTAATTGGAGATACCGAAGCTGGTTTGTCTGACACAGAACTAGATTTAGGAGTGTCATCATCCATCAAGATCGCATGGCCAGGCCCTTCCAAATCCTCAAACTGACCATTTTTTACAGACCAGTAAAGAACCGCCACGATGAAACCAATCACCACCAGTGACATAGGTATTAGAAGATATAAGCTTTCCATGGCGTGAGTCTAACCTATTGCATTTAGCGTGATTGCTTTAACAGTTAGTTTAAAGAGCTAACTTTTCTTAAACGCCATGCATTTAGAGTCACCGCTAAAGATGAGATTGACATACCGATGCCAGCAATCCAAGGATTAACCCACCCCATCATGGCGATAGGTATGGCTACTACGTTATAAATAAAGGCCCAAATTAAATTCTGACGCATGATGGTTTTTGTTTTATCTGCCAATTGCAATGCTTGAGATAAAGGCTTAAGCGACTCCGTGGTTAAAACCGCATCAGCTCCTGCTTGAGCTAGCGGAGCGCCATTACCAACAGCCACTGAAACATCCGCTTTAGCCAAGAATGGCGCATCGTTCACACCATCACCAACTGCCCAAATTGTTGCGCCCTGTGATTGCAAACGCTCAATGTAGGAAAACTTATCCTCAGGCAGAGCACCGCCTCGATAATCCTCAATACCAAAATACTTGGCCCACCATGCCACCGTTTGAGAATCGTCACCAGATAGCAGATGAACTTTGATGCCTCTGTGTTGAGCTGACTGAATTAATTCTTTAGCCCCTTCTCGTGGGCTATCAAGCAATGCGAAAACTGCCAATAAACCTATTTCGTCTCTTAAGTAAACTAAGCTTGATTGTTGATGCTCTGTTGGCACCTCAATCGCCTCTATACATAACCACTGACGACTACCTAATTGATATGCGCCAGACCTTAATCCCTTACCTAGCTCACCTACTGTTGCTTCTGGCAATTGTGCAGGACTGATATTTTTCTTTTGGGCTGCATCAATAATGGCTAATGCCAAAGGATGCTTCTGCCCCAACTCCATCGCTAAGGCAATTGCTAGAACATCATTCTCTGCAACTCCAGCTCGGATATTTAGTATTTGTTTTAATTCAGGTCGCCCTGTAGTGAGAGTGCCCGTTTTATCCAGCACAAGATCCGTAGCTTTTGCCAATGTTTCCATCACATGGCCACGCACCACTAGCAGTCCCAATTTTGTTATTGCACCTTGCGCCGCAGCCATTGCTGCCGGTGTTGCTAACGATAACGCACAAGGGCAACTTGCAACTAACACGGCTACCGCTGTCTCCCAAGCTCTGACTGGATCTAAAAAATACCAAGCGATAGCGGTTAATCCGGCGGCCAACATTAAAAAGACCACAAAGTATCCAGCCCACTTTTCTGCTAAACCCACCATTTGTGGTTTTGCTTCTAAGGCCTTATCTAATAGTGATGCAATACCAGCAATACGCGTACCCTGTCCTACAGCCGTGACTCTCATCAAAATAGGACTTTCAATGTTATGACTGCCCGCATATAAAGCATCACCGATATTTTTAGCAACCGATCTTGATTCGCCCGTTAATAATGCTTCGTTTAAATTCGCTGCACCAGCAATTAAGACACCATCCACAGGCACTAACTCACCAGGAGAAATGCGTAAAACATCACCAACCTGACATCTGACGACAGCAACGGTTTTAGATTCTTCAGCAGGATGATTTTCTAAACGCTCGCAAGTTGCTGGCAATTGTTTTGCCAATGCTTCAGCGCCACCTTGAGCATCTTGTCTTGCAAGTAACTCAAGATATCTGGCACCCAATAAAAATGCCACAAACATGGTGATGGAGTCAAAATAACTCTCGCCAACACCAAATACCAAACTAATGGTTCCCGCCATAAATGCTAAGGCTATCGCTAAAGTCACAGGCACATCCATGCCCAACATACCTGTTTTAGGAAATGACTTAATACTGTGCCAAGCTGCAACGAACATCGGACCTGCTGAGTAAAAAACTACAGGCACTGTCAGAGCCCAACTGGTCCAATCTAAAAGAAGTGCATGCTCAGCCAACAAATCTTCAGCATCAGTGTAGGTTGGCCAGGCATACATCATCACCTGCATCATGCCCAACATGGCCACCCCTAAACGCATCAATAAATGACGGCGCTCTTTTTTTGCAATACCAGCACTCATCGATGGTTCGAATGGCCAAGCTTCATAACCAATTTGCTCAACAGCATGTAACAGCCTTGATAACTGAACCTGTTGAGGGTCAAATCTGACAATCGCTCGTTGAGTCACGTAGTTAATTTGTACGTCTTTAACTCCCGGCAAACGTTTTAGATGCTGCTCATTAAGCCAAACGCAGGCAGCACAGCGAATCTTTTCTAAACGCAGCGTTGTTTCAATCTCACCGGGATATTGTGCTGATGGTCGCGTAAAACGATCCAACAAAACTGAATCGTCGTAGGCGAGTAAATGTTCAGGAACCTGATTACCTAAATGACCTAAGCCCTCTGGCTTGCCTCCTAAAGGAATGCGTCTGGCATAAAAAGCGTCTAAACCTTGCCCATGTATTGTTTGAGCAATCGCCATACAACCAGCACAACAAAAATACCGTGGCGCTCCACCCAACTCAGCCTCGTAAAGACCATCTTGGGCTAAGTCACCACCACAGTGATAACAGGCATCACTGTATTTATGGAGGGTCTCAGGCTGTGTATTCATGTCAGCCTGAGATTCTAGGCTTTCTTTTTACTTATAGGAAACTCTATCTAGGATTTTTTGCGCATAAATTTGATTTTTACCAATTGCAGCAATAGAAATATTTTCCTCTTTAAAGCTACCCCATTTGTTTAGCGCCAGATTATTGGTTTTGACAGATTTCACTGCAGGCCACTCATTATTGCCATCAGCGAAGTACTGTTGAGCTGAGTCACTGGCTAAATACTCCAAGAATTTAATAGCCGCCGCTTTGTTAGGAGCATTTTTTGCTACAGCACCACCTGCTACATTCATATGCGCGCCTGAACTGGCTTGATTAGGCCAAATTAAACCTATCTTAGAAACTACTTGCTGATCAGCTGGTTTATCGGATCTGATTAATCGCGCTAAGTAATAGGAATTAGTTAAAGCTACACCACACTCACCAGATGCAACCCCTTTGATTTGGTCTGTATCACCACCCTTCGGTGTGCGGGCCATATTGGCAACCATGCCTTTAGCCCATTTTTCGGTAGCAACTTCACCACTACGTTCATACATGGCGCCAATTAAAGACAACATGTATGGATGAGACCCAGAACGTGTACATACCTTACCTTTATTTACTGGATCTGCTAATTTTTCATAGGTATCCACATCGCTAGGTTTAACTGTGGCTTTGTTATAAACAATCACGCGAGCACGTGTAGAAAAGCCAAACCATTGACTACCTTGCCCAGTATCGTTTGAGCGTAACTGTTTAGGTATTCTGGTTTCCAATACTTTAGATTTAACTGGCTGGAATAAGCCATCAATCTCAGCACGCCACAATCTAGCAGCATCCACCATCAAGATAACATCGGCTGAACTATTTTTACCCTCGCTACGCAAACGCTCATATAAGGCATTGTCATCGGCTTCAATACGATTAATCTTAATACCTGTTTGCTTGGTAAAGTCTGCGTAAAGTGCTTCATCTGTTTGATAGTGCCTAGCTGAATATAAATTCAAAACTCCAGAAGACTGAGATAATGCTGGCAATGATGTGGCAAGACCTACTGTAGCTACTGCCGCCAACAAGGATTTTTTGCATACAAACATATGAAGAACCGCTCCGTTTTACGTAATCAATTAAATACAATTGAGAATAATTCTCATATAGATTACCACAATTCTAGAAGACGTTTCTTGACCGCCGTCAGTTTGGGGGCAATTAGCGCACTATCTTTACCTGGTTGCGCTAGTTGGATGGGTAGAAAACCTGTGATTGGATTAGCCTTAGGCGGCGGAGCTGCACGTGGCTTTGCACACATTGGGGTGATTAAAGCCTTAGAGGCTAGCGGCATTAAACCTGATTTAGTTGTTGGCACAAGCGCTGGCAGCGTGATCGCAGCACTCTATGCAGCAGGTAATAAAGGCACTGATCTCAACAAAATTGCTTTATCCCTAGATGAAGCATCCATCACAGATTGGGCTCTACCCTTCTCGGGGAAATTCGGCGGCATGATCAAAGGCGACGCCCTACAAACAAGCATTAACCGTTTATTAAAAAATCAGACGATTGAAAACATGGCCATGCCATTAGGTATTGTTGCTACAGATTTACAAACTGGGGCTGGCGTACTTTTCCGCCGTGGCGACACAGGTCAAGCTGTCAGAGCATCATGCAGTGTGCCAGGTGTATTTCAACCAACCACCATCAACGGTCATGAATACGTAGATGGCGGTTTAGTGTCCCCTGTACCAGTTCGATACGCTAAACAAATGGGCGCTGACTTTGTGATTGCAGTAAACATCTCCACAGAACCAAGCACCCAAGATAGCAGCGGCACACTGGGCATTTTGTTACAAACCACTTCCATCATGGGTCAAAGCATCAACCAATTTGAATTAGAAAATGCTCAAGTAGTTATTCGTCCACCACTTAGCAATATGAAGGGCACCGACTTCAAAGCTCGCAACGCCGCCATCTTGGCTGGTGAAGAAGCCACCATGAAACAAATGGCTGAAATTAAGAGCAAACTTGGGATGAAGTAATTTAATACTCTGATCAATAAAAAAGAGCCTCGCGGCTCTTTTTTGTTATTTGATGAATTGCTTGTTTAGAGTCTGCCTGACTTTTCAATACGTTCTTGGTAATCAAGCAATAACTGTTGGCGCTGTTGCTCAGTCATCGCATCAAAACCTTCCATGCGACGCGCACCGTTATAACGTTTTTCCCAGTAAGCCTTAGTCATATCATCCACACGAATAGATTTACCTCTAGATGGCGCGTGAATGAATTTGTTATCACCCACATAGATACCAACGTGTGAAAAAGCGTGACGCATGGTGTTAAAGAACACTAAGTCGCCAGGACGCAGTTCATCTTTACGAATCTCTAAGCCAACTTGGCTCATCTGCGCAGATTTACGTGGCAACAAGAAACCGAATGTGTCATTGAATACATAACGCACAAAACCGCTGCAATCCAAACCGCTTTGTGGTGTGTTACCACCCCAGCGATAACGCACACCGATTAATTGCATCGCGTTATTAATCAATGACTCAGTGCCGTCCACGACAGATGAGGTCACCGTATTAGCTAATTGGCTAGCAACTGATGTGATGCGATTAGACGCTTCAGGCTCAGTAGCAGACTGCGCCAAGACCAATGGGGCTTGGAGCGATCCAATCACTACGAACAATGCGAGAAGCTTTTGCTGTATTTTTGACATGAAGGGACATTATAACCTGAACAGTTGCTTACAAGCTACCCTAAGGTTATACCGCTACATGATTGATTTGTTTACCTTTTTTCAAGGTAATGATGCGGTGCGACATCGCATGAACCACTTCTAGATCGTGGCTGATCAACAAGTAAGCCATGTTGTACTTGTGCTGCAAATCTGAAAGCAAGGTCAAAACCTGCTTCTGAATGGTCACATCCAGTGCAGAAGTAGGTTCGTCCAAGACCAAAATCTGTGGCTTTAAAATTAGTGCCCGAGCAATAGCAATCCGTTGTCGTTGACCGCCTGAGAATTCATGTGGATAACGGTTATAAGCTGTGCGATCAAGCCCCACTTCTTTAAGCACTTCAATGACCCTGGCTTTTCTGCCATCGATTGACAAAGTGGGTTGATGCAAAGCCAATCCCTCGCCAACAATTTGCCCAACTGTCATGCGCGGCGATAAAGAACCAAATGGGTCTTGGAAAATCACCTGAAAGGATGCTCTTAACTGACTACGCTCTTTAGGAGACATTTTTGACCATGAGTGCCCTAAGACCTCAACATGACCACTGGTTCTAGCACCAGTCTGACCAAGAAGATCCAATAGAGCCATCGCCAAAGTTGACTTACCTGAACCAGACTCACCGATGATGCCCAAAGTCTCGCCTTGTTTTAAGTCCAAGCTGATGTTTTTAACCACAGACTCGTATTCACGCTTAAACAAGTCTGAGAAATGTAAGCCTCTGATAAATTTCTTAATACCTGTGCTCAAAAAGCCACTACCCGCTTTCGGGTAATCCACACAAACATCTTGGGCCTTGAGTAAAACTGGCGCAATCGGCACCAATGGCAAAACATTCCTGACCGGTGTGCTGTGAACAAGACTCTCTGTATAGGGATGTTCAGGTCTTTCAAATACCTCTTCAGTTGAACGGCACTCCAACAACTTACCTTGATGCATCACGGCAACACGCTCTGCAAAGTAGCGCACCATGTTCAGATCGTGCGTAATAAGAATAACGGCCATACCACCATCTGCTTTGGCATCTTCTTGTAACTCTTTCAGTAAATCCAAAATCTGCAGTCTCAAACTTGGATCCAACGCTGTAGTAGGTTCATCAGCAATGAGCAACCTTGGCTTACAAGCCAAAGCCATAGCAATCATGGCGCGCTGTCGCTGCCCACCAGAGAGTTGATGCGGGTAATAAGAAAAACGCTCCTCAGGATGGGGAATACCGGTTTTCGTTAACAGGGCAATTGCTCTAGCCTTGCACTCATGATGACTGAGTGACGGCTCATGACATTGCACAGCTTCCATGATTTGATTGCCCACTGTGTAAAGTGGGTTCAAAGCTGTCATGGGCTCCTGAAAAATCATGGCCACGTCTTTGCCACGAATACCACGCAACTGGCTCTCTGATAATTTTAGTAAATCATGTACTTTTGTCTGTTCACGACCAACCTTGATGGAAACACTTCCAGCAACATTGCCACCCTCAGGTAATAAACCAATTAAGGACAAACCAGTGAGCGTTTTACCTGAACCAGATTCACCAACAATGGCAATGCGTTCACCTTCGGCCACCTGCAAGCTCAAATCATTCACGACCACTTTGCGTCCAAAGCGAATTGTTAGATTCTGAATATCGACCAACATACCTTGGCTCATAGGCCATTCCCCTGCTTTGCACGACGGTTATCAAAAGCATCACGCAAAGCATCGCCCATAAAAGTAAGCAACATCAATGTGCCAGCTAAAACCAAAAAAGTTGATAAAGAAATCCACCAAGCATCTAAGTTAGCTTTACCTTGAGACAACAACTCACCCAAGCTAGCTTTATCTGGCGGGACACCCAAGCCTAAAAAATCTAAACTGGTTAACGCCAAGATCGCCCCACTCATCCTAAATGGCAAAAATGTAATCACTGGAGTCAAGCTGTTTGGCAGAATGTGGCGCCACATGATTTGTTGGCTGGATAACCCAAGAGCTTGTGCTGCACGCACATACTCCAAAGAGCGGTTCTTCAAAAACTCTGCGCGCACATAATCTGATAGCCCCATCCAACCAAATAGTGATAGCAAAACTATCAGCAGCCCAACACTGGGAGAAAAGATAGATGCAAAAATGATCAGCAAATAGAGTTCTGGCATGGAACTCCAAATTTCAATAGCACGTTGCGATATGAGATCCAAGCGCCCACCGAAGTAACCCATCAAAGCTCCGGTCAACACACCGATCAAGACACCAATAATAGTTAGACACAAACCAAATAAGACCGACAATCTAAAACCATAGATCAAGCGAGCCAATACATCACGGCCACGATCATCGGTGCCCAATAAATTATCACGTGATGGCGAAGCAGGATTAGGCTCTTTAGCAAAATAATTGAGCGTGTCGTAACGATAAGTGATCGGTGGGTATATGGCCCAATTACCCTTTTTGCTAAAAGTTTTTTTTATGTCAGGATCAAGGTAATCTGTAGGCGTGGGGAAGTCGCCGCCAAAAGTTTTTTCCGAATAGTCCTTAACGATTGGTACGTAGAAGCTACCCTCATACCTCACCAAGAGAGGTCGATCATTGGCGATGATCTCTGCAAACAAACTCAATACGAATAACACCACAAATATCCATAAACTCCAGTAGCCCAAGCGATTGGCCCTAAAGCGATTCCATTGATCACTCTCACGCAGCTGGCGAATCAAGGTCATGCTCATGAATGACCTCCTTGGCTATCAAACTGAATGCGGGGGTCTACCAAGACATACGCAATATCTGAAATCAGCTTAGTAACCAAACCAATCAGAGTAAATAAATACAAGGTACCTAATACCAAGGGATAGTCACGCTTAACCACCGCTTCGTAAGAAAGCAAACCCAAACCGTCTAATGAGAAAAGCGTTTCAATCAACAGAGAGCCCGTGAAAAATGCTCCGATGAATGCTGAAGGAAAGCCTGTCACCAAAGGAATCATGGCATTACGAAACACATGCTTCCATAGAACCTTATCTTCACTCAAGCCTTTGGCTCTGGCTGTGATGACATATTGCTTGCGAATTTCTTCTAAGAAAGAGTTTTTGGTCAAAATGGTGATGACAGCAAAACTACCTAGCACTGAAGCGGTAATAGGCAAGACTAAGTGCCACAAATAATCCATGACCTTACCCATCAAACTTAACTGGGCCCAGTTATCTGATGTCAAACCACGCAATGGAAAGAGCTGGAGGAAGCTACCACCTCCAAATAAAACCAATAAGAGCACACCCAACACAAACCCCGGAATGGCGTAGCCAATCAAGATGACCACGCTGGTAGCAGTATCGAACCTAGTACCCGCCCTCACCGCTTTTTTAATACCCAGAGGTATTGATATCAGATAGGTAATTAAAAAGGTCCACAGCCCCAGACTGATTGAAACTGGCATTTTTGATAGAACCAATTCCCAAACGCTTTTGTGCTGGTAATAGCTTTGGCCCAAATCAAACATGGCAAAACGTTTAAGCATATGAAAATATCTTTCATGTACCGGCTTATCAAAGCCATACAGCGCTTTGATTTCCTTTAAACGCTCTTCATCAATACCCTGACGCCCTCGGTAAGTATCACCGCCACCAGATGACTCACCCGCGCCCACACTCGCCTCCCCACGACCTTTGAGTTCCAACATCATTTGCTCAACAGGGCCGCCTGGCACAAATTGAATCACGGCAAATGTCAAAGTAATCACACCTAACAAAGTAGGAATCATTAATAAGACACGCTTAAAGATGTAGCGGAATAAAGCACCGTTCACTGAGAGACTCCTGCTTTATTAGTTGATACTGGCAAACGCCACCAAGTAGAAAGTATCCATGACTCTGCTGCAAAATAATTAGGTGGCTGCGGAAATGCCAAATCTGATTTATAGGCTACGCGATGAGTCGGGCTATACCAATGTGGCACCACATAATAACTATGAGTTAGCACTCGATCCAATGCTCTTGTAGCAGTAATCAAATCTTTTCTAGTTTGCGCTTTGACGATTTCACCAATTAATGCGTCCACCACTGGTGATTGCACCCCAATGATGTTGTCAGCACCTTTGGTCGATGCGGACTCGCTACCATAGCGATCCCACAACTCATTACCTGGGCTTTGAGAATCAGGGAACTTCATGCTGGTCATGTAGAAATCAAATTCTTCTAAACGTTTTTGATACAGGGCGTAATCAGTCGTTCTGATATCAACCTTGATACCCAACTTTTCTAAGTTGCGTGCATAAGCCAATACCAAACGAGACATGGCACCACCATCATCCATGAACTCAAACTCAAAAGCCTGACCCTTGGCGTTTCTGAGTGCACCATCTTTATAAACCCACCCTGCTTGCGCTAGCAATTCTCTTGCTTGTCTTAAGTTTTGACGCAAGCTAGATGGCGCCTCTGTTGTTACCGGTAGAGTCATAGGACCCAACGCTTTTGCTGGGAAGTGCTTGGGGTAAGCTCTTTGTAAAGGCTCCAATATTTTCCTCTCGGCAGCACTTGGCACACTTGCCGGCTGATAAGAAGCGCCTAGATCACTATTTGAGAAATAACTATCAATACGATGGTATTGACCATAGAACAAGAGGCGGTTCATCCACTCAAAATCCAGCGCAAGAGTCAAAGCCTCACGGACACGCTGATCCTGAAAAATAGGTTTGCGAATATTCATCACAAAACCTTGCATACCAGCGCCATTGCGATGCGAGAAATGTTGTTTCTTTAATGTGCCATCTCTAAATTTAGGGCCGACATAACTCTTGGCCCAGTTTTTAGCTCGATACTCAACCAAGGTGTCGAACTCACCAGCCTTGAGTGCTTCTAGTCTAGCTGTGTCATCTTTGTACAAACGATAAGAGACACGATCAAAGTTAAAGAATCCAACTCTAACGTTTAGATCCGATCCCCAATATTGAGGGTCTTTCTTAAAGATGATACTTTTGCCAATGTCATAAGACTCAATCAGATATGGGCCGCTGCCAATAGGTTTTTCAAACGTCAACTGATTAAATGGCTTACCCGCACCTACCGCATCTTTACCCCACTTCTCAGAGAAGATCGGCATAGATCCCACCAGCAGTGGCAATTCCGTATTTTTGCGATGAAAGTCAAAGCGGATCACTCGCTCAGACACCACAATAGCCTGCTTCACATCTGCATAAACGGTTTTAAATTGTGGGCTAGCCAACTTACTCATCAAGGTATCAAAAGAGTATTTGACGTCTTTGGCCAATACCGGAGATTGATCATTAAATCGGGCATGGGCTCTTAAACGGAAAGTAACGCTGAGCTGATCTTTAGCTAAAGTTACATCTTCAGCTAACAAGCCATAGGATGATGCAATCTCATCTGCACTACCAATCAAAAGGCTTTCAAACATCAACTGAGCAATCCCAGGAGCAGTGACGCCTTTTAAAGTGAATGGATTAAATTTGTCAAAGCTCGTTCTTCGATCAGGGTTGGGCAAATTGAGTGTGCCACCCTTTGGAGCATTTGGATTGACATAAGAAAAATGCTTAAACCCGGCTGGGTATAGCAAATCACCATACTGGGCAAATCCATGAGCAGCCCAAGCAGTGCCAGACAGACCTATTCCAGCCATTATGAATAGGCTTAAAATAGCGGGCAGAAGTAAGGGTCTAATCATCAGCATGTGTGACAATTGTAATTAGACATTAACAAATGCATCAAAAAGATAAAAGGAAGCAAAAATGGGTTTCTTAGCCGGCAAAAAAATCGTCCTCACAGGCCTACTTTCTAACCGTTCTATTGCTTATGGTATCGCCAAAGCCTGCCATCGTGAAGGTGCTGAATTAGCCTTTACTTATGTAGGGGAACGCTTCAAAGACCGTATTACTGAATTTGCTGCTGAATTCGATAGCAAACTGATTTTTGACTGCGATGTGGGTAGCGATGAGCAAATCGACAAGCTATTTGCTGACCTATCTGCTACTTGGCCTAAATTTGATGGTTTGATCCATTCCATTGGTTTTGCCCCTCGCGAAGCGATTGCTGGCGATTTCTTGGATGGCCTATCAAGAGAATCATTCAAAATTGCTCACGATATCTCTGCCTACAGCTTTCCAGCGATGGCAAAAGCTGCCCTACCAATGCTTAATGACAAGTCAGCATTGCTCACATTAACTTACCTTGGCTCACAAATGGTGGTGCCTAACTACAACACCATGGGCCTAGCAAAAGCATCTCTAGAAGCCAGTGTGCGTTACTTAGCTAACTCAGTAGGTCCTAAAGGTGTACGTTGCAATGGCATTTCAGCAGGCCCAATCAAAACTTTGGCAGCATCAGGCATCAAAGGCTTTGGCAAGATTTTGGATTTCGTTGAAGCCAATGCGCCATTACGCCGCAACGTCACAATTGAAGACGTGGGTAATGCAGCTGCATTCTTGATGTCTGACTTGGCTGGCGGCATTACTGGTGAAATCACTTACGTTGACGGTGGCTTTAGCCACGTTGTTGGCGGCATGGCAGAGGCTGAATAAGCCCAACTCGCCAAATCATGGGGGCGTATATAATTGCGCTCTTCACGGAGAGATGGATGAGTGGTTTAAGTCACACGCCTGGAAAGCGTGCGTAGGT
>JAOAUK010000002.1:12181-33360 GCA_030157655.1 Polynucleobacter sp. | reverse complement strand
AGTCCGCTATCTTGGAGCCCGAACGCATAATTCGGGCTTTTTCTATTTGCCAGTCCCTATCTTTGGTCGCTTCGCGTTTATCGTGTTGTTTTTTGCCGCGACCTAGACCGATTTCGCACTTCACTCGACCTTTGCTGAAGTGAAGGTTGAGTGGCACTAGGGTGTAGCCACGTTGCTCTACTTTGCCGATCAATTTTTTAATCTCAATGGCATTCAAAAGAAGTTTTCTGGTTCTGCCTGGATCGGCTAGAACGTGGGTGGAAGCGGAGATGAGAGGGCTGATATGACAGCCAATCAGATAAATCTCGGCGTCTCGAATAACGACATAAGCTTCCTTGATTTGAACGCGACCTTCCCGGATGGCTTTTACTTCCCATCCCTGTAGGACCATTCCTGCCTCAAATCGCTCTTCTACGAAGTAGTCGAAAAAGGCTTTTTTGTTATCAATGATGCTCATATATTTATATCGTTAGAATACGAGATTATGGCAGACGTATTTAAGACAGTACTCATTGGGCATTCTGCAGAGAGAATGTATAACTTGGTCATTGATGTGGCTAAGTACCAAGATTTCCTACCCTGGTGCGGTGGCGTTGAGATCTATGAGCAAACTGAAGAGATTCTGGACGCTAAAATCCATATTAAATTTAAGGGATTGGAGCAGTTCTTCCATACTCGGAATATCAATACTCGCCCAACTTCCATTGATATGAGCTTTGTGGATGGGCCATTTAAAAAGTTTCACGGTAACTGGCGCTTCATACCTCTAAGAGAAGATGCCTGCAAAATAGAATTTCAGTTGCATTATGAGTTTGAGAGCGTCTTATTAGAAAAAATCATTGGCCCAGTGTTTGGCGTGATTGCTGGTACTTTTGTCGATGGTTTTGTTAAAAGAGCCGATCAAGTATATGGGGCATAAATTGAATATATTGCTCTGTGATTGCCGTCAGGGTGACCCGGTTATGACTCCGGTGCAGCTAGATTTTCCTAAGGATGCTCCAGTTACGGTTGGGCAAGCGTTGATGCAATTAGAAATTGCCAGCTCAGCAAATGACCCTCGTATTGCGAGAAAAGGCTGTTTTGGCGTCTTTGGTAAACGTAAGGACTGGGATAGCCCCATTTATGACGGGGACAGGTTGGAGCTATATAGTGAGCTGCTGATTGACCCGATGGAAGCCCGCCGAAAAAAGGCTAATAAAAACCTTGATAACCGCTTGCAGGCTAAGGCAGCGGGCAGAAAAGGGCGTTTTTTGAGCAAACCGTCATAAAACCTCTATAATTCGCTTTTGCGCATAGGGGTTTTGCATGAGACTCATACAAAAAGCACTTACATTTGACGATGTGCTTCTCGTTCCCGCTTATTCAGCGGTTCTACCACGTGATGCTCAGTTGGGTACTCAACTGACTCGTGATATTTCGATCAATATTCCACTAGTGTCTGCTGCGATGGACACGGTCACAGAAGGTCGCTTGGCGATTGTGATGGCTCAAGAGGGCGGTGTGGGCATTATTCATAAGAACTTAACGCCCGCTGAACAAGCTCGTGAAGTGGCCAAGGTTAAGCGTTATGAGTCTGGTGTTTTGCGTGATCCAATCACGATTTCACCTGATATGACTGTTCGTGATGTGATTAATCTATCAAGAGAACATGGTTTTTCAGGTTTTCCTGTGCTTCAGGGCAAAACGGTGGTGGGTATTATTACCAACCGCGATTTGCGCTTTGAGGAAGATTTGGATGCCAAAGTTCGTGACAAGATGACTCCTAAAGAGCGTCTTGTAACTATCAAAGAAGGTTCATCTCCAGAAGAAGCTAAACGCTTGATGAATAAGCATCGTTTAGAGCGCGTATTGGTTGTTGATGACAATTTTGAGTTGCGCGGTCTAATTACGGTTAAAGATATTCTGAAAGCCAAAGAACATCCTCTAGCAAGTAAAGACGGCCGTGGCCAGTTGATTGCTGGTGCAGCTGTGGGCGTTGGTCCAGATAATGATGAGCGCATTGAATTACTCGCAAAAGCGGGCGTTGATGTAATTGTTGTTGATACAGCTCATGGCCATAGCCAGGGTGTATTAGATCGCGTGAAGTGGGTGAAGAAGAATTACCCACAGATTCAGGTGATTGGCGGCAATATTGCTACAGGCGAAGCAGCTAAAGCCTTGGTTGCTCATGGTGCTGATGGCGTAAAAGTGGGTATTGGCCCAGGCTCTATTTGTACAACCCGTATTGTTGCTGGCGTGGGTGTTCCGCAAATTACTGCGGTTGTGAACGTGTCTGAAGCGCTAAAGGGTACGGGCGTGCCATTAATTGCTGACGGTGGCATTCGTTACTCTGGCGACATTTCTAAAGCTTTAGCGGCTGGTGCGCATTGCGTGATGATGGGTGGCATGTTCGCAGGTACTGAAGAAGCGCCAGGCGAAGTGTTCTTGTACCAAGGTCGTTCATACAAGAGCTACCGTGGTATGGGTTCAGTGGGTGCCATGAAAGATGGTGCAGCTGATCGCTACTTCCAAGAAGATAACAGTGCAAACGTAGACAAATTGGTACCAGAAGGTATTGAAGGTCGTGTTCCATATAAGGGAAGCGTATTAGCCATTGTTCATCAATTGACGGGTGGTATTCGCTCTTCTATGGGTTACTGCGGATGCAAAACAATTTCTGAATTGCATGAAAAAGCAGGTTTTGTTGAGATCACTTCTGCAGGTATGCGCGAGTCACATGTTCATGATGTGCAAATTACTAAAGAAGCTCCAAACTACCACATCGATTAATTCGACTAATTTGTCACATACTTAGGATTACTGTGCACGACAAGATTTTAATTTTGGACTTTGGGTCACAAGTGACCCAATTGATTGCTAGACGCGTACGCGAAGCACGTGTTTATTCAGAAATTCATCCCTACGATGTAGATCCAAGCTTTATTGAAAAGTTTGTGAAGGAGCAGGGCTGTAAGGGCATTATCTTGTCGGGCGGTCCAAGTTCAGTGACAGAGGGTGATACGCCTCGCGCACCAGAAGTTGTTTTCAATTTGGGCGTACCTGTTTTAGGTATTTGTTATGGCATGCAAACGATGGCTGCGCAGCTGGGCGGCAAGGTTGCAACTGCTGAATCTTTAGGTAAGTCACGAGAGTTTGGTTACGCAGAAGTTCGTGCAAGAGGTCACACGAAGTTATTCGAAAATATTCAGGATTTCACGACGCCTGAAGGTCATGGCATTTTGAAAGTTTGGATGAGTCATGGTGACTCAGTTACTGAATTACCGGCCGGCTTTAAGTTAATGGCGTCTACGGATTCATGCCCAATCGCTGGTATGGCTGATGAAGATCGTCGTTTTTATGCTGTTCAATTCCATCCTGAAGTTACGCACACCGTTTTAGGTAAAGTAATTCTTGAGCGCTTTGTTCATCAAATTTGTGCCTGCGGTACAGATTGGGTGATGGGTGATTACATTGCTGAAGCCGTTGCATCAATTCGCAAACAGGTTGGCACTGATGAAGTTATTTTAGGTTTGTCTGGTGGTGTTGATTCAAGTGTTGCTGCCGCTTTAATTCATCGCGCGATTGGCGCACAGTTAACTTGTGTATTCGTTGATCATGGTTTGCTTCGCTTGAACGAAGGCAAGATGGTGATGGATATGTTTGCTAAGAATTTGGGCGTAAAAGTTATTCATGTGGATGCTACTGCTCAGTTCATGGGTGAGTTGGCTGGAGTTTCCGATCCTGAAGCTAAACGCAAAATTATTGGTAAAGAATTTGTTGAAGTTTTCCAAGTTGAATCTGGAAAAATTAAAAATGCTAAATGGCTCGCGCAAGGCACTATTTACCCTGACGTGATTGAGTCAGCTGGTAAAGGCAAGAAGGGTGCCCATACGATTAAGAGTCACCACAACGTAGGTGGCTTACCGGAAGATATGAAGCTGCAGCTGTTAGAGCCATTACGCGAGTTATTCAAGGACGAAGTACGTGAGTTGGGTGTTGCATTAGGTTTGCCGCATGAGATGGTGTACCGTCATCCATTCCCAGGCCCGGGCTTGGGTGTGCGTATTTTGGGTGAAGTGAAAAAAGACTTTGCTGATTTGTTGCGTCGTGCTGATGCTATCTTTATTGAAGAACTTCGCTCAACCATTGATGAGAACAGCGGCAAATCTTGGTATGACTTAACGAGTCAAGCTTTTGCAGTGTTTTTGCCTGTTAAATCAGTTGGGGTGATGGGAGATGGTAGAACATATGAATATGTAGTTGCTTTGCGTGCTGTTCAAACGCAAGACTTTATGACAGCTCATTGGGCTCATTTGCCGCACGACCTATTAGGTCGAGTTTCGAACCGAATCATCAATGAAGTTCGTGGCATTAACCGAGTTGTCTACGATATCAGCGGTAAACCACCAGCCACGATCGAGTGGGAATAAGTCAATACTGATGACTTACAGCGTTAAGGAGTTATTTCTAACGATTCAGGGCGAGGGTGCGCAAGTAGGTCGTGCTGCCGTCTTTTGTCGTTTTAGTGGCTGTAATTTGTGGACTGGCCGAGAAGAAGATCGTGCCACAGCTGTTTGCCAATTTTGCGATACAGATTTTGTTGGCACCGATGGTGATGGTGGTGGTAAGTTTGAATCTGCCGGGTTATTAGCGGCAGCCATTAATCAATCTTGGGCCGATGGTGATCCTCATCATAAGTATGTGGTGTTCACAGGTGGTGAGCCTTTGTTGCAGTTAGACCAAGCTTTAATCGATGAGCTACATCAGTTGGGTTTTAAGATCGCAATTGAGACTAATGGCACGATGCGTGCGCCTGCTGGTATTGACTGGATTTGTGTGAGCCCCAAATATGGTTCTGACTTGTTGCAAGTTCAAGGTGATGAGCTCAAGTTGGTCATCCCTCAAGTGGGGCATGAGGGGAAATTGCCACAATTACTAGCGCGCTTTGAAAAAATGTCTTTTAAACATCATTTTCTTCAACCATTAGATGGGCCTAATAAAGCCGCTAATACAGAATTAGCCATTAAAATCTGCCAATCTCGTCCCTTATGGCGTTTAAGTACTCAAACTCATAAAATTTTGGGTATTCGCTAAGCAGAAGAATATGAATAAAAAAATCGAAATCACCCGTCGCCTAGAGTTTGATGCTGGCCATCGAATTCCTCATCATGATGGCCATTGCAAGCATGTGCATGGTCATCGTTATGTCCTTGAGGTGACTTTGATGGGGAATGTGCTGAGTCACAAGGGTCATGGTGATGACGGCATGGTATTAGATTTTGGTGATATCAAAAAAATTACTAATGAAGAAATTGTTCAAAAATGGGATCATGCTTTTTTAGTCGCCAAAGAAGATCATGCATTGGTTAATTTTTTGGCAAGTATTCCTAATCACAAAACTGTAGTGATGGATTCGATTCCTACGGTTGAAAATCTTGCTCAATTAGCGTTTTCAACTTTAGAACCAATTTTTAAAGAGCGTTTTGGCGGCCGCTTAAATTTAAGTCGTTTGCGTTTATACGAAACGCCTAACTGTTGGGCAGATGTTCATGCCTAGTGAGCAAGATCTAGAGTTCATGCAATTGGCTCTAGTCGAGGCTCAAAAAGCTCGTGCGCTCGGAGAAGTACCTGTTGGTGCTGTGCTGGTTTCTGACAATCAGGTGATAGCTACAGGGCACAACCAACCCATTAGCAATAATGACCCCAGCGCTCATGCAGAAGTAGCTGCTTTAAGAGCGGCCGGTCAACATCTTTCTAATTACCGATTACCCAACACTACCTTGTATGTGACCTTAGAGCCCTGCATGATGTGCTGCGGTGCGATCATGCATGCTAGGATATCTAAAGTTGTTTATGGAGCATCTGACGCTAAAACAGGTTGTGTGCATAGTGTGTTGAATCTCTTTGACAATCAACAGTTAAATCACCATACAATGGTCGAAGGTGGCGTACTAGCAGAAGAGTGCGCTCAGATTTTGAAAGACTTTTTTAAAGAACGTAGAGCTCAAGCTTCATGAATTTGCATCTCATTGCTCCTTCAGGGTCATTACCCAACACCGATATCTTGGTGAATGGGGAAGCTTGGTTTAAACAAAAAAATATTAGCGTGACCAATCTTGAGTGTGGTCATAGGCAGTTCCAGAGATTTGCTGGTACAGATCATGAGCGTCTTAAAGAAATTAATGATCTTGTTACTGTTTCTCCAAATCAGGTAGTGATGGCTTTGCGTGGTGGTTATGGCTTAAGTCGCATGCTAGATCAAATTAACTGGACTGGCATTGCTAAACAAGTGAATCAAGGTCTAAAGATAGTTGGTCACAGCGATTTCACAGCCTTTGGTTTGGCGCTTTTTGCTAAGACAGGCGCATCTAGTTTTGCTGGCCCGATGTTTAGTTATGATTTTTGTGGCGATGTTTCTGAATTCACATGGAAACATTTTCATGCTGCTATGACAGAAAAAGTCATCGAGATTGAGGTCATTGCGCCACAAGTGATGGCAAATCCTTTGGGCGTGAGTGATGCTGTTCTGTGGGGCGGTAATCTGACAATGCTCACATCACTCTTGGGCACTGACTATTTGCCATCTGTAGACCAAGTTAAAGGTGGCATCTTGTTTGTGGAAGATGTCAATGAACATCCTTATCGCATTGAGCGAATGTTGCAGCAATTAATTGATGCAGGTTATTTAGCACAGCAAAAGGCGGTGATCTTGGGTGATATCTCATCTTACCGCTTGAGTGAGGTTGATCGTGGTTACGATTTAGATGCCACCATTGATGCTATTCGTCAGCGCTTGGGTGATTCTGTCCCTGTTTTAACTGGCTTGCCGTTTGGGCATTGTCCAGATAAGTTGACCCTGCCAGTAGGCCGTAGAGCGAGCCTCTTTGCTAGTACATCGGGCTATATTCTTAAGGCAAACTGCGCCTAATACAGATTCTCTCTACTGATTCAGTGGATTGGTTAAAATAGACGGCTTTGGTTGTCTCACACTTTTACGGGCAAATAACGTGCTTTCAGCAGCAAATATCACCATGCAATTCGGGGCGAAGCCTCTATTCGAAAACATTTCTGTCAAATTTGGCGGTGGCAACCGTTATGGTTTGATTGGTGCCAATGGTTGTGGCAAGTCTACATTCATGAAAATCTTGGGCTCTGATCTAGAGCCATCAGCGGGTAACGTGTCTCTTGAGCCTAATATTCGTTTGGGTAAGTTGCGCCAAGACCAATTCGCTTATGAAGATAAGCGAGTGCTAGATGTGGTGATGATGGGCCACGAAGATATGTGGAATGCTGCTGCAGAACGGGACGCACTTTATGCTAATCCTGAAGCAACGGATGAGGATTACATGCGAGCTGCTGAGCTCGAAACTAAGTTTGCTGAATTCGGTGGTTATACGGCGGAAGCCAGGGCTGGTGAACTGCTTTTGGGTATCGGTATTCCTATTGAGCAGCACAATGGCCCAATGAGTGAAGTGGCTCCTGGTTGGAAGTTACGTGTTTTGCTGGCACAAGCGCTATTTTCAGACCCTGATGTTTTGTTATTAGATGAGCCAACCAACAACTTAGACATTCACTCGATTCATTGGCTGGAAGATATTCTGAATGCTAGAAATAGCACCATGATCATCATTTCGCATGATCGCCACTTTTTAAATGCTGTTTGTACGCATATGGCTGACATGGACTATGGCACTTTGACGGTCTACCCAGGCAACTACGATTCGTACATGTTGGCTTCGATGCAAGCGCGTAGCCAGCAATTGGCTAACAATGCGAAAGCCAAAGAAAAAATCGAAGAGTTACAGGCGTTTGTGCGTCGTTTCTCTGCGAATGCTTCTAAAGCTCGTCAGGCAACGTCAAGACAGCGTCAATTGGAAAAAATTGAAGTGGCGGAGATCAAGCCATCATCACGTCAAAATCCATTTATTCGTTTTGAGTATGACAAGAAATTGCACAACATCGTTGTTGAGTGTGATTCTTTGGCAAAGTCATACGAGAGAGATATTTTCAAGAATTTTAAAATCATCATTCGACCTGGTGAAAAAGTTGCCATCATTGGTGAAAACGGCGCTGGTAAGACAACGCTGTTGAAGTCAATCTTGAGTGAGCGTTTTGGTGGTATTGCTGCTGATAATGGTTCTGTGAAGTGGTCAGAAAATGCAGACGTTGGCTACATGCCACAAGACACTAGCGAGTGCTTCCCTAATGACATGACTTTATTAGACTGGATGGGTCAATGGGCTAAGCCAGGTGATGATGATCAAATTATTCGTGGCACTTTGGGTCGTTTATTGTTCTCAGGTAATGAAATTGGTAAATCAGTCAGAGTGATTTCTGGTGGTGAAAAAGGCCGCATGATTTGGGGTAAGTTGATGTTGCAAAGACATAACATCCTAGCCATGGACGAGCCAACCAACCATATGGACATGGAGTCGATTGAAAGTTTGCAAACATCATTAGAAAAATATGATGGCACTGTGATCTTTGTTTCTCATGACCGTGAATTCATCACAGGTTTGGCAACACGTATTCTAGAAATTCGTCACGACGGTAGTGTGACTGATTTTGAGGGTACTTACGAAGAGTACTTGGCTAGTCAATCGATCGAAGGTTAATCTTTTCTAGTAAAGCGCATAGCAGTACCTTCTGAGGTGATGCGAGTCCAAGTGGCTTGCTTTTCCTCGGGGGTCATAAATACCCAGTTACAAACCTCTATCGCTGTTCTGCCGCAGCCCTGACAAATATCATCGAATAAGGTTGAGCAAATACCAATACATGGTGAGTCAGAGTTCTCATCATTAACTGATAGGGATGAGTTAGAGGTTGCGTCAGGGTTATTTGAGTTTGTCATAGGGATACGCAACTAAGTGTTTCGTCACCTTTTTTCCAGGTGCCTGTTTTTGAGTTGAAGCTAATCGCTGATTGATCAGCGTAGCCAGAGCAGTTTAGATCAAAATGGCTAGTGGGGCCTAGACTGCCGCAGTAGTTGTAAGTTTGTTGAGAAACCTTCATGGTTGATCCCTCTAGGATCATGGTGAGTGGTTTCTCATCTGCATTGCTAGCATCCACCTTGCAATGCCAAGTAACATAGTCGTTTCTATCGCAAGCTGTTAGGGCAAGCGGTAAAAGTAAATAAATAGGTAATTTTTTTAACAACATGACCACGAATATAGCGCAATCACACACAACCCGTGAATCTTGGCTTCAGGCTGCCGTTCACGCTCTTGAGCCCACTTTCTCAAAGGCAGGTTTTGCCATTCCTCCTGTCAAGGTATCTTGTGGTTGGCCAGCCTCTAGCAGCCCTAGAACAACTTTGGGCCAATGTTGGCCTAAAGAGCGTTCTGGTGACATGGTGAATGAGATTTTTGTGTCCCCTAAGATCGAAGATCCTGTCGATGTTTTGGATACTTTGGTTCATGAGTTATGTCATGCTATTGATGACTGTCATAGTGGGCATGGTCAAGACTTTAAGGAAATTGCTCAGTGCGTCGGCTTGGAGGGCCCTGCTAGAAGTGCTCACGCTAGTGAAGAATTAAAAGTTCGATTGATGATGGTGGCAGAGCGTTTGGGCCAGTACCCTCATAAGGCGATTGTTTTCCCGCCGCCGCGGGCAAACAACACTCAAAGAGCTAAGGCTAAATGTTCTCAATGTGGGTATGAGGTGAGTCTATTGAAAAAATGGGCCACCATGGGTGCTCCCATTTGTCCTAAGGACAATATCCGTATGGAAGAGGTTGTAACAGACTTATTGCAAGAGACTGCAGAAGAAGAGAAAGCTCGAAAGGATAAGGAAAAAGAAATAAAAAGGGCTGTTTCATAAAACAGCCCCTAGAAATAGTAATTTGTTACTAATTATTTCTGAATCAATTCAATTTTGTAGCCATCGGGGTCTTGAACAAAAGCAATTAAAGTATTGCCTCCTTGAACAGGGCCTGGTTCGCGTGTGATTTTGCCTCCAGCAACTCTTATATCCTCACATGTTTTGTAAAGATCTTTAACGCCTAAGGCAATATGGCCATAGGCTGTGCCAATTTCATATGTGTCAACGCCATGGTTGTAGGTTAGTTCGATTTCGGCCTGGTTAGAGACGTTGCCTTGTTCATAGGCTACAAAAGCCAAAGAATATTTTTGCTCAGGACGCTCGGTGCGCCTAATTAGATTCATACCCATCACTTTGGTGTAGAACTCAATGGAGCGATCTAGGTTGCCCACTCTTAGCATGGTGTGAAGTAATTGCATCAAGCTCTCCTGTTGATGGTTTATAAAAGATCAAGCCATGCGTTGAGGCCAACATGGTCAAAGGCCATATCGGCCTTTTCTTTAACGACTGGTTTAGCTCTATACCCGATAGATAGACCTGCGCCATGCATCATAGGGAGGTCGTTTGATCCATCGCCCATTGTTACGGCAGCATGTTTGTTGGCTTGAAGAGCTAAGCAGCGAGCTTCAACGTAGGCTGCTTTGGCGGCACCATCAACAATATTGCCTAATACTTTGCCAGTTAGTTGACCATTGATGATTTCTAACTGGTTCGCATGAGTTTCCGATAAACCAAGCTCAGCTTGAAGTTTTTGTGTGAAAAAGGTGAAGCCGCCAGAGACTAATAGGGTGTGGATACCTTTTGCGTGAGCGCCAGCAATTAATTCTTTAGCGCCAAGATTGAGGCGCAAACGCTCTTTAAATACGCCCTCCAATGCATCTGCAGGCACGCCTTCTAACAATGCCACGCGGCGACGTAGACTTTCGCTGAAGTCTTTGATTTCTCCGCGCATGGCTGCTTCTGTAATTTCTGATACTTCTTTCTTTTTGCCAACGGCATCAGCAATTTCATCAATGCACTCAATATTGATCAGCGTTGAATCCATATCCATCGCCAATACTTTGATGTTCGCTGGCACGAAGTGTTTAGGTAAGAAGCCAATATCTGTTTGATGTAAAACGCCTAGATTCCTTAAGTGACTTCTTTGCTCAAGATTGAGTATGTCATTTAGTTCCAAAACAATCGTTTTATCAGTTTTGATTAAAGAAGATTTAACAACATGAGATTTTTCAATCTCTTTAATGAGTTGTTCTTGAGTAGACGTTGTGTGAAATAGGGCAATTTGCATAATCAAGTTCTTGAGGTTTATTCCTTAACGACAGTATCGCCTAAATGCTTCATAAGTTGTCTAATTGCTTCTAGGCGTTGGGCGAGGGTGATGAATGCCTCTTTGTCAGCAGGCAATATTTTTAATTTATCCTGGCCATTCAACTGAATACGCTTATTAGTCTGGACCAACTGAATAATTTTGATTGGATCAATTGGTGGGTTGGGGATAAATTGAATAGTGATTTGTACAGGGTTGGCATCAATTTTCTTAATGCCCAGGCGAGACATATTAAGTCTTAAGCGATGAGTTTCAAATAGGGATTGAGCTTGTTCTGGAAGCTCTCCAAATCGATCAACCAATTCCTCGCGAACGGCTATCAATTTTTCATGCGTTTCAACGCTTGATAGACGTTTGTAAAGTGATAGGCGCTCATGCACATCGGGGCAATAGTCATTCGTCAGGAGAGCCGGTACGCCTAGCGTGATGTCTGTAATGATTTCCATCGGTGCCATCAAGTCAGGTTCTTTGCCACTCTTAAGAGATTTGACGGCTTTATTGAGCATTTCTGTATAGAGTTGGAAACCAATTTCAGAGATGTCACCAGACTGCTTATCACCCAGCACCTCACCAGCGCCTCGGATCTCTAGATCATGCATGGCTAAATAAAATCCTGATCCGAGTTCTTCCATCGCCTGAATAGCGTCTAAACGCAGTTTGGCTTGTTTAGTCAGAGCATCTGGATCGGGTACCGTTAAGTAGGCATAGGCTTGATGGTGTGAGCGCCCAACACGACCGCGTAATTGATGTAATTGAGCCAAACCAAATTTATCTGCTCTGTGCATGATGATGGTGTTGGCCGTGGGGACGTCAATACCAGTTTCAATAATTGTTGTGCATAACAATATATTGGCGCGTTGCGTGACGAAGTCACGCATCACTCGCTCAAGGTCACGTTCATGCATTTGGCCATGCGCCACCACAATGCGAGCCTCAGGAAGTAGTTTCTCAAGAGATTGTTTGCGATTCTCAATCGTATCTACTTCATTGTGTAAGAAATACACCTGCCCACCACGTTTAATTTCGCGCAAGACTGCTTCACGTATGATGCCGTCACTTTCTCTACGTACAAAAGTTTTAATTGCTAGACGCTTTTGTGGAGCGGTGGCAATGACTGAGAAATCTCTTAATCCTTCTAGGGCCATACCTAGTGTTCTAGGTATCGGTGTGGCGGTCAGGGTGAGGACATCCACCTCAGCTCTTAGTGATTTCAGGGCTTCTTTTTGACGAACGCCAAAGCGATGTTCTTCATCAATGATGACTAATCCCAGGCGTGGGAATTTCACATCTGCAGAAAATAGTTTGTGCGTACCAATGACGATATCAGCTTCACCCTTGGCCATAGCATCAAGGGCAGCATTAATTTCTTTGGTAGTTTTAAAGCGTGACAATTCAACAATTTTGACAGGCCAGTCAGCGAATCGATCTTTCCAGGTTTCAGCGTGTTGCTCAGCAAGCAAAGTGGTTGGCGCCATGATGGCGACTTGTTTACCACCCATGACAGCCAAAAAGCTGGCGCGTAGAGCAACTTCTGTTTTACCAAAACCAACGTCACCGCAAACCAAGCGATCCATTGGTTTACCGCTAGTCATATCTTGGATCACGGCAGCGATGGCTGCGGCCTGGTCAGCTGTTTCTTCAAAGCCAAAACTTTCAGCAAATGCCTCATAGTCATGGGCAGAGAATTCAAAAGCATGACCTTTGCGTAAAGCTCTGGCAGCATATAAGTTAAGTAGTTCTGCTGCAGTGTCTCGTATTTGTTGAGCGGCTTTGCGCTTAGCTTTTTCCCATTGACCTGAACCTAGCTGATGCAGTGGTGCTGTTTCAGGGTCAGCTCCGGCGTAGCGAGAAATTAATTGCAGTTGTTGAACTGGTACATAGAGAGTTGCTGCATTGGCGTAGAGTAAATGTAAGAACTCTTCCTCGCCATTGCCAACATCCAATAGGATTAAGCCCTGATAACGACCAATGCCATGTTCTGCATGAACAACGGGGTCGCCAACTTTTAGCTCTGATAAATCTTTAACCAGTGTGTCAACGTTACTTGCTTCTTTATCTTTGCCTTTGCGACGTGTTCTGGCGCTCGCTGCAAAAAGTTCTGATTCTGTAATAACTATTAGCTCAGCTTGTTTAGAAACAAAGCCATCATGTATATCACTGTGTGTGATACCTAATTTTGCGTCGCACCCAAGGAAGTCAATCAAGCTGTCAGTTTGGTGTGCTTTTAATTGATTTTCTTCTAGGAGTTGACGAATGGTCTCGCGTCGACCTGCGCTGTCAGCGCTAATAATGATGCGAGAGTTAGTGTTATGAACGAGGTGTTTGAGTTTGCTGATGGGATCAGCATCTTTACGATTAACAGAGACATCAGGTAACTCAAAGAATATTGGTTCATCGCTAGCGCTTTGTTTCTCGAGAACTAGGCGCGGATGATTTTTAAGTAGGGTAAATAACTCATCATTTTGTAAATAAAGTTGTTTTGGATCTAAAACAGGTCTTGATGAGTCATGGCTTAAAAAGTTATAGCGTTGTTGAGTATCTTGCCAAAAACCTTTGATATTTGATTCAAGCTCACCATGAATGCCCAGCCAAACTGGGCCTTTGGCCATCGGCAAATAATCGAATACAGTTGCGCTTGTCTCAAAAAATAATGGCAGATAGGATTCGATGCCGGCACTTGGAATACCTAGGCCAATATCTTTATAGATACTGCAGCGACTTGGGTCGCCATCAAATACCTCGCGCCAGCGACCACGAAACGCGGTGCGCGATTCTTCATCCATGGGAAACTCATGGCCAGGCAACAGTCGTACTTCTTTAACCGGAAATAAACTTCTTTGACTGTCTGGGTCAAACGATCTGATTTGGTCGATTTCATCCCCAAACAAATCTATGCGGTAAGGCAGCGCTGAGCCCATCGGGAATAAATCAATGAGGCCGCCACGAAGGCTATATTCGCCAGGTCGAACTACAGCACTGACGGGGTCATAGCCAGCTTGTTGAAGCTGAAGACGCAGTGCCATCTCATCTAACTTATCCCCTTTTTTAAAGAAAAAAGTGTGTGCAGCTAGAAAGCTAGGGGGGCCTAATTTTTGTAATGCTGTGGTCACCGGCATTAAAACAATGTCACAGGAACCAATTAGTAATTCATGTAATGTTGCTAGGCGTTCTGACACCAAATCTTGGTGAGGTGAAAATGCATCGTAGGGCAGTATTTCCCAGTCTGGCAGTAAACGCACTGATAGTTGTGGCGCAAATACTGGTATTTCTTCTTGCAACCTGGCTGCATCGAGTGCATTGGCACAAATAATGACCATCACAGAGAATGACTGGCGATGTTCTAGGGCCTGCTGAGCAATCACGGCAGCATCTGCTGAGCCGATCAAATTATTGACGGTAAAGCGCTGCCCATCCCGTGGTCCGGGTAGGGGGGGTGACCATGTCACGCAACTGGATTTGGCTAAAGAATCAGCCGATAACTTCTGCATAAGCTAGCCATTATAGAATTGGGGTATGAATTCAGCACAAACCACTCAAAAAAGTACTCCAGCGCTACACGTATTAATGCCATGTGCAGGTACGGGAAGCCGCATGGGCTTTCAGTCGCCTAAGCAGTTTGAGTCTTTGGCTGGTCGTCCGATGGCCTTGCATGCCTTAAACACCTTCTTATCCATGCCAGAAATCAAGACGGTTTGGGTGGGGGTATCACCAGAGGCGCAAGAGTTGCCGACAGATAGTTGGCCTAGTGATGCACGTTTTCATTTGAGTCCCACTGGTGGTGCGACGCGACAAGAAACAGTGTTGAATACGTTGCGCGCCATGGCGCTTGCTGGTGTGGGTTCGGATGATTGGATTTTGGTGCATGATGCAGCAAGACCTGGCTTAACGGCAGATGCCGCAAGGCGTTTGATTCTGGCAGTCACTGAGCATGTGTATGTATCAGGAGGCATCTTGGCGATGCCCATGGCTGACACATTAAAAATGATTTCTGCTCAAAATCCTAGGTGCATTGGTAAGACTTTGCCTAGGGACGGTTTATGGTTGGCTCAAACCCCGCAGATGTTTCGCCTGCAAGCATTAAGCGAGGCTTTGAGTGAGGCTATACAAAATAACTTTGAAGTAACAGATGAGGCCAGTGCAATGGAGCGAGTTGGGTGCGAACCTTTGTTGGTGGCCGGTGAGTGGCGTAACTTAAAGGTGACATACCCGCAGGATTGGGCTTTAATGGATCAAATACTGAGTATGGGAAACAATTAATGACAACAGCATCTTTTCGAATTGGCCAAGGTTACGATCTTCATGCCTTAGTTGCTGGTAGGGATTTGATTTTAGGTGGCGTGAAAATTCCTCACGACAAGGGCCTATTGGGGCACTCAGATGCTGATGCCTTATTGCATGCCATCACGGATGCTTTATTAGGTGCAGCAGCCTTAGGAGATATTGGCCGACATTTTCCAGATACCGATGAGCGTTATAGGGGCGTGGATAGTCGAGTACTTTTAAGAGCAACCTTGGCATTGATTCAAGCGGCGGGTTATCAGGTGGGTAATGTGGATGCGACCATCATTTGCCAAGTTCCTAAGATGGCTCCTCACATACCTGAAATGGTTAATAACATTGCTCATGATTTAGGTGTTGCTGCTAGCCATGTGAATGTCAAAGCAAAAACCAATGAGGGTTTAGGGCACTTAGGTCGAGGTGAGGGAATTGCTGTGCAAGCGATAGTGCTTTTATCAAAATAACTTATCGCAAAGGCTCATAAAAAAACGCCTCAATCGAGGCGTTTTTTGTTGGGGGTTTAAACGCCCAATAGTTCTACTTCAAATAGCAAAGTAGCATTGGGTGGAATAACGCCGCCGGCACCATAGGCACCGTAGCCCAATTCAGAAGGAATCACTAAGCGGCGTGTGCCACCAATTTTCATACCTTGAACGCCTTCGTCCCAGCCTTTGATAACCATGCCGCCACCCAATGGGAATTCAAATGGGTCATTGCGGTCTTTGCTTGAGTCAAATTTTTTGCCTGCTTGACCATTTTCATAAAGCCAGCCTGTGTAGTGCACAGACACGTATTGACCTTTTTTAGCTTCTTCGCCAGTGCCAACAACGGTATCTTCGTATTGCAAACCTGATGGGGTTGTAATCATTTCAATTCCTTATTTTTCAAACTATCTCTAATTTCTCTTAACAACTGAATCTCTTCAGGGGTCGGAGTGGGTTCAATGCTTGCTTCTGATTCGTCTTGTAGTTTAATGCGATTAATAATTTTGACCATCTGGAAGATGATGAAAGCTAATAAAACAAAATTAAGTGTAATAGTCAAAAAACTGCCATAAGCAAATAAAGGTACGCCTGCCTTTTTGAGGGCATCTAAGGTCATGGGAACATTCTCTGGGGTGTGGCCTAGAACAATAAATAGATTGGAAAAGTCTAATTTGCCACCAATCAACCAGGCAATAATCGGCATGATTACATCGCCCACTACTGAATCAACAATTTTAGAAAACGCGCCACCGATGATGACCCCCACAGCTAGATCAATCACATTGCCTTTAATGGCAAAAGCGCGGAATTCTTGAAGCATTTTCATAAAGGTTTCCTTAAAGCGGTCTTATTTAATGTAGTTTATAGCTATCACTGGGGCTAAGAGTAAGAGTGTGACCCCTTGGTTAATTTAATGAAAAAGCTCTTTTAAGCACTTTGCAAAGTAATTAATTTCGTCTTAAGAGGACTAAGTCTTTGTTTTCCCATGATTTAACTAGTTTTGGGGGCGCCTAATTACTTGTCATCATGTAGAATAGTGAGCTTTTGTAACGTTGTACCAAAGGCGGGGATTAGAGGCTTTGATTGAAGCTCTGATTTACCTCCATTTTTTTAGCTTAAACGGGATACCAGCATGTCTGTAACGATTGAAAACCTCGGCAATTTAGACCGTAAAATTACTCTAAGCTTTCCAAAAGCTGATACTGACAAAGCACGCGCAGCGCGCTTACAAAAATTATCTAAGACAGTCAAAATGGCTGGCTTCCGTCCAGGTAAGGTTCCCATGAAAATGGTTGAAGCCCAGTACGGTATGCAAGTAGATTTCGAAGTTCAGTTTGATCACGCATCTAACTTGTTCTATGAAATCAGCAAAAAAGAATCATTAAAAATCGCTGGTCAACCACGTCTTGAGCCAAAGAGCGATATGACTGCTGATCCAGTGGTTTATGACGCAACCTTTGAAGTGTTCCCAGAAGTAACTATTGGTGATTTGTCAAAAGTTGAAATCACACGCAATACGACTGATGTAAATGATGTCGAAATTGATAAAACATTGGATATTTTGCGTAAACAACGTGTTCACTACCATGTGCGTGGTGAAGATGGTGCGCATGGTAATGGCGGTGCTAATACTGCAGCGCAGACTGGCGACCAAGTAACTGTTGATTTTGTGGGCAAGATTGATGGTGTTGAATTTGCAGGCGGTAAGGCAGAGAACTTCTCATTTGTATTGGGTGAAGGTCGCATGTTACCTGAGTTTGAATCTGCTGCATTAGGTTTGAAGGCTGGTGAGTCTAAGACTTTCCCATTGGCTTTCCCTGCTGACTATCACGGTAAAGACGTGGCGGGTAAAACAGCTGACTTCACGATCACGATGAATAAAGTTGAGTGGCCTCACTTGCCAGAAGTAAATGATGATTTTGCTAAATCATTGGGCGTTGCTGAAGGCGTAGCTAAGATGCGCGAAGAGATTCGTACTAACTTAACTCGTGAAGTAACTCGTCGCACTCAAACTTTGTTAAAGAGCCAAGTGATGGAATCTTTAACAAAAGTATGCGAAATGAATGTGCCTAAAGTTTTGGTTGCTCAAGAGCAAGAGCGTTTGATTGCTAATGCTCGTCAAGATTTGGCAGCTCGTGGCGTACCTAATGCTAAAGATGCTCCGATTCCTGCTGAATTATTTACAGCGCAAGCTGAGCAACGAGTTAAGTTAGGCTTGATTTTGAATGAATTGGTTAAGCAACAAAGCTTAGAAGCGAAGCCAGAGCAAATCAAGGCTGAAATTGAAGAGCAGTCTGCTAGCTACGAAGATCCTAAGGAAGTAATGCGTTGGTATTACAGTGATCCTAAGCGTTTGGCTGACGTAGAAGCGTTAGTTCTTGAGAATAATGTTGTTGCATATGTGACAGGTCTAGCCAAAGTATCAGAAAAAGCAGTAAGCTTTGAAGAACTAAGCAAGATGTAATAGCGCTTACTGATACCCTGGAGACTAAAAGAATATGAGCAACATCAATAACAGCGCACTAGATACACAAGCATTGGGACTAGTTCCAATGGTGGTTGAGACTTCTGGTCGTGGTGAGCGTGCGTATGACATTTACTCGCGCTTATTAAAAGAACGTGTTGTTTTCTTAGTGGGTGAAGTTAACGACCAAAGTGCCAACTTGGTGATTGCTCAATTGCTTTTCTTGGAAAGCGAGAATCCTGAGAAAGATATTTCTTTGTACATTAATTCTCCAGGTGGTTCAGTATCTGCTGGTTTAGCGATTTACGACACGATGCAGTTTATTAAGCCTGATGTGAGCACTTTGTGCATGGGCATGGCTGCCAGTATGGGCGCATTCTTATTAGCTGCCGGTACTAAGGGAAAGCGTTTCTCTTTGCCTAACTCGCGCGTGATGATTCATCAGCCTTTAGGTGGTGCGCGAGGTCAAGCATCTGATATTGAAATTCAAGCACGTGAGATTTTGTATTTGCGTGAGCGCCTGAATAAAGTGTTGTCAGATCGCACAGGTCAAACAATTGAAACCATCGCCAAAGACACAGATCGCGACAACTTTATGTCTGCAGAGCAGGCTAAAGAATACGGTTTGATCGATCAAGTGATTGAAAAACGCTAGTACTCAATAATTCATTTATATAAACATTTATGAGCGATACAACTACTTCAACTGAGAAGCCACTTTATTGCTCGTTCTGCGGCAAAAGCCAGCATGAAGTGAAAAAGCTGATTGCAGGACCTTCAGTATTCATTTGTGATGAGTGTATTGATTTATGTACTGACATCATTACAGAAGAAGTTGGCAAGTTACCTGAGGCAGATCCTCGTGAAGGTTTGCCAACGCCTCATGAAATTCGCTCTAGCTTAGATCAGTATGTGATCGGTCAAGATCATGCTAAGAAACAATTGGCTGTTGCGGTTTATAACCACTACAAGCGTTTAAAGCATATCGAAACTACTGGTGCAGGCAAGAATAAGAAAACCGTACATAACGGCGTTGAGTTAGCCAAGAGTAATATTCTTTTGATTGGGCCTACAGGTTCAGGCAAGACTCTATTAGCTCAAACTTTGGCAAGATTATTAGATGTGCCATTTGTGATTGCTGATGCAACGACGTTAACTGAAGCCGGTTATGTTGGTGAAGACGTTGAAAATATCATTCAGAAGCTTTTGCAAGCTTGTGACTACAACGTTGAAAAAGCCCAAAAGGGTATTGTCTACATTGATGAGATTGATAAGATTTCACGTAAATCAGATAACCCATCAATTACGCGTGATGTATCAGGTGAGGGTGTTCAACAAGCTTTATTGAAGTTAGTTGAAGGCACGATGGCTTCAGTGCCGCCGCAAGGTGGTCGCAAGCATCCTAATCAGGATTTCTTGCAAGTTGATACAACGAATATTCTTTTCATCTGCGGTGGCGCATTTGATGGTCTTGAGAAGGTGATTCAGCAACGCACTGTGACTGCCGGCATTGGTTTTGGTGCTCAAGTACGCGGCAAAGACGATCGTTCTATTTCAGAGTTATTGCAAGAAGTTCAGACTGAAGATCTAATCAAATTCGGTTTGATTCCTGAGTTGATTGGTCGTTTGCCAGTTGTTGCAACCTTGGCTCAGCTAGATGAAGCCGCTTTAGTTCAGATTTTGACAGAACCTAATAACGCGTTGGTGAAGCAGTACCAGGCATTATTGGATATGGAAGGTGTTGAGCTTGAGGTTCGACCTAATGCTTTAAGTGCGATTGCTAAGAAGGCGATTGCTCGCAAAACAGGTGCACGTGGTTTACGTTCAATCATTGAACATGCTTTGATGGATGTAATGTATGACCTACCAAGCCTTGAGAATGTGCAGCGTGTCGTGATCGATGAAAGCACTATCAATGGTGACGGTAAGCCGCTGATGCTGTATCAAGAAGCATCAGAGAAGGCTGCCTCTTAAGCTTGTTTAATAGGCCTCAAACTTAGTCTTAAGCCGAGCGCTTTAAATACTTTCAGTACAGTTGAGAATTCAGGGTTGCCGTTATCTGTGAGGGCTTTGTATAAGCCTTCACGACTAATACCCGTATCTTTAGCTAGTTGCGACATGCCTCGTGCCCGAGCTATAACACCAAGTGCATGAGTGATCAGTTGTGGGTCACCATCCTCAAAGCATGCCTCTAAGTAATTATTGATATCAAACTCTGTTTTTAAATATTCTGCGCTATCCCACTTGGTTAGTTTTTCTTTAGTCATCACTTTCCTCTAAACATTTTTGGATAACGAAATTGCTATTTTGATATCACCTTTTTGTGAGTCTTTATCACCACCAGCTAATAGAATCACAATTTGATTGCCTTTTTTCATCAAATAGACCCTATAGCCTGGGCCATAGTGGATTCGTAATTCAAATACGCCACAACCTACAGATTCACAGTCTCCATAATTTCCTAGTTCAACTCTATCAATCCTGGCCTGTATACGCGCTTTTCCTTTTAAGTCTTTTAGATCAGAAAACCAATCGCTAAATTTAGTTGTTTTAAGTATAGTCACCATCCCTATAAATGTAAACCATGGTTAACATTTACGCAAACTAATTATAAAAAACATAATTATTTTGCGGAATTAACATACGGGTGGATGTCAAAACTCATAACCACACATGTAGAGCACGATGAAAAAATGCTTTTTTTCGCATTTTTCTTAGTTTTTACCCTTGTTTTTGATTAAAACAGCCCCAAATTAGATGTATTCTTACTCTGTAGGAAAATACAAACACACATTTTGGAGATAAACCATGCCTGGTGACTTGTTA
>JAOAUK010000002.1:0-12171 GCA_030157655.1 Polynucleobacter sp. | reverse complement strand
ACTTCCTTCTGAACCCATCCAGCTGCCATTGTTGCCGCTAAGAGATGTGGTGGTGTTCCCGCACATGGTCATTCCATTGTTCGTGGGTAGACCAAAATCTATCAAAGCTTTAGAAGCCGCTATGGAGACCGGTAAGAGTGTTTTGCTAGTTGCGCAAAAAGCAGCCGCAAAAGATGAGCCGGAAGTAGAAGATTTGTATACAGTCGGTTGTATTGCAAAAATTCTACAAATGCTTAAATTGCCTGACGGAACAGTTAAGGTTCTTGTTGAAGGCACTCAGCGTGCAGACGTTAGCAATGTAGAAGACAGCTTAGAGTATTTCATGTGCGATGCAACGCCTCAAGCGATTGCAAGTTCAGAGGTGCCAGAGATTGAGGCACTGCGTCGTGCAGTGGTTTCTCAGTTTGATCAATACGTCAAATTGAACAAAAAGATTCCTCAAGAGATTTTGGCCACGCTACAGGGCATCGATGATGCAGGCCGTTTGGCTGACACGATTTGCTCACATTTGCCGATTAAGTTGGACCAGAAGCAAAAGTTACTCGAGCTACCAACGGTTGTTGCCCGCTTAGAGGCGATCTTGGCTCACCTTGAGAGTGAGATTGATATCTTGCAAGTTGAAAAACGTATCCGTGGGCGTGTGAAGCGCCAAATGGAGAAGAGTCAGCGCGAGTACTACTTGAATGAACAAGTTAAAGCCATTCAGAAAGAATTAGGTGAGGGCGAAGAGGGTGCGGATATCGAGGAACTCGAAAAACGTATCAAAGCTGCCAAGATGCCTAAAGAGGCTTTGAAAAAAGCTGAATCAGAAATGAAGAAACTGAAGTTGATGTCACCGATGTCAGCAGAAGCTTCTGTGATTCGTAATTACATTGAAACATTAGTGAACTTGCCTTGGAAGAAAAAGAGCAAGGTAAATAATGATTTAACCAATGCAGAGAAGGTTCTTAACGAAGACCACTATGGTCTTGATAAAGTCAAAGAACGTATTTTGGAGTATCTCGCTGTTCAACAACGCGTTGAAAAAGTGAAGGCTCCGATTCTTTGTTTAGTTGGACCTCCAGGTGTTGGTAAAACATCGTTGGGTCAGTCCATTGCGCGTGCAACCAATCGAAAATTCGTTCGTATGGCCTTAGGTGGCGTGCGTGATGAATCAGAGATTCGTGGTCATCGTCGTACTTATATTGGTTCAATGCCTGGCAAAATTTTGACCAGTCTAACCAAAGTCGGTGTACGTAATCCATTATTCCTCTTGGATGAAATTGACAAGATGGGTATGGATTTCCGTGGCGACCCTGCTAGTGCAATGTTGGAGGTATTGGATCCAGAACAAAACCATACCTTCCAAGATCACTATGTAGAAGTTGATTACGATTTATCTGATGTGATGTTTGTTGCAACGTCTAACTCACTCAATATTCCAGGTCCTTTGTTGGATCGTATGGAAGTAATTCGATTGGCGGGTTATACGGAAGATGAAAAAACCCATATTGCGATGAGCTATCTATTGCCTAAGCAAATCAAAGGCAATGGTTTAAAGGCTGGTGAAATCGCAGTTGATGAGTCAGCCGTTCGCGACATCATTCGTTACTACACACGTGAAGCTGGTGTGCGTGCGCTTGAGCGCGAGATCAGCAAAATCTGCCGAAAAGTAGTGAAGCTATTGCTGTTGAAGAAAGAAGCTGCGCCGATCAAGGTGGATGGCTCTAATCTAGATAAGTTCTTATCAGTGCGTCGTTACGACTTTGGTTTAGCTGCGAAGAAAAATCAAGTTGGTCAGGTCACTGGTTTGGCATGGACAGAAGTCGGTGGTGATTTATTAACCATTGAAGCTGCTGTGATGCCAGGTAAAGGCAACACGATCAGAACTGGATCGCTTGGCGATGTCATGAAAGAGTCTGTTGAGGCAGCGCGTTCAGTGGTTCGCTCACGTGGCCGTAAATTGGGTATTGCCGAAGAATCTTTTGAGAAGAAGGATATTCATATTCACTTCCCAGAAGGTGCAACACCTAAGGACGGCCCATCAGCAGGTATTGCCATCACAACAGCTTTGGTGTCTGTTCTAACAGGTATTCCAGTAAGAGCTGATGTGGCGATGACTGGCGAAATCACTTTGCGTGGTGAAGTCTTGCCGATTGGTGGCTTGAAAGAGAAGCTATTGGCAGCTCATCGCGGTGGTATTAAGTTGGCCTTGATTCCAGAAGAAAACGTCAAGGATTTAACTGATATTCCGGATAACGTGAAGAATGCGATTGAGATTGTTCCAGTGCGTTGGATTGACAAGGTCTTGGAGTTGGCACTTGAAAAAATGCCAGAGCCATTACCAGAGTTAACTCCGGAAGAAATCGCCAAAGCTGCGGAGGCAAGCAAAAGTGCCCAAGCTGCTACAGGCGAAGTCTTGAAACACTGATAAAGCCATAAGACCCTGACACAAATGAACTAATAAACATTTGTGTCAGGACAAACATTAACTCAAAAGTTGAAAAAATTTGCAGTGAGGATGAAGGTGCTGTATACTCTCGTCTTCTCTGTGGGTGCTTAGCTCAGTTGGTAGAGCGTCGCCCTTACAAGGCGAATGTCGGGAGTTCGACCCTCTCAGCACCCACCACAGATTTCTTCTGACTTTTTCTACGTCAAACCTACCAAAATCCATGCTTGAATCGATCCGTAAGTACCAAAAATTACTGATGGGGCTTTTGCTATTGCTCATCCTTCCATCATTTGTCTTCTTGGGCATTGAAAGTTATGTGCGCGACATGGGCAAAGATAGTGACCTAGTGAAAGTCGATGGTGTCAGCATCACGCGTCAAGAGTTAGATAACGCTGTTAAAGCTAGAGCTGATCGTTTGCAACAACAGCAAGGTCGTGTTGATTCAGCGATGGTTAATAGCGTACCTTTTAAACAATCGGTGTTAGGTGAAATCATTCAACAACGTTTGTTGGCTTATGAATTGAAGTCTCTGAAGTTGGCAATTGGCCCTGAAGCTTTAGCTCGTGACTTGACTCAAATCCCAGAAATCAAAGCCTTATACAGAGACGGTAAATTTGATAATGAGCGTTACGTTCAGTTATTAAAGAGCAATGGTATGACGGTAGATCAATTTGAAGGTACACGTCGTTATGAGTTGATGACTCGTCATGTGTTGACTTCTGTGATGGCAACAGGCATTGGTTCTCGTAAAGTAGCAGAGAAGGTCTCTCAAGCCTTAGAGACTGAGCGTGAAGTTCAAGTACTACGTTTTATTCCTGCTGACTTCTTATCCAAAGTTAATCCGAGTCAACAAGACTTAGAAACTTATTACCAGGCGAATGTGGCAGCGTATCAAGCACCAGAAACAATTGATGTTGAGTATGTGGTGTTGCAAGCAGATACCAAAGACGCAAAAGCTTATGCTGAAAAGGCTGATTTATTTGCCAACACGGCTTATGAACAGCCAGACAGTTTGAGTCCAGTTGCTAACCGCTTGAAATTATCAATTCAAGCATTTAAGGGGGTAACTCGTGGTGGTGCCAATGCATTGTCAGCTGATCATCCGCTCAATAACCCTAAGGTTCTGGCTGCTATCTTTACTGATGATGCCATTAAGAATCGCCGCAATATTGAAGCGCTTGAGTTAAGCCCAGGTAAGCTTATTTCTGCGCGTATTACTGCTCACAATCCTCAATCAGCTATGCCATTTAATGCTGTAGCACCAGACGTTAAAAAACAAGTGAGCTTAAAGATGGCTCAGGATTTAGCGATTAAGACTGGTCAAGAAAAGTTACAAGCATTACAGAAAAACCCAGCAGATGTGGCAGGTTTTGCTGCTGCAAAGTGGGTATCTAGAAATAAACCAACGGATCTAACTGGCTCAGCCATTGATGCTGTTACTTCAGTGGATTCATCTAAATTGCCAGCAGTGGTGAGTGCTGAGGCAATTGGTGGTGGTTTAGCTATTTATCGCGTTACTAAGATTCAGCAGCCGAGCAAGACTGATCCTAAGTTGAGAGCAAGCCAAGCTCAGCAAATTGCTCAGTTAGGTACGCAGTCTGAAGCAGCCACTTATTTTGATAGTGTGCGAGACCGAGCTGGTGTTAAGCAAATTAATCAAGTTAAGTAAAGAAATGAGTTCACCAAAAGCCCTGTATATCAGGGCTTTTTTTCATTCTATTAATTCCGGTTCACCGATATACTCTGCTTATGTTAAAGCCATTAATCGCCCTTTATTTCTTCGTTTTAGCTGCAATTCAATTTGGCTTATTGATCGGTTTATTTCACTATCATCGATCTAGAAATTTAGTGAGACCCAGCCCTTATTGGATGGGTTCATTGATTGCAAATATCACAGCGCTGTTCGTTTTTGGCTTTGGCGTTATTTTTGTGGATGATGTTAGCCGGCCAGCATTTAATTTCACTATTGCCAATACGCTCTTTTACGTAGCGGCTATTTTTCAGTGGTTATTTTGTAAGTCCCTGAGTCAAACGGTTTCTAGTCGATTTGATTTGATGGCGAAATCATCGATTGTTGTTTTCTTTGTTGTTTTTGAATTACTGCGTCATTACGGTAATTTTGAGATCAGAACGGCCTATATGGTTGGTTTGGCCTTATTGCTGTTTGGTTCTCAAATTTATCAATTGCGTCTAATTAGAAAAGTTAATTCATCACCACAATTAACTTACCTGCAATACGCCACGATAGTTGAGTTGAGTTTCGCTGTTTGTCGCTTGATCGTTTTAGCCGTTGGATCATTGGCGATACAAAGAGTGGAGCAGTTGCCACAAGCCCTGATCTTTTTCACGATAGCGCAGCTAGTAGCTAATACAGTGGCTTATATTGCGATTGGTAGTTATTGGACAGAAAAGATGGCTTTGTCTAGCGCCGCTTTTTCCAATGAAAATGAAGTGATCAAAAAGCTACTTTTGGAGCGAGATGAGTTAATTGCATCGCTATTGAAGGCAAATAAGACGGCAGCCACGGGTGCATTGTCTGCATCTATTGCGCACGAACTAAATCAGCCGATTACCGCCATCTCTTTGAATACGGAATTTTTAAAATTAAAGATGGATAAGGGCGTTGAAAGTTCATCCGAGATCAGGGACGTCATCTTAAATATTGAACACGATAATCAAAGGATCTCCCGGATTGTTTCAACCTTAAGAAATATCTTCAAACAGGACCAGGCGGAGCTAACGCCTGTTAATCTCAATGACTTGATTCAAGATTTAATGCCTATTGTTACGCCACAAGCTAAGGATTGCGGCATACAGATTTATTTGAATCTCAATGGTTCCAACTTGATTGCTATTAATAGCAATGAGTTTAGTCAGGCAATATTAAATCTCATTAATAATGCCATTCAGTCTTTATCTAATACAAATATTCAGAATAAAAAGATTGATATATCTACTAGCATGACACAACATGAAGTGACATTAAGCGTTGCTGATAATGGCCCTGGTGTTGAAGAGGGTGTGAGAGGAAATCTTTTTAATTTGATGAGTAGCAACAAAAAAGATGGTATGGGTTTGGGTTTGTGGCTATCTAAACATATCGTTGATAGACATCAAGGAAGTATCCGTTATCAAGTGTCTCAGTATGGTGGTGCTGAGTTTGTGATCAGCTTGCCGTTAAAACCTATTTAGCGACTCAACATAGGTTTTAATTTGGGCCAGACATTCTCTAATAGGATGCTCTGTGCCTGTGCGTTAGGGTGTATTCGGTCTGCTTGAAATAGTTCGGCTTTGTCAGCTACTTTTTCTAAGAAAAATGGCACATATTCAATTTGTTCTGAGTTAGCAAGTTTGGCAAATAGGCTAAAGAATTGATTGCTGTAATCCGCGCCATAGTTAGGTGGAATACGCATACCTAATAGCAACACCTTAGCACCAGCTTTTTTGGATGATTGAATCATCAACCTTAAATTTTTCTCTGTGGCCTGAAGTTGCAAACCTCTTAAAGCATCATTTGCTCCCAGTTCAATGATGACAACTTGAGGTTGGTGCGTTTTTAGTAAGTTCGTTAAGCGGGTCTGTCCGCCAGCGGTGGTTTCTCCGCTAATGCTGGCATTGGCCACGGACCATGGTGATTGATTGGATAGAAGGCGCTTTTCTAAGAGTGATACCCAACCAGCACCTCGAGATAGCCCATATTCTGCTGACAAGCTATCGCCGACAATCAATATCTTGGAGTTGCTAGCAAAGCTACTGGGTGTGTGCAAAACAGACATGCACAATAGTGCAAAGACCATTACTATGTATCTTGGTTGAATCCAACTAGTTGGTTTTAAAAAATTATTCACTCTCTACCTGTCATGTCTACAAGCTTACCAAGAACCGTTTTAGATGTATCTCGCTTAGGCAAAACCGTCGACACCGTCGATGGCCCGCTAACGATTTTGCATGATATTTCTTTTTCTGCATCAGAAGGTGATAGTTTGGCGATTGTTGGAGCCAGTGGTTCTGGTAAAAGTACTTTATTAGGCTTATTGGCTGGCTTGGACACTCCAAGTGCAGGACACGTTTTATTGATGGGAAAGGACATTTCTGGTGGTGACGAGAACGCTCGCGCAGCGATTCGATCGCATCACGTAGGCTTTGTTTTTCAATCATTTCAGTTAATTGATCATTTAAATGCCTTAGAAAATGTGCAATTACCCTTGGAGCTCATTGGTATGCCAAGATCTGAAGCTGCGGCTAAAGCCCAGGTTTGGCTAGAAAAAGTGGGTTTGGGAGACCGTTTAAAACATCGACCCAAGACCTTATCGGGTGGTGAGCAGCAAAGGGTGGCTTTGGCCAGGGCTTTTGTGACGGAGCCTGATATTTTGTTTGCCGATGAGCCCACGGGCAGTTTGGATGAGCAAAATGGTCAAAAAATCATCGATTTACTCTTTCAATTGAACCTAGGTCTTGGCTCCACCCTGATTTTGGTTACCCACGATATGGCTCTGGCCAAGCGGTGTAAGCGTCAGATGGTTTTAAATGCTGGGCGAGTGATTTCAGGGGTCTAAAAAAGACCAAAAATAGCTTTAAAAACAAGAGGTCAAATCCTATTCGTTTTATAATTCTAGGATGCCTGCAAATCGTCGTTTTTTAAGCCTAAATGGGGCCGAAGCCCTTTCTCAATTTCGCCAACAGCGCCTATTAAGCTCATTATCAGAGCAAGGTGTTGAGCTCACTCAGATCCAAGCGCAATTTGTGCATTTTGTTTGGTCTGATGAGGAACTTTCTGGTGAGCATCTCAATGTTTTAAAAGGCTTGTTGAACTACGGTGAACCATTTAGCTTGGTAGAAGCTAAAGGTTTATTTTCGGGTAAGCAGGATCAAGCAGTTGTAGCGCCTCGCATTGGTACGATTTCTCCATGGGCAAGTAAGGCCACAGATATCGCACATCATTGCGGTCTGAATGTGTTGCGTATTGAGCGCGGCGTCCAATTTTTCTGGACGAGTAAAAAATCATTAACTAGCGATCAGCGTTTATTGGTTTTGGCAGCGATTCATGATCGTATGACAGAGATCACATTGCCAAGCATTGATGCTGCATCTGAGTTATATCAAACCTTGGCTGATAAGCATTTCACACGCATTGATATTTTGAAGGGTGGCAAAGCTGCGCTTGAACAAGCCAATACGTCGATGGGGTTGGCTTTGTCTGATGATGAAGTAGATTACCTGGTTGATAACTTCAAAAAGCTCAACCGCAACCCAAGCGATGTAGAACTCATGATGTTTGCTCAAGCAAACAGTGAACATTGCCGTCACAAGATTTTTAACGCCACTTGGACCATTGATGGCTTAGAGCAAGATAAGTCCTTGTTTGCGATGATTCGTAATACGCATCAACTACAGCCTAATGGCACGATTGTGGCGTACTCTGATAACTCGGCCATCATGGCTGGTTGTGAGGCAGAGGTATGGGCACCTAATGAACAGCAAGAGTATGTGAAAAAAACAAGATTGACACATACTTTGATGAAAGTGGAAACACATAATCACCCGACAGCGATTGCTCCATATCCTGGTGCATCGACTGGTTCTGGTGGTGAGATCCGTGATGAAGGTGCTACGGGCATTGGTGGTAAACCTAAAGCAGGTCTGTGTGGTTTTTCAGTGTCTAATCTGAACTTACCAGGCAGTCAATTGCCTTGGGATCAGCAGGCTTACGGTAAACCTGAGCGTATTGCCTCACCTTTGCAGATCATGATTGAAGGTCCTTTGGGTGGTGCGGCATTTAATAATGAATTCGGCCGCCCTAATTTAGGTGGCTATTTCCGTGTATTTGAGCAAACCATTGATGGTGAGCGTCGTGGCTATCACAAGCCCATCATGATTGCTGGTGGTATTGGTGCCATTGATGATGGTCATACTCATAAAAAAGAAATTAAAGCTGGCAACCTATTGGTACAGTTGGGTGGCCCTGGTATGCGTATTGGTATGGGCGGTGGTGCTGCAAGCTCCATGGCCACGGGTGCTAATACAGCCGATTTAGACTTTGATTCAGTGCAGCGCGGCAACCCTGAGATTGAGCGTCGTGCTCAAGAGGTGATCAATGCTTGTCGTGCCTTGGGTGATAAGAACCCAATTGTTTCGATTCATGACGTTGGTGCAGGTGGTTTATCCAATGCTTTCCCTGAGCTAGCAGATGGTGCAGGTTTGGGAGCTATCTTCGATATGCGCAAAGTGCCATTAGAGGAAAGTGGTATGAGTCCTGCGGAGATTTGGTGTAACGAATCTCAAGAGCGCTATGTATTAGCGATTGCCAAAGAAAGCCTGCCGATTTTACAAGCCATGTGTGAGCGTGAGCGTTGCCCAATTGCTGTCGTTGGTGAAACAACGGTTGAGCGTCAATTGTTCTTGGTTGACACTAAAGAGCCTGAAGGTAAAGATGAGCGTTTGCCCATCGATATGCCGATGGAGGTGCTCTTAGGTAAGCCACCACGCATGCATCGTGATGTCAAACGCATTGATAAACAATTGCCAGAAGTAGACCTAACTGATGTGCAATTAGATATTGCTGCGAGCTTGGTTTTGCAACATCCAACTGTTGCTAGCAAATCATTCTTGATCACGATTGGTGATAGAACTGTGGGTGGTTTGAATGCCCGTGACCAATTTGTGGGTCCCTGGCAAGTACCAGTAGCTGATGCTGCTGTGACTTTGATGGATTACAAAGGCTATCGTGGCGAAGCCATGTCCATGGGTGAGAGAACGCCATTGGCTGTCATGAATGCACCAGCAGCTGCTCGTATGGCTGTTGCAGAATCTATCACAAATATTCTTTCTGCTGACATCGATAAAATTGAAGACATCAAGTTATCGGCTAACTGGATGGCAGCTTGTGGTAATCCAGGTGAGGATGCCAAGTTATTTGATTCTGTGAAAGCAGTGGGTATGGAGTTATGCCCAGCATTAGGTATTTCTATTCCTGTAGGTAAAGACTCTTTATCAATGCGCACCCAGTGGGCAGATGAACAAACCCAAGAAAAGAAAGCGGTGACATCTCCAGTGTCATTGATTATTTCTGCTTTTGCACCTGTTACTGATACGCGTTGTACAACGACACCATTGCTTCAGTTGAAAGATCAGCAGGGTGCTGCCTTAGATACAGAAATAGTTTTAATTGATCTTGGTAGATCGAAGAGTCGTATGGCGGGTAGCATCTTGGCTCAAGTGATTGACCAAGCTGGCCAATCTACCCCTGACTTAGATGATCCTCAAGATCTTAAAAACTTGGCTGCAGCCATCATTAAGATGCGTCGCCAAGGTTTGTTGTTGGCTTATCACGACCGTTCAGACGGCGGTTTATTTGCTGCTACTACTGAGATGGCGTTTGCCGCTCATGTTGGCGTATCCCTCAATGTGGATATGTTGGTCTTGGATAAAGATCATGAATCAGATTTTGGTGATGCTAAGAACTGGGCGCAACAAGTATCAGGAAGAAGAAATGATTTGACCTTGAGAGCACTCTTTAATGAAGAGTTAGGTGCTTTGATCCAGGTAAAACGCTCAGATAGAGATACTGTGTTCGCTATTTTGAAAGAGCACAATTTATACGCATGTAGCCATGTGGTGGCTAAACCTAATACAACAGGTCAAGTTGAAGTTTGGCGTGATGCGAAGAAGATTTTGGATGTGCCTCGCCATGTGTTGCAAAAATTGTGGCAAAGCACGAGCTGGCAGATTGCCCGCTTGCGTGATAACCCAGCTTGCGCTGATAGTGAAAATGATTTGGTTGATAACTTGGCTGATACAGGTATGCAGCCTAAGCTCACATTCAATCCAAGTGAAGATGTGGCAGCACCTTATATTGCCAAAGGTGTTAAGCCTAAGGTAGCTATCCTAAGAGAACAAGGTGTGAACTCTCATTTAGAGATGGCTTATGCCATGGATTGGGCTGGTTTCTCAAGCTATGACGTTCACATGAGTGACTTGATTTCTGGCAGAGTTAATCTAAAAGACTTCCAGGGCTTAGTGGCTTGTGGTGGTTTTAGTTATGGTGACGTTTTAGGCGCTGGTGAAGGTTGGGCTAAATCGATCTTATTTAATCCATCTATCAAAGATCAGTTCCAGACTTACTTTAATCGTCCAGATACATTTGGTTTAGGCATTTGTAATGGCTGTCAGATGATGTCGAATTTGGCCAGCATTATTCCTGGCGCAGAGACTTGGTCCAAGTTCACACGCAATAAATCTGAACAATACGAGGCGCGCTTGGTGATGGTAGAAGTGACACAGTCACCATCAATTTTCTTGCAGGGTATGGCAGGTAGTCAGTTACCAATCGCTGTCGCCCACGGAGAAGGTTTCGCGAACTTTAGTCAGCAAGGTAATCAAGCAGACACACAAGCTAAAGGTTTGGTGGCACTGAGATTTGTCGATAACCAAGGCTTACCGACTGAAACTTATCCATTGAACCCGAATGGTTCGCCAGAGGGTATTACTGGTTTAACCACACCTGATGGACGTTTCACGGTCTTGATGCCACACCCAGAGCGTGTGTTTAGAACAGCGCAAATGAGTTGGGCTCCACAGCAATGGAATGATGTTGCTGATGGCGCTAGCCCATGGATGCGCATGTTCCGTAACGCCAGAGTCTGGACTAATTAAGCTCATCTAATTCATTGATGCAAGAAACCATGAACCAGACTCAAGCCTTGAGTCTGGTTCTTTTACATGAGGCTGCCATGGCTAATGCCAAGAACACCAAAGTTACAAAGCAAGCAAAGAAATCTAAAAAAACCAAAGTCAACAACAAGCCTGAGTTTGCACCGGTTACTTTTTCGGAAGAGAAGGGGGTACGTTTCTTGCACTTTGGTACCTGGTGGGTTCAGGGTGCTATGCGTATCGATGATCCAGACTATATTGAGTTGGAGTATGCGCAGCAGATGATGGCAGGGTTGTTATTTCTGGATCCGAATGACAAGCGACTTAATAAAGATATACATAAGAAGCCATTTCATATGGTGCAGCTAGGTTTGGGTACGGGGGCATTAACTAAGTTTGCCCATAAGCATTTTCCAAAAGCCAAAGTGACAGCTGTGGATTTAAATCCTGCGGTGATTGTGGCTGCAAGAGTCATGTTCAATTTGCCGGCGCCGAATAAGAACCTTGAGATCTTGCAAGGCGATGCACTCAAGTATGTGACTTACAAAAAGCATCAAGAGTCAGTAGATTTACTACAGGTTGATTTATACGATGCCACAGCCAGAGGCCCAGTATTGAGTTCATCTGAGTTTTATCAAGGTTGCTATGACTCATTAAAGTCACCAGGTGTTATGACGGTGAATCTATTTGGTAATCACAAGAGTTTCAAAACGAATATTAAGAACATCTGTGATGCTTTCGATAATCGAGTGATGGTTTTCCAGCAAGTACATGACTGTAATGTGGTGGTGGTTGCATTCAAGGGGCCTCACTTGGAAGTTGACTGGAAAGATGTGAAGGCGAGGGCAGAGTATTTGGAAAAAAAATTCCGATTGCCAACCAAAGCTTGGGTTCCTGGTCTCAGATCTGAGAATGCAAGACAAGAAAGTTACTTGTCGATCTAATTAAAGTAGCAATTAGCCAAGAACTTAGAAGTTACAAAACCCCAACTATGATCTAATCTTTGATCAACAAAAAAGCCACTCTTAAAGAGTGACTTCTGGTATCTAAAGCTTTAGTTGAATTATTGCACTTTAGCTTTTGACTTTAAT
>JAOAUK010000001.1 GCA_030157655.1 Polynucleobacter sp. | reverse complement strand
CAAAATCTCCCGCCCAAAAGGTGTGACGGTTCGAGTCCGTCCCGCGGCACCAAAGATTGCATCTTCGTCATTCTGACTAAAAATCAAATCCTAGCGAACCCCATAGACCAATGCTTGCATACCGCCACGCTTTTCATGCAGGTAATCATGCTGATGTTTTAAAGCATTGTGTGCTTCAGCAAATTCTGATGTACATGAACCAAAAGGACAAACCTTATTGGGTTATCGATACCCATGCAGGTGCTGGTATGTATTCATTGGCATCTGACTATGCCAACACAAAATCAGAATACTTGGACGGTGTAGCTCGCTTGTGGGAGTGCGATGATTTGCCTCCAGCATTACGGGAGTACATGAATCTGGTTCAGTTGTGTAATAACAAAGGTGATTGGAGTCTTTACCCAGGATCGCCAGAAGTTATTCGTAGAACAATTCGATCCGATGATCGCATGCGCCTCTTTGAATTGCATCCAACTGACTTTGAGATCTTGCAAGAAAACTTTGAGCGCGATCGTCAGGCTAAATTATTTAAGAGTGATGGCTTTGCATCATTAAAAGCATTATTGCCGCCACCAACACGTAGGGCTGTGGTCTTTATGGATCCGCCTTATGAGATCAAGAGTGACTACCCTAAAGTCGTTGATGCTCTTGAGGAAGGCTTATCTCGCTTTGCAGAGGGTGTGTATGTCATTTGGTATCCAATTTTGACCAGAGGTGACCACATCCGCATGATTGAGTCACTACGTCAGTTATCTGAAAAAACGCTCAACATTGCCATGACTGTACAAGAGCCAGATGAAAAAGGCTTTGGTATGTTGGGTAGCGGCCTTTTCATTATCAATCCGCCGTGGACACTTAAGGACACGATGCAAGATGTCATGCCGTATCTTGTGGAGAAGCTAGCCCAGTACCCTGGTGCTAGCTATGAAATCTCTTAAATAATAAACTCAAAACCAAAAAATAAAACACTCAATAAAAATAGCAGTGCTTTTTAATTAAATTTGGTAATCCACATTTTCACCAGACATAGCTTGATCAACTAGCTTGCGAGTTAGGGTTGGTGAGAACAATTCAATAAAGGTATAAACAAAAGAGCGCAGGTACGCATTTTGTTTAACTGCAATCTTGGTGACGTTGTTACCAAATAAATGGCCAGCGGGGATGACTCTTAAATTGCGATCGCGCTCAGCATCGTATGCGACGCCAGCCACGATACCGATGCCCATGCCAGTTTCGACATAAGTTTTGATCACGTCTGCGTCAATCGCCTCAAGTACCACGTCCGGCTTTAGGTTTTTGCTCGTGAACGCCTTATCAATTTTTGTTCTACCCGCGAATGCTTTGTCATAAGTGATGATTGGGTACTCCACTAAATCTTCTAATGAAACATTCTTCTTGGATAAAAGAGGGTGTTCTGGTTGAACCGCAATCACGTGCTGCCATTGATATCCGGGCAGTGCTAGTAGGCCATCGATACCAGCAATACCTTCAGTAGCAATCGCAATATCTGCTTGATCGTGGATCAACATATCAGCAATTTGTTGTGGACTGCCCTGTTGGATGCTCACACGTACTTTAGGAAAACGTTTGGTGAACTCCGTTAAAACTTTAGGTAAGGCGTAGCGTGCTTGGGTATGAGTAGTGGCAATCACAAAGTTACCTTGGTCTTGAGCAGCGAAGTCCTTGCCAACACGCTTGAGGGTTTCAACCTCAATCAAAATTCTTTCGATGGATGTCAGTATTCGCTTGCCTGGCTCAGTTAGGTTTCTGATTCTTTTACCGTGGCGACGAAAAATATCCACCCCTAACTCGTCTTCAAGCTCCAAAATCGCTTTTGAAACACCCGGCTGAGATGTGAACAGGGTCTTAGCTGCTTCAGTGAGGTTGAAGTTTTGACGAACCGCTTCTCTGACAAATCTAAATTGATGTAAGTTCATGGACGATCATTTCTATATGTATTAAATCGTATATTAAATCGATTTAATATTATTTGTAGAAATAATG